>CAMKEX010000047.1 GCA_946411695.1 uncultured Lachnospiraceae bacterium
AGTGCCTGGGCGAGACATCCATCAACCTGATGTTCGGAATCAAGAAGGTCTTCGACCCCAACCTGATCCTCAACCCCGGCAAGGTCTGCTATCCGATCGAAGGCGTAGACTGAGTACAACCTGCCTGAAAGGCGCATAAAGTTTCACTATGCGAATCGATCCGCATGAGGCGGCCGGGACACTTTTTCTGTTCTGACCTCCCGGCGGGGCATATTGGGATGTATAATGTATATGGAGGACTGCGGGATAACCGCAGTCCTCTTTTTATGCGGCAAAGGGCTTTCAGGCGGATAACAGGCCCGGATCTGCAGTTCGAAAGAGCAGCCGGCTATCATTCGGTCTACCATTTTGAGATGATTATTGCTATAATTGTAAATGTTCAGCGGCATCAGACCGCGGAAACTGACAGACCGGCTTTTTACGGAATACCCGCAGAAGCTGACAGACTGAGCTCACGGGCAGGGAGGCCTGGCTATGTACAGGGTGAAGAATAAACGTTGGAAATATCTGGCCGCATTGTTGCTGGCCATTGCTGTATTGACGGCAGGATGCGGGAAAGCTGCTTCTGCTCCGGCAGCCGAGCAGGCTTCCGAGGATATGACTGAAGCCGCCCGGACGGCAGATACAGTGGCTGAGGAAGCTGCTGAAGAGGAAGAGAAGATCACACCTGAGAATGCACTGGTGGGACTCTGCTTTGCCCGGTCGGAGACGGGCGACAATGAGTATCTTTACCATGCTCTGCAGGATGAACTCGTACTGCACGGTTTTACGGCCGCCAATATCGCTGCGCAGGATCTGACCGGCAGAGCCGGCAGACAGCAGGAGGAAATCGATGAATGCCTGGCGCAGGGATGTTCACTGCTGATCGTGGCCGCAGTGGATGACGGGGACATTCCGGAAATCACTGACAAAGTGACGGCGGCAGAGGCAGGGGTGGTATTTGTGAACTGCACTCCCGACAGCGAGGAGATCCTCCGCTGGAGCGAGCAGGATCTGAATGCTGTATGGATCGGCTCTACCTATGACCAGCAGCTCGCCATTCAGATGAAGCTTCTGTACGATTACAGCGGGACGGACCGCGGCCTGGACTTTAATGAAGACGGCCATGTCGGAGCTCTGCTGATCGGAGGCGGTGAAGAGGCGCGCAGGGCGCTCGAGGAGACTGTGCGGGATCTGGGCTCAGAGCTTCAGATCCTGGGGGAGACGGAGTCCTCAGACCCGGAGGAAATCTCCGCTTATACACAGGAAATCCTCATTACACATAAAAAAGAGGCAGAACTCGTTCTCTGCAGCAGCGAGGGCAATGCTCTTGCGGCTTCGGACGGTGTCCAGCTGCGGCACAGGCTTGTCGGCAGGGACATACTGGTCATCGGGCTGGGAACCCACGAGGATACCTGCACTGCCATCATCAACAAACTGATGAGCGGATCGACTTTTGTTGATTTTTATGAGCAGGCCAAGCTCACCGCAGTTGCCGCCAAAGATGTGGTCGAGGGCAATCAGGCGCAGAAGACGATCGCCGATGTAATCTTCAAGGTGACAGAGGACAACGCCCAGGAAGTTCTTGACCAGCTCTGGAAGACCAGGAGCGAGATCGCCGGAGAGGACAGCACAGGCGGAGAGGAAGCGGCTGAACCGGAAGAAGATGCCGGTCATAAAGAGCAGACTGATGCTGAGGAAGAGGCAGACTCGGAGAAAGACACAGATTCAGAGGAAGAGAACAAATCTGAAGAATAGGCTTTTTTGTACAGTACCGTTTTTTTGAAGACGCCGCCTACAGGACGTCATGGAGGAAAGAGAGTGGATTTTCAGAAGTTTTTTGATGGAGATCTTTTCGATGCATATAAATATATGGGAGCGCATGTGCAGGACGGCGGTGTCGTTTTCCGCACCTATGCGCCTCAGGCAAACAAAGTCTGCATAATCGGGGAGTTCAATAACTGGACAGAGGAAGAAATGAAAATGCCTGTCCACTTCCAGTTCTATGAGATCTTTGAGGAAAACGCAAAGCCCGGCCAGATGTACAAATATGTCATTTACGGAAAAAACGGCCGTGTGGAGCACTGCGATCCCTACGGATTCGGCATGGAACTGCGTCCCGGCTTTGCCTCGATCGTCCGTGATCTCGATGAATACACCTTCACCGATGAGGAATGGATGAAGAGGAGGACCCGCTGCTATAATACGCCCCTCAATATCTATGAGCTGCATCTGG
Organism: uncultured Lachnospiraceae bacterium; assembly: GCA_946411695.1. Lineage (GTDB taxonomy): Bacteria > Bacillota > Clostridia > Lachnospirales > Lachnospiraceae > CAG-791. Next base: position 2,216 of record CAMKEX010000047.1, read on the forward strand.
GATCCTTCAGGCGCAATGAGGCGGATCCTAACGGCTGGTTTACCTATGAGGACATCGCGGATGAACTCATCGACTATGTGAAATCCAATGGTTATACACATGTCGAGTTCCTGCCTCTTTCGGAGCATCCCTTCGACGGAAGCTGGGGATATCAGAGCACCGGCTTTTTCAGCCCTACTTCCCGCTATGGCACGGCAAAGCAGCTTCAGAAGCTGATCGACCGCCTGCACAATGCGGGGATCGGCGCCATCATTGATTTTGTACCCGCGCATTTTGCCCTGGATTACTATGGACTGCGTCAGTATGACGGCTCAGAACTGTACGAGTATCCGCCCAGTGATGTCTCCGACAGCGAGTGGGGCAGCTGCAACTTCATCTTTGCCCGCCGTGAGGTGGCCTGTTTCATGCAGTCCGCTGCCAACTACTGGCTCACGGAGTATCATTTTGACGGTCTGCGCATGGATGCCATCAGCCGTGTGATCTACTGGATGGGCAATGAACTCCGCGGTGTCAACGAGACAGCAGTGGCTTTTCTGAAAAAAATGAATGCCGGCATTCATAAGCTGCATCCTACTGCCATGCTGATCGCGGAAGACAGCACCTCTTTCCCGGGCTGCACAAAGTCCGCCGAGGAAGGAGGCCTGGGATTCGATTACAAGTGGGACCTGGGCTGGATGAATGACACTCTGGATTATTTCAAGAAGACTTCGGATGAGCGTTCCAAGCGCCCCGAGCTTCTGACCTTCTCCATGTACTATTTTTACAATGAGCGCCACCTGCTCCCTCTGTCCCACGACGAGGTCGTGCACGGGAAGAGGACGATCATCGACAAGATTTTCGGCTCCTATGAGGAGAAGTTCCCCCAGCTGCGCTCAATGTACCTGTATATGTATGTCCACCCCGGCAAGAAACTCAACTTCATGGGCAATGAGATCGCCATGTTCCGGGAGTGGGACGAGACCAGGGAGCCTGACAATTTCCTGCTCAAGTATCCCATGCACGATTCCTTCCACCAGTACATGATCGATCTGAACAGGATCTACCGAGAATACGGTGCCCTGTCTTCTGCGGATTATGACCCTGCAGGCTTTGCCTGGCTTGCCATGAATGATCAGGGGCACGATGTGTTCGGCATCCGCAGAAATTCTGCGGCAAAGATTGCGTCATCGGGAGCCGGAAAGACCATCGCGGCCGGCGGTTCTGACAAGGGCACCTGTGACGTCGCGGCGATTTTCAATTTCTCAAACCGCGTGCGCAAACTGACGCTCAAACCCGAACAAACGGAGGAATGGACCCTCATTCTCCATACGGAATGGGAGCGCTGGAGCGGACAGAGAAAAGAAGAGCCGGAAAAGATAAAAATGACGGCGAAAGAGCCTGTCACGCTGGAACTTCCGCCCTTCAGCGGCGCCCTCTACAGCATCCGCTCCTGACCAGCAGGGTGACCGGCAGGGAGGTATTTGCAAGGGCTTCCCGCGCAAAAAACCGGCTGTGAGGAAATTCGACAAAAACTGCTTTTGTCAGACAGGAAGAAAATGAAGAAAGCTATCATTAACATACTGCTGATCGTTTTTCTGGGAATACTGCTCTACAGCGGTTACCGTCTCTACAGTATTTTTTCGGAATACCGGAAGGGACGAGTTCAGTATGAAAAGACTTCGGAGCAGTTTATGACGGAAAAGGATGACACCGGAGAAGAGAGCGGGGAAGAGATCGAGACCGCACCGATCGAGATCGATTTTGAAAGCCTGCTCAAGGAAAACCCGGATGTGGCGGGATGGATCTACTGTCCTGATACCGTCGTCAACTACCCTGTCATGCACGGCGCGGACAATGAACTCTATCTGCACCACATGGTGAACAGGGAATATAATTTTGCGGGCTGTATTTTTGAGGACTGCGACAATGCCCGCGGACAGACTGATCCGGCGACAATCCTGTACGGACACAGTATGAACGACGGATCCATGTTCGCTATGATCCACGAATATACCAAACAGGAATATTACGACAAGCATCCGACCATGTGGTATCTGACCCCCACGCAGAATTACCGCCTCAACCTGGTGGCAGGATTTGTGGCAGCGGAAAACGATCCCGTCTACAATCTGTTTCAGACACCTCAGGAGATGCAGGCATACCTCAAGGATGCATTGGACAAGTCCACATTTCAATCTGATAAACAGTACTATCTGGAAACAGTCGACAGGATCATTGTCCTCTCGACCTGTGCCTATGAGTTCAATAACGCGCGCTATATCCTGATCGCCGTACCCATTCCGATCGGATAAAAATATCCCGGACGGGCAGAGAATTCTCCTGCCCCGGGGCCTGATCCAGCCCGCCGGCGATAGTAGTGCGTGCAGAGAACCAGATTGTCTGCATTGAAAAAGCCAGAGGAAGGGCTCCTCTGGCTTTTGTCTGTATGGTTTTCTTTTCATGATCTTGCGGGCAGCTTATATCCGTTTGTAGAGACCTCGGCGATCTGTGTGCCCAGTTCGTCAGTAATGCGCACTTTATAGAAGGATGTCGCCCGGCCGTCCTTGAGGACCTCGGCTTCGCCGATCAGTGTTTTTCCCTTTGCGGCCCCCAGAAAGTTGATCTGACTGGAAAGCGTGACGGTGGCACCCTTGTCATATTCATAATTCGTCGCGACTGCGAAAGCAAAATCTGCCATGGTATAGTAGACGGCACCCATGACCCTGTCGACAGCATTTATATGCCTTTCATCTATTTTCAGTGTGACTTTTGCATATCCGGGCCGGGCGTCCGCAATCTCTATGCCGGTTGTCCCGGTCGCGTATACATCGTTCTGAAAAAAATTTCTGACTTCATCAAGTGTCTGCATCTTATAACTCCTGTAAATGATACAATAATGATTCACGGCAGAGTCTTCTGCCGGTAGAGAATATCAAACGATATCCTATCACAAAAACGAATACTATTCCATGAAAAGATGTCGAAATATTCATGGACGGGAATTGTTCGGGAAATGACCGGAGGTGTGTATGCTGAATCTGCAGCCTGTATTTTTAGCGTCTTGCAAAAATGCAGGGGAAATAGGATAATGAGATTCGTGCCTGAAAACGGATGACGGCGGCGGGACTGCCTGTGAAACAGCAAAAGTCCGCAGAGGCCGCGGGAAGGGAGATACATATGCCGCAGATAGACCTGATCACAGGATTTCTGGGATCCGGAAAAACAACTTTTATCAAGAAATATGCAAGGTTTCTGATCGATCAGGGACTGACAGTGGGAATTCTGGAAAATGATTACGGCGCGATCAATATCGATATGGTGCTCCTGGAGGATTTGATGGGGGATAACTGCGATGTGGAGATGATCGTGGGCGGAGACGGGATCATCTCTCACAGGCGCCGGTTTGCCACCAAGCTGATCTCCATGGCAATGATGGGATTTGACCGCATCATCGTGGAACCTTCCGGCATTTACGACACAGATGAATTTTTTGATGCCATGTCGGAAGATCCTCTGTGCAAGTGGTATACACCGGGCAGTCTGGTGGCCATCGTCGATGCGGGAATGGAGGATGAACTCTCTGAGGAGTCGGAATACCTGCTGGTCTCACAGACTGCAAATGCAGGAAAGATCGTGCTCAGCCATTGTCAGGACCTTGAGGGGACAGAAACCCCGGAGGAGACAACAGACCGTATCCTGAAACACCTCAACCGTGCCCTGGACAAGTTCCAGTGTGACAGGCGCTTGGATGCGCAGGACATACTGGCAAAGGACTGGGAAACACTGACCGGAGAGGACTTTGCTTCAATCGCTGTGGGCGGCATGATCCCGGCGGATCATGTCAAGATGCCTGTGGAACATGAGAACGGCTACGGAACCCTGTTTTATTTCGGCACCCGCATGGATGAGGAAAAGCTGCGAAACTGTATCGCAAAGACACTGGGAAATCCCGCCTGCGGAAATGTCATGCGAATCAAGGGATTTGTACGGACCGGAGACGACAGCCGTGTACAGATCAACGCGACCCGCAGAGAGACGAAGATTGAGCCGACTGTCTTCGCAAGGGAAGTACTGATCGTGACAGGAGAGAATCTGCACAGAGACTGTATCGACGCAATCTGGGCAGAGGATTCGGAAATCATCACTCCCGGCGCCTGATACCTGTAAAATACGAGAGCGAAAAATAATGCGGGGGCATTATTTTTCGCTCTTTTCCCTTTCGTTTTTATCTGCGGTCAGAGAAGTTTAGGTGTCAGTCGAAATCATCGATCAATTCCCCCTCTTCGTATTCCTCCTCCTCTACATATTCATATTCTTCTTCGTACTCGTATTCTTCCTCCTCGTCCTCATACTCCTCCTCTTCATAGTATTCTTCCTCCTCATATTCTTCTTCGTATTCCTCCTCCGCCTCTTCTGCAGTTTTTGCAGTATCTGAAGAGGTATCGCCGGTTTTTTCAACCGCTGCGTTTTCGCTCATGGTCACGGTCTTTTGGCTCTCTGCTTCGTTTTCTGCAGCAGGAGCTTTTACTGTGTCTGCGGATGAAGGTGATTCCTCCGGTGCTGCGCTGTGGGTTTGGGCATTTTTTCCGCGAAGAGAGGAGAGGATTCCCGCGCCGGGGTACAAGCCTGCCATGCGGGCATTAAAATACAGAATGACGAGAAGGCATACAGCGGCGCCGGCTATGGTGAGGACGAGCCGGATCAGTCTGCCCTGTGAGAAAGCAGATCTCTCTTCCGGGATAAAAAGAACAGCTTTTTCAGCAGCCCGTTTTTCGGCAGGGCGCTCTTCAGAAAGACCGGTATCTTCGGAAGGGGGTGCAGATGCTGTGTCAGGAAGTGTGTCCGGGGAGTGTTCGATCACATGGGTGGTTTTCGGCGGATTCGCTTTGCGCCTTTTTTTTCTATGTCTTTTTTGACTCATGGGAAATTCCTCTGACTGTGAACGGCACAGGCCGCCTTTTTACAGAAATAATGCTTCATCGTCCGTAAATCGGTCCCCTTTATTATATACAGTTTGTGAAAAGGGTTCTACTGAAAAATTAGTCCGGCGGCATTTTGGAGCCCATTCATTTCTGATGGATCCCGGGGCCCGGGGACGGAACTAAATGAAATGATAATTTGCAGCTTCCATGTTATAATGTCGGTGCGAATAAGAGACTTGGGACCGGTTTCAGTAATGAGCGGAGAGTCTGACGGATCATTCGGGTTTTGTGATTCGTCACGCAGTTGTTTGTGCCGGAGCACAGCAGACAGCATGGATAAACCTCCGGCCAGGGTGCTCAGGAATGGAGTTTATATGAAACAGAATCATGGAAAATCGGGAAATGCTCCTGACAGGGACAAGAGGATCTGGAAGATTTTCGGAACAGACTATAAGGAAATGACAAAAAAAATCCTTGCCGCTGCCGATCTTGCCGCCAGGATCGGAGACAAAAAGGCCAGAATCGGGATCAAGCCCAATCTTGTCGTGGCGTCTCCGGCACAGTTCGGGGGCACAACGCACACGGAAGTTGTGGCAGGGATCATTGAATATCTGCAGGAGAGAGACTTCTCGAATATCATCATTGCAGAGGGTTCCTGGGTGGGAGACCGCACTGCGCTGGCCTTCGATTACTGCGGCTACAATGTACTCTCAGACCGGTACGGCGTGCCTCTTGTCGATACACAGAAGGAAAAATGGCATGAAGTCGACTGCGCGGGCATGAAGCTCCAGATCACAAATGTGGTCGACAGGATCGATTTTCTGATCAACGTGCCGGTCATGAAGGGGCACTGTCAGACCAAGATGACCTGTGCCCTCAAGAACATGAAGGGTCTGCTGCCCAACAAGGAGAAGAGCCGCTTTCATCGCATGGGTCTGCACAAACCGATCGCCCATCTGCAGTGCGGTATTCACCAGGATTTCATTGTCGTCGATCATATCTGCGGAGACCTGGATTTCGAGGAGGGCGGAAACCCTGTTGTGCGCAACTGTGTCATGGCTGCGACAGATCCTGTCCTTGTGGACAGTTATGCCTGCCATCTGATGCAGTATGATGTCGATGAAGTGCCCTATGTGCGGCTTGCGGAGAGGCTGGGCATCGGAACGACAGATCTTTCGCAGGCGGAGATCATCCGGCTGAACGGGGGCAGCGAGGAGGAGGATCTTCCCCGCCGGGACCGCATCCTGGAGGTCTCCTATGCCGTCGAGGAGGTCGATTCCTGCAGTGCCTGCTACGGAAACCTTGTCCATGCGCTGAACCTTCTCCGGGAGGAGGGGCTTCTTGACAGGCTTCACGACCGCATTGCCATTGGACAGGGCATGCAGGGAAAAACCGGTGTTCTCGGGATCGGACGCTGTACAAAGGATTTTGATACCTGTATCATGGGATGTCCTCCCGAACCGGAAAAAATCTATGACGAATTAAAGGCATACATTCTGGCTCATGCATGATGTGAACATCCGCATAAGGATTCTCATCTGATCAGGAAACGGCAGGAAACTATTTTGGAAACATACAGCTTTGACTATGAGAAAAGAACAAAAGAAACCAAAAAGCCTGCAGGCAGGGCGCCCGCGCGCCTTGCCGGTGTATTGCTGCTGCTTCTGATTTTTGTTTTTGCGGCGGGATGTTCAAAAACCGGGACGGTATATGCCGACCCTTCAGAGACCCGGACACAGGAGCCCGGGGCGGCGGAAACCGGCACTGCGGGCAGAGGCGGGCAGCCAAAGGGAAAAACAGGAATGGAGGCACTGGGGACAGCGCTGAAAGAGGAATCGCCGGAGAACGATCCGGATGAATCATCGGACAGGTACCCGGATGCCGGAAACGATCAGAATAACCCGAAAGCACAGACGACAGTTGAACAGGCAGCAGAAGCACAGACGACAGAAGAAGAGGCAAAAGAAGCCCGGACAGCAGAGAATCCGGCAGAAGAAATGCAGGACAGCGGGGAGAAGATCACAGAGATCACTTTCACCGCGGTCGGAGACAACCTGATCAACGAAGTCCTGTACGAGCAGGCTGCGCAGAGGGCGGAGAAGGCGGGAGAAGACAGGGACTATGATTTTGCTCCCTGCTATACCGGGATTGCCCCCTTTATCCGGGAGCATGACGTCAACTGGATCGACATCGAGACGCTGATGACAGATACACTGGAGCCCTCCGGCTATCCGGCCTTTTCCACTCCGGGAGACAGCGGCAGGGCTCTGATCGATGCCGGCTGGAACGTGTTCAGCCTCTGCAGCAATCACACCTATGACCAGGGCGCGGAAGGAATCCGGCAGACCCTGGCCTTCTGGAAGACCATGCAGGAAAAGGCGGGACAGGAAGGCGCGGGACAGGAAGGCGGGATCTGCTGCACGGGCCTGTGGGAAAACGGAAGTGAGGACGACATCCCCATCCTTACCTGCAAGGGCGGAAAACTTGCCTTCCTCACCTATACATACGGCACAAACGATATCGAAACCCCTTCGGATTCACCGGCCCATGTGATCTACCTGGAGGAAGAGGAACTGATGGCGCGCCAGATCGAACTGGCCCGGGAACAGGCGGACGCCGTGATCGTGAGTCTCCACTGGGGAGAGGAATACAATCACGAGGAGACAGAGGACCAGCAGGCACTTGCACAGCGCGTGGCGGATATGGGAGCAGATCTGATCATCGGCGGACATCCCCATGTCGTGCAGGGGGCGGAAATGCTGACCGCAGCGGACGGGCGGAAAGTGTTCTGCGCCTATTCCCTGGGAAATTTTCTCTGTGCGCAGAATGCCATGCCCGACCCCGACGCCATGATCGGCCTGCTGCTGTCCTGCACCTTCCGCTTTACAGAGGAGGGCATGACAGTGGAAGACCAGGCCCTGATTCCCATTCTCTCCGATTACGGGGAGGGGTATGCGGACGACCATGTCGTCCTGTATTCGGATTATTCACAGGAAGAAGCGCTGGCGCACGGCATGCGGACCATGTACGGCTTCACAGAGTTTGATTATGGATATGTCCGGGACATGCTGACGGCCGTAGTGGGCGAAGAGTACCTGAAGCTGCCCTGAGCAGGCCGCGGGCAGGCAGAGGAAGCCGTGCAGGGGGCCTCGTGATATGTGCATGAGAAGAAAGTATCCATCATGTGCGAAGAGGCGGGAGAGAATGAGATGACCCAGCAGGAGCACACCTATATAGCGATCGATCTGAAGTCCTTCTATGCTTCCGTGGAGTGCATGGACAGAGGCCTTGATCCGCTGACGACAAACCTGGTCGTGGCGGATGCTTCGCGCACGCAGAAAACGATCTGCCTTGCCGTTTCCCCCTCCATGAAGGCATACGGTATCCCCGGCAGGCCGCGCCTCTTTGAAGTCGTGCAGCGCATGAAGGAAGTGAACAGAGAGAGGAGCCGGAAGATCAGTGCTTTCGCTGAAAAGGTCTCCCGGACCAGCGAGGCAGCCAATGAGGCTGCTGCCGACAGCCCTTTTTCCGCAGCTTCCTTCTCCGCGCCCGAGCTTGCGGCGGATCCGACCCTGAAGGCGGACTATATCATTGCAGTCCCCCGCATGGCGCATTATATCGAATACAGCACAAAGATCTATGAAATCTATCTTAGATATATCGCGCCTGAGGACATCCATGTCTATTCCATCGATGAAGTGATGATGGATGTGACCAGGTACCTTGTCCTCTACAAAAAGACTGCCCGCGAGCTTGCCATGGAGATGATCCGGGCGGTTTTGAGGGAAACTGGGATCACAGCCACCGCGGGCATCGGCCCCAACCTCTACCTGTGTAAGATCGCCATGGATATAGAGGCCAAACACACGGCTCCGGACGCCGACGGCGTGCGGATCGCAGAGCTGGATGAGATGACTTACCGGCGAAAACTCTGGAGTCATCGTCCGATCACCGATTTCTGGCGCGTGGGAAAAGGGACGGCAAAAAAACTGGCCCGCTACGGCATGTTTACCATGGGGGATATCGCGAGATATTCCCTGAAGGACGAGGATCTCCTGTATAAGCTGTTCGGGGTCAACGCGGAGCTCCTCATAGACCATGCCTGGGGCTGGGAGCCCTGCACGATCGACTATATAAAGGCCTACAAACCGGAGAACCGGTCTTTCAGCGCCGGACAGGTCCTGCAGTGTCCCTATGAATTTGAAAAAGCCAGGATCGTGGTGCTCGAGATGGCGGACGCTGCCGCTCTGGATCTGGTCGAAAAGCGTCTTGCGGCGGACCAGATGGTTCTGACATTGGTCTATGATAACGAGAACCTGACCAACCCTGCCATCCGCGAAAAATACAGGGGACCTGTGAAAAAGGACCGGTACGGAAGAATGGCCCCGAAACCGGCCCATGGAACGGTCAATCTCGGCCGCCACACCTCCTCTTCCAGGATCATCACCGACGCGGTGCTCGATCTCTATGACCGGATCGTCGATCCGGATCTGCTGGTCCGCAGGATATTCCTGGTGACCAACCATGTCATCGAAGAGAAAGAGGCGGAAAAGACACCGGGAAAAGACCGTCACCTGTACGTACATGAGGGCGGCGGAAACGATCGGGAGAATCACAGAGAGAATGATGCAGGTCCTGAAGGAAGGGAAGGCCGGAAAACAGACAGCGGAATAAATCCTGACAACGGAGAAGACGCGGGAGCCGGCAGCTGGCAGCAGCTGGATCTGTTTACAGATTATGAAGCCCTGGAAGAGAAGAAGGAGCGTGAAAAAGCTGCCCTGGAAAAGGAGCGCAGACTGCAGGAGGCTATGCTGGAGATTCGCAGAAAATTCGGCAAAAACGCGATCCTGAAGGGCACCAGCCTGCAGGAAGGTGCCACCATGCGGGACCGCAATCAGAGTATCGGAGGACATAAGGCCTGACGCAGAGAAGAGCAGCGAAAAGGACAGGATCAAAATGACCGACCACTATGAAGATATCATCAACCTGCCGCATCCGATTTCCAAAAAGCATCCTCAGATGTCCATGGAAGAGAGGGCTGCCCAGTTTGCGCCTTTTGCGGCGCTGACGGGGCACGGGGAAGCGATCCGGAAAACGGCTGAGCATGTTGCCGAGAGTTTTGAGAAAGAGGAGTTTATTCCAGAGGCTCCTCACCGTATTTGAAGAGCAGAAGATTTGCCTCATCCACACCTGCCTTCTGGTTGATCGCAACGGTGAGGATGATATCCCTGCGCTTTCTCGGATAGAGAACGGCATTGCCGCTCAGTTCCAGTGCCCGGGTCGTCTCTTTGAGACTCAGACCGGCACCCAGGCATAGACGAAGGACTTTGTCCTGCCCGGGATTTCGGGTTCCCTTCATGACCTGATAGAAATAGGACCGCTCCAGACCGCTCCTCTGGATCAGTTCGGCACTGTCCATGCTGTGTACAGCGGGAAGAGAGCGGAAATATTCGGCAAAATTCCTGAAGTTCCCCTTTACTTTGGGGATTTCCATATACTGCTCCATTTCCCGCGGGGAATCTATTTTGGCAAGTATTTCAGCCAGCTGTTTTGTTGTGGATTTATTCATGGCGCCCGGTCTCCCTGAGATGACAATAATACCCGGAAATATGATGAAATCATCTTCGATTTTATCATATTTCCGGGTATTTTTTATCCTCATCGCACAATACCCTCATCGCACAATACCTTCATTGAACAATACCTGCGGCATTCAGTCAGGAGATCAATGCAGGGCTGACCGGCGGGTCCTGTTTTTAACCCAGAGGCTTTTCCCCGTATTTGAAGAGCAGCAGGTTGGTATCATCGACATCTGCCATCTGATTGACGGCGACAGTGAGAATGATGTCTCTGCGTTTGCGCGGATAGAGTACGGCATTGCCGCTCAGTTCCAGTGCCCGGGTGGTTTCCTTGAGGTTGAGGCCGGCAGCAAGACACAGACGCAGGACTTTGTCGCGTCCGGGACGGCGTGTACCTTTCATCACCTGGTAGTAATAGGACCGCTCCAGTCCGCTGTTGCGGATCAGCTCGCCGCTGTCCATTTCCTGCACGGCATCCAGGGAGCGGAAATAGTCCGGAAAAGATTGAAAAGTGTTCTCCACCTTTGGGAGCTCCATGTATTCTTCCATCTCACGTGCGGAGTCAATGTTTGAAAGGATCTTTGCAAGATTACTGGTTGTAGAGTCTTCCATGATGTCCGGACCTCCTTTTTCTTTTGGCATATTTTACATCTGTTCTGAGCCATTATAAATCATTTTTCCCTGCAGGCAGTGGGCTGACAGCCCACCAAATAGATACTGCCAGCCGATAAAATGTTTTATGACAATCACGTTTCAGAGAACGTCATATTTCGTTTGTTTTAAGAGGAGGTTTATTATGATTTGTCCCAGGTGCGGCGCCAGGCTGGATGAAGATTCGAAATACTGTGAGGTCTGCGGAAACCCCGTTCAAGCGGCGGACAGGCCGGAAACTGAACCTGCAGCGGTCCCTTCAGAAAGCTCTGCTGAAGTGAAGAGCGAACCTGCAGCGGTCCCTTCAGAAGGATCTGCGGAGGTGAAGAAGGAAGCGGCAGCTGTCCCTTCGGAAAGATCTGCGGAGGTGAAGAAGGAAGCGGCAGAGAATCCTTTACCGGTGTCCGGTAAAAAGACTCTGTCAAAAGGAGAGATGATCTGCCTGGCAATCGGAACCGTATTCATAGTGATCGGATTTATACGCATTGCGACGGCAGGCACATCGATCTCTTCCACCTCGTTTGGAGCAGACTTTTATACCTATACCTATCAGGGTATTGTGGCTGTTGCAGAGATTCTGGCCTCGATTGAAGTGACTTTAGGCTGGATCCTGGCAGCGATCGGAGCATCCATAGACATCAGGGTGCTTCTCGGATGTTTGTGAGAAGGAGGTCATAAACACAGATATGAGATTTTGTAAATACTGCGGAATGCAGATTTCTGAACAGGACAGTATATGTCCTTCATGCGGCAAAGACTTAAATCCAATAAAGATCAGTCAGCCTGCGCCCGGACCTGATGCAGGGCACAATGTTCACGAATCGGAATCCGGTTCCGGCGCGGTTTCACCTGCCCGGTCGGAGAGCGGGGGGCCGGAGGGCATTGCGCAGAAGGCCGGAGGTCTTTTTTCAGGGAATAAGAAAGGCATTCTGGCCGGGGCAGGGGCGGCGGCTGTGCTTCTCCTCGTGATAATGGCGGTGTTTTCCGGAAGATGCAGAACCGAGGGCTGCAAAAACAGGAAAGCCCCCGGATCGGACTATTGCTACAACCACAAATGCGATGTAAACGGCTGCAGAAAAGAGCGGTTTGCAGCCAGCAATTACTGCTACGAGCATTACAAAATGTACGATAAGGACGCAGAGTCAGAGGAAAATCCGGCTTACTCCTGGCTTCTTGATATTTCCGATGTACTGGTTTATTCCGAATATGGATTTACTTACGCGGAGGGGACACTGACCAATAACAATGACACAAGCGTAAAGTATGTCAAGCTCAAGGGGGCATTCAAGTCAAGAACGGGAAAGGTCATTGATACGGACTGGACCTATGCTGTGGGCAGCGAGGGCCTGGAGCCCGGCGAGTCCTGCAAGTGGAAGATGTCCGTGACAAAGGATTCGAGTATTACCGACTGTGATGTGACTATTCTCGATAACGAATGAAAACATACTAAGTCTTGCATATAAAGGGGTGCGGCATGTATTGTAAAAATTGCGGAGCAGTATTGGATGATGATGCTGTGTTTTGTGAGAAGTGCGGGAAAATGATAGCGCGTAAGGCAGTGAGTGAAGCGGAGCCGGATCAAGGAACTGTTTCAGCAGAACCCGTTCAGCCCTCTGTTTCAGAAGAGCCGGATTCTGCAGAGAAGAAAAAGAAATCTTCCATGTCCCTTATTGCGGGGATCTGTATTGCGGCTGTGGCTGCGGCAGCAGTGCTGTTTGTCCGGGGCAGGTCCGGACCGCAGGAACAGCTTCCAAGTGTACTTTCACAGAATAATTTTCATAACGGAGCGATTTTTGCCTTCGATGATAACAGAATCTATTTTTACGCATCAAATGAAGGGCAGGATCATAAAACAGTATTGTATTCTCAGGACTATGAACAGAAGGATGAAAAAATTCTTTCTGAAAATGACAAGATCAGCAAGATCAGGATTGCAGACGGAAAGCTGATGTACAGCACGGCGGACTATGATGAGAATGAAAAAAAGTATACACTGGAAATGATGAACCCGGATGGGACGGAGGAAGCGGTACGGATCATAGAGAGCAGTACTTTCATCGATGTTTTTGACAAAGCAGGCCAGGACATTTACTATTTGACAGAGAATAAGCTCCACCGCTGCAATCCGGAGGGCAAGGAGGACTCCGTCCTCTTATCTGATGTGACGGATTTTTTCTGCGCGGGAAGGGCGATCTACTATACGACAGAAAATGAGGTATTTTCCTTTGACAGAAAAAAAGAGGAAAGTACGAAGCTGGTGGATGGAACCGTATCAGAACTCTGTCTTGATGAAGGGAAGCTGTATTATCTGAAGGACAGTGCGCTCTATACCTATGATCTGACGGACGGAAACGAAAAAAAGCTGGCGGATCTGGCCGACTCTCACAGTATGCTTATTTCCGGCGGTGTGATCTATCTGATCCGACATCTGGAAACTGATGAGCTGGAAAGTCTTCTGAGAGGGGTGGAAAAAGAAGTATTTCTTTCCCTGATCGGTGGAGGATATCTCCGGGAGGTATCGGCAGAGGACGGCCATGTGGAAGATCATAAGAACGCCTATTGCGGGGTTGCCCTGTTCGCCTACCCGCAGGGGGTTTATTTCAGATATTCTTATTTTTTGAATATACTGGCCGATTTGAAAGATTTTCAGTAGGATCGGAGCATGTCCTGAGGCGCTCCGGCGGTTGAGACTCAAACAGGGTATTGTAAAGGAAACAGAAAATGACGGAACTGGAAAAGCTGTGTGAACAGGCACTATATGAAGAGATACAGGATCTGGGAGACGGAAAGTCCATCGTCAGGGATGTCCCGACGGGCAGACTGCTCTACAGGAAAGTGCTGACAGTCTACAACATTCAGGTTTTTGCATTTCTGAAAGATCATAAAAGCCGGCATGTTCCCCGGGTGGAGTCCTTCAGAGAGGATGAGAATACCCTGATCGTCATTGAGGAACTCGTGCAGGGCAGAACGCTGGAGGAGATATTGGGTGATGACGGGGAACCCCTGCCGTTTCAGGAAAAGATCCGCATTCTGACGGAACTGTGTGACGGCCTGTCTTTCCTCCACAATGCGCAGCCGCCCATTATCCACCGCGACCTGAAAGCCTCCAACATCATGCTGACAGAAGACGGAGTGGTCAAGATCATCGACTACGACGCGGCCAAGGTCTATATCAGCGGAGAGAAAAAGGACACTGTCCTGATGGGCACCCACGGTGTGGCGGCTCCGGAGCAGTACGGCTTTGCGGCCTCGGATGTGCGCACGGACATTTTCGGGCTCGGGAAGCTGATCGAGAGGATGCTCCCGGACAATACGGATGCTGCCAGGATCGTGGAGAAGGCCACCCACATGGATCCCAAAAAACGCTATTCCTCTGCAGCCCAGATCCGGGAGCAGATCCTCCGCATCCGTGAACATGCGTCTTCCTTTGACACCCGTCTGGAGAGGGTGATTCCGGGCTTTGATCCCCGGCGGAAAAACCACCGCCTTCTGGCGCGTGCCATGGCCGCGGTTTTGTGCGCGGCAATTGTGCTGGGCTGTGCGCTTGCAGTCTGGAGATTCGGAATCTATCCCGAAAAGCGGCGGGAAGCCATCCATTCCTGGCTGGATGCCATACAGACTGAGGCGGAGAAGGAAGGCGATCCTGCCGGGATGACTGACAGTTTTCTTGTTCAGTTCCCCTATGAAAAGATGAGCGGGGAGGAACAGCGCCTCTTCAGAGATACCATGGAAGATGCCCTGGCAGAATATACGGCGGCAGATTCGAGAACGGAATCTGTTTACAAAGTGCTTTCAGACCGTCATGTTGACGAACAGGACGTCGAAACCATCCGGCAGTATGCGGAAACCGAAAGGCTGCTGGACAGCGGAGCTTTTGAGACTGCATTCGGCAAACTTCGTTCCTGCAGGGATGCAGAGGCTGTCGATGCAGAGGAAAAATGGGAGAATGCCCTGCAGCGCTGCAGGAAAAAAGCAGTTTCTGCGGAAAAATCTTTTGATGAGGAGGGGGGACTGTCTGATGCCCGCAGAGCAATGGAGTTCTATGAGATGTTGATTGAAAACGGCGGGGAGGCTGCATCTGCGGATGCGGAGGAATCTTTTGACCGGGTGTTCCGGGCAGTGCTCGATCAGGCGGATGCTGGGAGCAGAGACGGAAAATACGAAGACGCGGAAAAGAAATATGTCATGCTGCAGGATTTCCGGAATACCGAAAAGACGGCGCAGATCGATCTTGATGAAAGAAAAAAGGCAAATCAATACAGCCGGGCGGAGAGTTTTGTCAAAGATGAAAACTATTCCTCTGCGCGCCGGATCTTTGAGGAACTGGGCGATTACAGCGATTCTGCCGCTCAGGCACAAAAGTGCGGGTACCTGAACGCCGAACAGTTCATGCAGAATGAGAAATACAAGGAGGCGGCAGCAGCTTATGCCCTCTGCCCCGACTATGAAGACGCAGACGCAAAGCTCATGGAAGCAAGGTTCAGGCACTGCCAATCAGTCTGCGAAAAGCCTGACGATGATGCATATACCTGGATTGCAGAGCTTGCAGACGCCGCATATCCCGGCGCACAGGATGTGAAGAATACCATGTACCAGTGGCATGTGGTCATCAAGAACGAGATCAGTCTTCTCATGGGCTCGCAGCAGTCCACCCATATCCGGGTCTATCTCTACGGCGGCCCGCCCGATGCCTCCACGCGCATCAGGCTGGAAACCATTGACAATGTGACCGGGGACCGCGCTTCCTGGACATCGCCTGAGGCAATCTCCCGGGGCGGCTATGCCGACGCAAGCTACAATGTCAACAGCTTTGAATTCAGCATTTTTGAGCGTGAACATACCGTCAACGTATATTCTGACGACGGAAAAAAGATCGGCAGCTGGACCGGTGTCTTCACAAAGGAGTTTACCATGTGATTGACTTGGCCGCTGCATTTGACCTGATGAAGTAAATTTGAGAAGGAAAAGCCCGCTTTTGCATGTTTTCTGCAAAAGCGGGCTTTTTATGCACATAATCGCAACATATGCAGGCGGTTATGTATTTTATGCGCTCTGTCCTCCCGGATTACTCGAAATACTGTGATTTTATCATAAATTCTGCCCGTTTTTTTTAGACGAATTACAGCAATTTTACTATAGATAAACCCCCTGGTTTTGTTGACCTTTGTATTTTGGAATTGTATAATTGAGTGCAAACTTGTACATAATCAAATAAATACTTGTATCAGTCTGCTTATGTACGGGTAGTCGCATTCAAACAGCAGCTGTCCTGAATCCGGGGATGGCTGTCATATTTCATCAGGAGGAAGTTTTAGTTATGAGAAAGAAACTTTTAGGCGTTCTCCTCGGAGCGGTCATGGCCGTTTCCCTCGCAGCCTGCGGCGGAAGCTCAGGCGCTGCGAAGATTGAGAGCACAGACTCTGCACCTGCAGCAGAAGCAGCGGCTACGACCGAAGAAGCCGCGCCCGCAGAAGCAGAAGCGGCAGACGAGGATTTCCACATCGGTATCGTCACAGGTTCCGTCTCCCAGTCCGAGGATGACAGACGTGGCGCAGAGGCTTTCCAGGCCAAGTACGGCGAGGACAAAGTCACTCTGGCAATCTATCCCGATAACTTCACTGAGGAACTTGAGACCACGATCCAGACCATCGTTAACCTCTCCGATGATCCCAAGATGAAAGCCATCATCGTCAACCAGGCAATTCCCGGCACGACAGAAGCTTTCCGTCAGATCAAGGAGAAGAGGCCTGACATCATCTGCATCGCCGGCGAGTCCCACGAGGACCTTCCCGAGATCGGCTCCGCTGCAGACCTGGTCGTCAACAACGACTTCGTCGCCCGCGGCTATCTGATGATCAAGACCGCACATGATCTTGGCTGCGATACCTTTGTACACATTTCCTTCCCCCGTCATATGTCCTATGAGACTATGAGCCGCCGTGTCGCGGTCATGAAGGAAGCCTGCAAAGAATTCGGTATGAAGTTTGAGATGGAGACTGCTCCCGATCCCACCACTGATGTAGGTGTTCCCGGTGCGCAGGCTTATATCCTCGAGCATGTTCCGGAGTGGATCAAGACCTACGGCACCAACTCCGCATACTTCTGCACCAACGATGCACACACAGAGCCTCTTCTGAAGCAGCTTCTTGCATATGGCGGCTATTTCATCGAGGCTGACCTTCCTTCTCCTCTGATGGGCTATCCCGGAGCTCTCGGTCTTGATCTGACCGAGGAAGCAGGCGACTTCCAGAAGATCCTTGCAAAGGTTGAGAAGGCAGTTGTCGATGCAGGCGGCGCAGGCCGTTTCGGCACATGGGCTTACTCCTATGGCTACACTGTTTCCGCAGGTCTTGCAGAGCATGCAAGAAATGTCATCCTTGGCCAGAGCGAGCTCTGCGACATCGATGCTATTTCTGCAGCATACGGCGTTTTCTCTCCCGGCGCAGAGTGGAACGGTTCCAACTACACAAATGTTGACACCGGCGTCAAGGCAGACAACACCTTCCTGATCTACCAGGATACCTACATCATGGGCGATCCCGGACATTACATGGAAGCGACCAGTGTCGAAGTACCCGAGAAGTATTTCACTGTCAAATAAGTGAAGACATCCCGTGAGTATATGCTCATATAAAGACGATCAGGCGGGGAGGGACGCATTTCGGTTCCTCCTCGCCTTGTTGTAAAATTTCCCGCTTTAATACGGCGAAGATAAAAAGCGGTAAAATGCTGTATAGGAAAAATGCTTTATAAAAAAAATGCCGTATAGATACTATAGGGAAAAAGACACGAGGGGTGCGCGGCGGTCAATGAACTTTTGCGCAATCCCGATCCTGTGCAGATCAGGATTGCGCAGCAGCTCATTGCAATGCTGCATCTGTTTCAGATGAAATTGCAACAGTAGTTTATTAACAACAACCGCAACAGGAAGGCAATAGTTTTATGAGTGAACAAAAAGCGCCGCTTCTACAGATGCGGAACATTAAAAAGGACTTTTTCGGCAACCAGGTCCTGACAGACATCAACCTGGAGCTTGAGGCCGGACAGGTACTGGGACTGGTCGGTGAAAACGGTGCCGGCAAGTCGACCCTGATGAAGATCCTTTTCGGTGCGACGGATATCACGGCTACCGGCGGCTATGGCGGGGATATCCTGCTGGATGGGGAGAAGGTATCTTTTTCATCCCCCTTTGACGCGATCGCAGCGGGAATCGGCATGGTACATCAGGAGTTTTCCCTGATCCCCGGTTTCGAGGCAGAGGAGAACATCGTCCTCAACCGCGAACCTAAAAAGAAGAATCTTCTCTCGGAGATATTCGGAGAGCGCCTGGACACACTCGACAGGAAGGCAATGGATGAGACGGCTGTCAAAGCCATCGAGAAGATGGGAGTCAACATCGACCGCCACATGGTCATCAGCAGCATGCCTGTCGGACACAAGCAGTTCACGGAAATCGCAAGAGAACTGTCCAAAGACCAGCTGCGTCTTCTGATCCTGGACGAGCCCACGGCTGTTCTGACAGAGCGTGAGGCGGATGCCCTGCTGGATTCGATCCGCGGCATGTCAGCGAGGGGTATCTCCGTTATTTTCATCACACACCGTCTGCAGGAAATCCTGTCTGTCTGCGATACAGTCGCAGTCATGCGCGACGGCGTCCTTGTGGAAAAAGTTCCTGCCGGGCAGACCAGCGTGCAGGAGATCACCCACTGGATGGTCGGCAGAAATGTAGACGGAGGCAATAAGACAGCAGCAGTCCAGCAGTCTATCAATGATAATGCCAAGACAGCCCTGAAGATTGAAAAACTCTGGGTCGATATGCCCGGAGAGACTGTCCGCAATGTCTCTCTGGATGTAAAAGAGGGAGAGATCCTCGGAATCGGCGGCCTCGCCGGCCAGGGCAAGCTCGGTATTCCCAACGGCATTATGGGCCTCTACGAGGCGGGCGGCCGCGTGGAGTTCGAGGGACAGGAGATTCCCCTCAACAGCCCCCGCAAATGCCTGGATTCCTCCTTTGCCTTCGTGTCGGAGGACCGCCGCGGCGTCGGACTTCTCCTGGACGAGTCCCTGGAGTGGAATGTGGCCTTTCCTGCCATGCAGATCCAGAATAAATTCCTCAAGAATTATCTGGGCGGACTGATCAAGTGGCGCGATGATGACGCCATCCGCGCTGTCACAGAAAAATATATCGATGAACTGAAGATCAAATGTACAGGGTCCAAACAGAATGCCCGCGAACTTTCCGGCGGCAATCAGCAGAAAATCTGCCTGGCCAAGGCCTTTGCCCTTGAGCCCAGAGTTCTGTTTGTCTCTGAACCCACCCGGGGCATTGACGTAGGTGCAAAGGCACTGGTCCTGGATGCCCTCAAAAAATTCAACCGCGAGAACGGTGTCACCGTCGTCATGGTCTCCTCCGAGCTCGAAGAGCTCAGGTCGACCTGTGACCGGATCGCCATCGTCTCGGGCGGACGTATTTCCGGCATCCTTCCCGCCGGCGCCTCCGTCGAGGACTTCGGTGAATTAATGCTTAACAACGTCATTTAAATCCGGCACTGGAAAAAATCCGGCGGGCCGGAGAGCGGCGCTTGCGCAGCGAGACGGCCGGATGGATTTTTTCCATGTGGCCAAGGCGCGGAGCGCCTTCGGACACAAAAGATTATAAGCGCGGAGCGCTTATAATATGTGCCGGATGGTGTATTGCAATCTCCGGCGGGCCGGAGAGCGGCGCATTCCATACATGTGCCGGACAGCAAATCTTCATAGTCGATAAGGAAAAACAAGAATGAAAGAAAAAATAATGGCTTCGCTGAAAAACTTCGGCGTCCCGCGTCTGATCATCACGGGCTTCCTGCTCCTTCT
>CAMKEX010000048.1 GCA_946411695.1 uncultured Lachnospiraceae bacterium
TGCCGGCAGATGACCGGTCAAAGGGGCTTAGATGGAACATTATATTGTGAAAGGGGGAAATCCCCTGAGCGGTGAAGTGGAAATTGCGGGTGCCAAAAATGCAGCTCTGGGCATTCTGGCCGCTTCTGTGATGACCAACGAGACGGTTACAATTGAGAATATACCTGATGTCAGCGATATCCGCGCGATCCTGCGCGCGATCCAGTCGATCGGCGCGCACGTCGAGAAGATTGACCGCCACTGTTACCGGATCAACGGTTCCGGGATCAACAGAGACGCCATCGTGGACAATGATTATGTGCGCAAGATCAGAGGATCCTATTACCTGATCGGGTCGCTTCTGGGCAAGCACCGCCGCGCGGCAGTGGCCCTGCCGGGCGGATGTAATATCGGCCTTCGTCCGATCGACCAGCATATAAAGGGCTTCCGCGCACTGGGCGCGGATGTGCGTCTTGCACCTCCCGGAATGGTCATTGCCGAGGCAGATGTGCTGCGCGGATCTCACATCTACATGGACGTCGTCTCCGTGGGAGCGACCATCAATATCATGATGGCCTCAGTCATGGCGCAGGGTGTGACGATCATCGAGAATGCCGCAAAAGAGCCGCATGTCGTCGACACTGCCAACTTCCTCAACAGCATGGGAGCCAGCATCAAGGGCGCCGGCACGGATGTGATCCGTATCAAGGGCGTTCAGAAGCTGCACGGGACCAACTATTCCATTATTCCCGACCAGATCGAGGCGGGTACCTTTATGTTTGCCGCGGCGGCTACAAGAGGCGACGTGGTGATCAAAAACGTTATTCCCAAGCATCTGGAATCTCTCTCCGCCAAGCTTCTGGAGATCGGATGTCAGATCCATGAGTCCGATGACGAGGTGCGCGTAGTTGCGACCAGGCGTCTGGGCCCGACCAATGTCAAGACACTTCCCTATCCGGGCTTTCCCACAGATATGCAGCCCCAGATCACGGTGCTTCTGGGTCTCTCCCGCGGCGTCAGCATTATCACGGAGAGCATTTTTGAAAACCGCTTTAAATATGTTGACGAACTCACCAAGATGGGCGCGCATATCAAGGTCGAAGGCAACACAGCCATTATCGACGGCGTGGAAAAATACACCGGTGCCAACCTCAGTTCTCCTGACCTGCGCGCCGGCGCAGCCCTCGTCATTGCCGCTCTTGCAGCAGAGGGCATTTCAGAAGTTTACGATATCCATTACATCGAGCGCGGATACGAGGATTTCCCGGAGAAACTCCGGCATCTGGGCGCAGAGATCGAGACGATAGACACGGAAGAAGAAAAGCGTAAATTCAAGTTCAAGGTCGGTTGAGAAGATACCGGGGGGATGGAATTGACCGTTTCCCGGGCCCGGCGGGCCGGAAAGGAGCATCATCATGGGAAACGGATTATTGCAGGCGGTGAAGGAAAACGGAAGCTTCGTCGGTGTCTGCCTCGTGGCGGTCGTGGGGCTTGTCCTTGTGGCCTACCTGTTTGAGCGCGCCGCACGTGCGAGAAGCGGCGGGACGGAGCGCATCCTGGCAACGCGCAAGATCGTCATGATCGGTATGTTCTCCGCTCTTTCCGGTATCCTCTACTGCTTCGATTTTTCCATTCCGGTGATTGCACCTGAGTTCTACAAGCTGGACTTCTCCGAGCTTCCCGCCATGATCGCGGGATTTGCCTTCGGACCGGTCGCAGGTGTCCTGGTGGAATTCATCAAGGAACTCGTCAAGCTGGTGATCAAAGGCACTTCAACCGCCTTTGTCGGTGATCTGGCCAACTTCCTGATCGGCTGCATGCTGGTTCTGCCTGCATCGATCATTTATCAGTTCCACAAGACCAAGAAGACCGCGATCATAGGCTGTGTTGTCGGAACACTGGTCATGACCGTATTCGGCACCTGGTTCAATGCGGTTTATCTTCTGCCTGCCTTTTCAAAACTCTTCGGCATGCCGCTCGATGTGATCCTGGGCATGGGCAGCGCGATCAATCCCCGCGTCAAGGACCTGACCACTTTTGTAGTCCTCATGGTCGCACCGATCAATATCATCAAGGGTGTCGGTATCTCCATTCTGACCATGCTGATCTACAAAAATGTCAGTCCCATCATCAAGTACGGACGCACCATGTCCGAGGGCTCCAGCGCCCGCAACGGTTGACAAGCGGAAGAGATAATGATAGTTTGTTCTTGGACAAAACAGTGAATGCTGGTTAGATAAGGAACAGGAATTTTTCCCCGGCGCGGCTGTGTGAATCCAGCCGCTCCGGGGATTTATCTTTGACACACCGGCAGGGACATCGGTTTTAGTCTGAAAAAGGAAAATAAAGGAAAAGAAAAGAGAAAAAAGGAGGAGACTACGATGATTGCAATCGGTTCTGACCACGGCGGATTCGAACTCAAGGCAAAAGTGATCGCACACCTGAAGGAGCAGGGAATAGAGTGCAGGGATTTCGGTACCTACAGCCTGGATTCCTGTGATTACCCGGATTTCGGCCGCGCCGCTGCGGAGGCTGTTGCCTCGGGCGAGTGCGAGAAGGGCATTGTGATCTGCACCACCGGCATCGGTATTTCCATCACCGCCAACAAGGTCCGCGGCATCCGCTGCGCGCTCTGCCACAATTCGACCACTGCGCGCCTGACCCGTGAACATAACGACGCAAATATGCTTGCCATCGGCGCGGGCATGGTCGGCGATATTGTTGCCATGGAGATCGTGGATACCTTTTTATCCACAGAGTTTTCACAGGGCGAACGCCACCAGAGAAGGATTGACAAGATAGAAAAACTGTAAAGATGTGCCTGATGATCTGATCTGCGGTATGTTTCCGCGGCCTACATCAGAGTAAAGTGCCTCCTCTCGACGGCTGCAGGGTGCGGCAGCGGGAGGAGGTTTTTTTCGCTGCCGTGTGCAGAAACGCTCTGCGGGAATTCCCGTGCGCATGCGGAAAAAGATCCATCATTCCGATCCCCGCAAACCAGAACGCAGCAATTCCCGTGCGCGTGTGCAAAAGAGACCTCCTGCCGGGACCGGCCCGGGCCGGAAAAGAAGGGATTGTACAAATATGTCGGTTATGAAAAAAGTATATGAAACAACAAGACCGGAAGAAACTTTCCGGACCGGAAAGGAACTGGGAGAAACCGCGGCAGCGGGAGAGGTCTATGCGCTGGTCGGCGATCTGGGCGTGGGCAAAACAGTATTCACCAAGGGCTTTGCAGAGGGCCTGGGGATCGACGAGCCCGTGAACAGTCCGACCTTTACCATTCTGCAGATCTATGAGGACGGCAGGATTCCCCTCTATCACTTCGATGTCTATCGGATCGAAGAACCCGAAGAGATGGAGGAGATCGGATTTGATGAGTATATTGACGGCGACGGTGTCTGCCTGATCGAGTGGGCAGGGAGGATCGAGGAACTCCTCCCGGACGATGTCATTGTGGTCTTCATTGAAAAGGATCTGGAAAAGGGGCTGGATTACCGCAGGATCACCGTGCAGCGCAGGTCGGAAACTTGACATGAACAGAGGAAAATATGAAAATACTGGCAATCGAAGCTTCGGGTCCGGTCGCAGGCTGTGCAGTCCTTGAGGACGGCCTTCTGATCGCGGACTACAATATTCAATATAAAAAGAAACATGCCCAGAGCCTTGTCCCCATGATGGATGAGGTGAAGCGTATGCTGGAACTGGATCTTGAGACAGTGGATGCCATCGCCGTCGCAAAAGGACCCGGATCCTTTACGGGACTGCGGATCGGTGCGGCAACGGCAAAGGGTGCAGCGCTGGCCATGGACAGGCCGATTATACCGGTCCCCACAGTGGATTCCATCGCCTATAATCTGTACGCGTCGGACAGCCTGATCTGTCCTCTGATGGATGCGCGCCGCCAGCAGGTATACACCGGCATTTACGAGTGGACCCGCAGCGGAGAGGGCCCGGAAGGCCTGCGGTTTTCGACGGTGCGCCCGCAGTGCGTCATTCCCGTGAGCGAGATCGCTGAAGATCTCAATGCCCGCGGCAGGTCGGTGGTCTTTCTGGGAGACGGCGTTCCGGTGAGCCGGGAAGCCCTTAAGGGACTCATGAAGGTTCCATATGCATTTGCGCCCGCCCATCTGGACCGTCAGCGCGCAGCCGCAGTCGCTGCTCTGGCATGGGCGTATTACCGGGAAAAAGGAGATGCCTGCATGGTCTCCGCGGACGAGTTCCGCCTCGAGTACCTGCGCCTGGCGCAGGCGGAGCAGGAGCACAGCGAGCGCCGCAGCTTTTCGCTCCTTCTGGACAAATGATCCTTTATTATGCCCTTCGTTATGCTTGCATTATGCCGTTAGCCCCGGGATGACATAAGGGCATTATGTCCATTATGTTTTGCCGGTATGCCATAATGCATTATGCATAGAAGAGACTGGAGCGAAAATGTCTTATACCATACGCCGCATGCGGGAGGAGGATATTCCGCAGGTTGTTGAAATAGAAAAGATTGCCTTTTCCCGTCCCTGGACCAAAAGCATCTTCAAGGCTGCTCTTCTGCTGCCCTATGCCGCCTACTATGTGGCCGTTGAGGACGATGTATCTGCAGAAGAGGCCGCCGGGAAGGTCGTGGGCATGTGCGGCGTGAAAAGGATTTTTGAAGAGGGCGATATCAGCAACGTCGCAGTTCATCCCGATCACCGGGGCCGCGGAATATCAAGAAAGATGCTGGAAGTCCTCATGGGCGAAGCCCGCGCTGAGGGCGTGCAGGCTTTTACCCTGGAGGTGCGCGCCGGCAATGCTGTCGCAGTGAATCTGTATGAGAGCCTGGGCTTCCGCACAGAGGGAGTCCGACCGCGTTTTTATGAGGATCCGGTGGAAGACGGACTGATCATGTGGCAGAGACCGGAAAATGCCCCGGAACTAAAATAATGAATCTACCGGGCTGTCTGTGCCGCACCGGTTCCGATCAAGTGTTTTTCATCGTACGAGGTCTGCGGAACAGGTGCTGACGCCCCGATGAGTGGAATACAGGTAACAGGAAAGAAAGAGAAATAACTATATGATTGATGTCTGCCTGCTCGGAACAGGAGGGATGATGCCGCTGCCTTACAGGTATCTCACCTCACTGATGCTCCGCTACAACGGAAAAGGAATACTGGTAGACTGCGGCGAAGGTACGCAGGTCGCGCTCAGAAGGAGGGGCTGGAGCCCCAAGCCGATCGATATGATCCTGTTCACGCATTTCCATGCGGACCACATTTCCGGCCTTCCCGGAATGCTGCTGACCATGGGCAATGCGGAGCGCACGGAGCCGGTGCTGGTGGCAGGTCCCAAAGGACTCGGGCGCATCGTCAACAGTCTGCGTGTGATCGCTCCCGAACTTCCTTTTGAACTTCAGTTTCTGGAACTCACGGAGAGGGAGCAGGAGATCGCGCTCCCGGGCGAGCCGGATTTTCATATCCATGCCTTCCGTGTCAATCATAACGTTCCCTGTTACGGATATGCCTTTTCACTTGACCGGAAGGGGCGGTTCGATGCGGAGCGCGCAAAGGCACAGGAGATTCCGGTCAGGCTCTGGAGCCGCCTGCAGAAGGGCGAGACGATCGAAACGGAAGACGGCACTGTACTGACACCCGACATGGTGCTCGGCCCGCCCCGCAAAGGGCTCAGCCTTGTCTACAGCACCGATACCCGCCCCTGCGAGAACATTGTCAAATACGCGCAGGGCGCCGATCTTCTGATCTGCGAGGGCATGTACGGCGAGCCGGAAAATGCCGCCAAGGCACGCGAGAAAAAGCATATGACCTTTACCGAGGCGGCGGGGATCGCCAAAAAGGCAGCGCCCCGGCAGATGTGGCTGACCCATTACAGCCCGTCTCTCCTCAAACCCGATGAGTTTATGCCCCAGGTCCGCAAAATTTTTCCCGAGACTTATCCGGGCAAAGACGGCAAGACCATCACGCTGGCTTTTGATAACGAAGGAGAAAAAGAATAAAGGGGGCGTGCACAGCAGCGGGTAAAGATTTTGGTAAAACTCCGCCTGCGGTTTCGCTGTTCCCCAGAGCTGACCGTAGTGTATAATATAGATGGCCTATTCCCGAAGAAAAGGCCGCAGCAAACGAAAAAAGAATATGAGTGATTTGAAAAAAGATATTACCATTCTCGCAATTGAATCCAGCTGCGATGAGACGGCGGCCTCGGTCGTTGTAAACGGCCGGCAGGTCCTCTCCAACGTGATCTCCTCCCAGATCGACATCCACACGCTCTACGGCGGTGTGGTGCCCGAGATCGCGTCCAGAAAGCACACGGAGCGCGTCACACAGGTGATCCGCCAAGCCCTGCAGGAGGCGGACAGAAAACTGGAGGACATGGATGCCATCGCCGTGACCTACGGTCCCGGTCTGGTGGGTCCTCTTCTCATCGGTGTCTCCGCGGCAAAAGGACTGAGTTTCGCGACGGGAATCCCCCTGATCGGCGTCCATCACATCGAGGGGCATATCAGCGCCAACTACATCGCGGAGCCCTCTCTCGAGCCTCCCTTTGCCTGCCTGGTGGTCTCCGGCGGCCACACCCATCTGGTGCTGGTCAGAGATTACGGGGAGTACGAAATCCTGGGCAGAACCCAGGACGACGCCGCCGGCGAGGCCTTTGACAAGGTGGCCAGGGAGATCGGACTCGGCTATCCCGGCGGACCCAAGATCGACAGGGCGTCGCGGGAAGGCGATCCCCATGCCATTGTTTTTCCCCGGGGAAAGGTTGCAGGCTCCCGCTATGATTTCAGCTTCAGCGGCATGAAATCTGCAGTCCTCAATTATCTGAATACCAGCCGCATGAAGGGCATTTCTGTCAATGTCCCCGATGTGGCAGCATCCTTCCAGCAGGCCGTTGTGGACGTTCTGGTGTCTCATGCGGGCGACGCGATCGACCAGTACGGCCTGAAGAAGTTCGCCCTTGCGGGCGGTGTCGCGGCCAATACGGCGCTGCGCACGGGAATGAAGGAAATGTGCGGCGAAAAGGGCGCGGAGTTTTTCTGCCCCCCGCCGATCCTGTGCACGGACAATGCAGCCATGATTGGAAGCGCCGCGTATTTTGAATACGTGAAGGGGAATTTCTCTGGACTTGACCTCAATGCCGTTCCCGGCCTCCGCCTGGGCCAGCGGTAGAAATCAACTGAATAATCAGCATTCTGTACCTGAAATATTCGATGGACTGGAAATCCTGGGATTATTATCGGTGGTTACGAGTCATATTTGCACCGGCATCGAGGTGTTTTCACGCTTTTTTGCGTGAACCCCGGAGCTGCCCGGTGCAGACTTCCGGAGTTGTTTTGAAAACAGGCAGAGAGTCTGTTTTGAAGCTGACTCCTTAATATCGCGAGGAAATAAATCTTATGGAAAACAGTATGAATAAAAACAGCATGAATAAATGTACAGCAGTGATGCTGGCGGCCGGCATGGGCCTGCGCATGGGCACAGATGTCAGAAAGCAGTACCTGGTGCTGGGCGGTATGCCCATGTTCCTGCATTCCATCCGCACTATGCAGGAGAGCGAATGTATCACGGACATTATCGTGATGTCCCACAAGGACGATGTGGAAATTGTCCGCGAACTTCTGGAAGAATACAAACTGACGGAAAAACTCCGCAAAATCGAGGTCGGCGGGAAGGAGCGCGTTCACTCCGTCGCCATTGGTCTCGAGGCGATCGACTGGCCCTGCGACTATGTTTTCATTCATGACTGCGCCAGACCCTTCCTGGATCAGGAGACTCTTTTCCGCCTTTATGATACCGTGCAGCGGACAAAAGCCTGCTGTGCCGGTGTTCCCGCAAAGGATACGGTCAAGGTCGTCGACGAAAACTGCGATGTAAAGACCACCCCCAACCGCTCCAGCGTCTGGATCGTGCAGACACCCCAGGTCTTTTCCCTGGATCTGATCCGGGAGGCACACCGCAGGGCGCTTGCGCAGGAGGAATATCTGCTGTCACAGGGGATCGTTCTCACAGATGATTCCATGGTTGCGGAGCTGGCAGGAAACTGTAAAGTGCGCATGGTCATGGCGACTTACCGCAACATCAAGATCACGACGCCCGAAGACCTTGTCATCGGAGACGCCTTCCTGCAAAATCAAAATTAAGAAACGATTGACGCGCGGAAACATTTTTACAGTTCTCGCCTCTTTCAGAAGCAAGTGACTGAAAATAATCCTTGTTTTCAGGGTCAGGATCCGGAGCTTTTTCAGCTCGGGAGATTATTCCGGGTTAGGAGATTCTATGGCTTTCACGCATCTTCACGTCCACACGGAGTATTCGCTCCTGGACGGTTCCAATAAGATCACCGAGTACGTCAGCCGGGTTAAGGAACTGGGCATGACGGCAGCGGCCATTACCGATCACGGCGTCATGTACGGCGTGATCGATTTTTATAAAGCGGCAAAAAAGGAGGGCATCAATCCCATCATCGGGTGCGAGGTCTACGTTGCGCCGGGATCGCGTTTTGACCGGGAACAGAGCCACGGGGACGACAGGTATTATCACCTGATCCTGCTGGCGGAGAACAACACCGGCTACGCCAACCTGATGAAGATCGTCAGCCGTTCCTTCACGGAAGGGTTTTATTACAAACCCCGCGTGGACCTGGACCTTCTGCGTGAATTTCACGAAGGGCTGATCGCTTCTTCGGCCTGTCTGGCCGGCGAAGTGGCGCGTGAGATCGTCCGCGGCAATCCTTCGGGCGCCCGTGAGGCCGCAAAACGCTATCTGGACATTTTCGGCGAGGGCAATTTCTTCCTCGAACTGCAGGACCACGGCTACCAGGACCAGCAGACGGTCAATGCGGAACTGCTGAAAATGAGCCGGGAGACGGGCATTCCGCTGATCGCCACCAACGACTGCCACTACACCTATGCCGAGGACGCGGAGGCCCACGATATCCTGCTCTGTGTCCAGACGGGCAAAAAGCTGGCGGACGAGAACCGAATGCGCTATCCCGGCGGGCAGTTTTACGTCAAGAGCGAGGAGGAGATGCGCCGCCTCTTTCCCTATGTGCAGGAAGCTATCGACAACACCCAGCGCATCGCGGACCGCTGCCATGTGGAGATCGAGTTCGGCGTCACCAAACTCCCGCACTTCGATGTGCCGGCGGGATACGACTCCTGGACCTACCTCAACAAACTCTGCCATGACGGCATGGAGAAGCGCTATCCCGGTGTTTTTGACGAAAAAAACACTTCCGCGGACTACTCCGGAGCCTCCGCCGCAGACCTGCGGCAGAGACTGGAATATGAACTGAACACGATCCGCCAGATGGGCTATGTCGACTATTTCCTCATCGTCTGGGACTATATCAATTTTTCCCGCGAAAACGGGATCATGGTCGGCCCCGGCCGCGGAAGCGCCGCGGGTTCCATCGTCTCGTATTCACTGGGCATCACAGACATCGACCCCATCCGCTACAACCTGCTCTTTGAGCGCTTCCTCAATCCCGAACGCGTGTCCATGCCCGATATCGACGTGGACTTCGGCTTCGAGCGCAGGGGCGAGGTCATCGACTATGTCACGGAAAAATACGGCAAAGACCGCGTGATGCAGATCATCACCTTCGGCACCATGGCGGCCCGCGGCGTCATCCGCGATGTCGGCCGCGTCATGGATCTGCCCTACGGCTATGTCGATTCCATCTCCAAGATGGTCCCGCAGGAACTGGGCATCACCCTGCAGAAGGCTCTCAAACAGAGCCCGGACCTGCGCAAGTCCTATGAGAGCGATGACCGCGTCCGCAAGCTGATCGACATGAGCCTTCGCCTGGAGGGCCTGCCCCGGCATGCCTCTGTCCATGCTGCAGGCGTCGTCATCTGCTCGGAGCCCGCGGAGGACCTGGTCCCTTTGGCACGCGCCCAGGACGGCTCGACGACCACCCAGTTTCCCATGACCACCATCGAGGAGCTGGGACTTCTCAAGATGGACTTTCTGGGCCTCAGGACCCTCACAGTCATCCAGAATGCGGTCGAAATGGCCAATCATTCTATCGAGATGGCCGGCGGCGCCTATCCGCCCTCCGAGCCGACGGTAGGTTCTGTCCGTCCTGCCCGGAATCCTCTGGGCCCCCGAGTCTCCATGGAAGGCCTCGACTACTCCGATCCCAATATCTACCGCTATATTTCCTCCGGAAGGACCGACGGCATCTTTCAGCTGGAATCCGGTGGCATGCAGGGCTTTATGAAGGAACTAAGGCCCGAGAACTTCGAGGATGTCATCGCCGGCATTTCCCTCTACCGGCCCGGCCCCATGGACTTTATACCGCAGTATATCGAGGGCAAAAACAACCGCGGCTCGGTCCATTACGCCTGCCCGGAACTGGAACCCATACTCAAGCCCACCTACGGCTGCATCGTCTATCAGGAGCAGGTCATGCAGATCGTCCGCGACCTGGGCGGCTACACCCTGGGCAGGAGCGACCTGGTCCGCCGCGCCATGAGCAAGAAGAAGCAGAAGGTCATGGAGGAGGAGCGCCGCAACTTCGTCTACGGCAATCCCGCCGAGAATGTTCCCGGCTGCAAGTCCCGGGGGATCGACGAAAAGGTGGCCTCCGGCATCTACGACACCATGATGGACTTCGCCAAATACGCCTTCAACAAGTCCCATGCGGCATGCTACGCCGTCGTCGCCTATCAGACGGCCTGGCTCAAGTATTATTACCCCATGGAGTTTATGGCGGCTCTGATGACCTCGGTCATCGACCATCCGACCAAGGTCGCCTCCTATATTCTGGCAAGCCGGTCCATGAAGATCCGCATCCTTCCCCCCGATATCAACGAAGGCGAGGCCGGATTTTCCGTCTCCTCCGGAGGCATCCGCTATGCACTGACCGCCATCAAGGGAGTCGGGCGGCCCGTCATCGATGCCGTGATCCGGGAACGCCGCCTGCGCGGCCCCTTCCGCGACCTGCGCGACTTCCTGACCCGCATGGCCGGCCAGGACAAAGATGTCAACCGCCGCACTGTCGAGAACTTTATCAAGGCCGGTGCCCTCGACTGCCTGGGCGCCACCAGGAAGCAGATGATGAGCGTCTATATGCGCATCCTCGATGACCTGCAGGCCTCCCGCAAAAACGATATGGCGGGCCAGATGTCCCTGTTTGACATCGCGGACGAAGAAGACAAAAAAGATTACGAGATCCGCATGCCCGATGTGGGCGAATACCCCGATGAGCTGCGCCTCTCCTTCGAAAAAGAGGTGCTGGGCATCTATGTCAGCGGCCACCCCCTGCAGGCCTACGAGGGACTCTGGAAGAGCCGTGTCACCGCCACTGCCGCCGACTTTATCCTGGATGAGGATGCAGACAGCATGGACAGCGTGCTCGGAGGCTCTGCCTCTTCCCTCGCCGCGGCAGACAGTTCGGGCGGAGCCGGGGCTGCCGGCGCTGAAAACGCGGTCTCCAGACTGCAGGACCGGCAGAATGCCGTGATCGGCGGCATTGTCTCGGAAAAAAAGATCAAGTACACCAAAAACGATCAGGTCATGGCCTTCCTCACGATAGAAGATATGACAGGTTCTGTTGAAGTCATCGTCTTTCCCCGCACCTATGAGGCTGCCGCCGACATCCTCAACGAGGATGCCAAGGTCTTCATCAGAGGGCGTGTCTCTCTCGAAGAGGAGAAAGACGGCAAACTCATTGCCGAGCAGATCGTCGCCTTTGACGATGTCCCCCGCAGAGTCTGGCTCCGCTTCCCCTCCTACGAGGCCTGGAAACAAAAGGAACAGGCCGTCCTCAATACTGTGGCACAGTACGGCGGACGCGACCAGGTCATCATCTACATCGAAGACCGCAAGGCCAGAAAGACCCTGCCGCCCGGCCAGGGCCTGCGCGCCGGCGAAGCCGTGATCGGGATTCTCGGCGGAATCTGCGGTGCGAAAAACGTTGTCCTGCAGTAGAGCGGGAGACAGTTCGGGGGACAGGTTGGAGACAGGAGACACAGAACCGCCCCCTTCCTCCAACCCGGCCCCCGCATGTTTTTGTTGCATTCGTTGTGTGAATGGTCTAAAATTATTCTATCTAAGTGTCCTTTTTTTGACACAAATGCTGACAGGCTGCTGCGCTAATTCATACTTGATGTGCGGCGGATAGCTGAGATGTATGCACCCGGGCTCCGGCAGAGGAGGGATTTATGGAAGCAAAGAAAGAGTTCAATGCAATCGGTGTGCTGACGAGCGGAGGCGATGCTCCCGGTATGAACGCCGCAATTCGTGCAGTTGTACGTGAGGCTCTGGCCAACAAGGTCAAGGTCAAAGGTATCATGAGAGGATACAAGGGACTGCTCAACGAGGAAATCTTTGAGATGAAGTCCGTTGACGTGGCCAACATTATCCAGCGCGGCGGCACGATCCTCGGAACAGCAAGATGCCTTGAGTTCAAGGAACCCGAGGTACAGGCGAAGGCAGCGGAGATCTGCCGCAAGCATGGAATCGACGGAATCGTCGTAATCGGCGGTGACGGCTCCTACCGCGGCGCGCAGGCGCTGGCCAGACAGGGCATCAATACGATCGGCCTTCCCGGCACAATCGACCTGGACATCACATGTACGGAGTACACGATCGGCTTTGACACCGCTGTCAACACAGCGATGGATGCGATCGATAAAGTCAAGGACACTTCCTCCTCCCACGAGCGCTGCTCCATCATCGAAGTCATGGGCCGTCATGCCGGCTATATCGCCCTGTGGTGCGGTGTTGCAAACGGCGCCGAGGATATCCTCATTCCCGAAAAATATGATTACAACGAGCAGGCTCTGGTCGACCATATCATTGAAAACCGCCGCAGAGGCAAAAAGCACCATCTGATCATCAACGCGGAGGGCATCGGCCACTCCACATCGATGGCAAAGCGCATTGAGGCGGCGACCGGCATTGAGACCCGCGCGACAATTCTGGGCTACATGCAGCGCGGCGGCGCTCCGACATGTAAGGACCGCTATTACGCTTCCATCATGGGCGCTTATGCGACCGATATTCTTCTTCAGGGCAAGTCAAACCGCGTCGTCTGCTATCGCGACGGCAGATTTGTCGATCTCGATATCGAAGAAGCACTGGCTATGACCAAGGAGTTCCCAGAGTACGAGTACAGGATCAGTCAGAATCTCTGATCATCCGCTGCGGGAATTGTCCGGAAAACCGGGAAAAGGGAGCGATGACCGCCTGATCTGAAAAATGACGGATCACGGACGGAACAGACCTGCTTCTCCGGACCTGAGAAAAGCTGCATCATGGAAATCTGCAAGAGGGCGGGCCTGGCTCGCCCTTTCGCTATGTTTTGTTTTCTATTGTGTATGGCCCGAGGCTTCTGCCGCGGGATATGAGCACAATAAAGAAACCCGCTTCATCACGCAAGACCCGCGAGAGGGTCTTGAATTCAGTAAACGAGGGCTGGAATGTCTGACATCATTTCTTCCGGTTCAAATCCGCGGATCCGAAGACTGGTCGAACTGCAGAAAAAAGGAAAGCTGCGCAGGGAGACAGGTCTGTTCGTGATCGAGGGCACACGGCTCTGCGTGGATACACCGGCGCAGTATATCAAAGAAGTCTACGCGACCGAAAATAAGATCAGAAACGCATCGGAGAAGGAAAAGAGGCTTCTGCGGGAGCACCCGCTGACAGTTGTCACGGAAGAGGTGATGGCAAAGGCAGCGGACACCGCAACGCCGCAGGGGATCCTGTGCCTTGTCCGGATGCCTGTCTACAGCCGCGAAATGCTGCTGGGACCAGAGGATGCGGTTCCCCTGCTCCTGATCCTGGAGGATATTCAGGACCCGGGAAACCTGGGCACGATCTTCAGGACAGCGGAAGCGGCCGGCGCAACAGGGATCCTGATGAGCCGGGGAACGGTTGACCTGTTTAATCCCAAGGTGGTACGGTCGACCATGAGCGCCGTCTTCCGCATGCCGTTTTATGTCAGCAGCGATCTGTGCGCAGAGACGGCTGCTCTGCGCGAAAAGGGGATTCGCAGCTACGCAGCCCATCTTGGAGGGAATCGTGCCTACGATGCACTGCCGCTCACACAGGGATGTGCCTTTCTCATCGGCAACGAAGGAAACGGTCTGACTGAGAAGCTGACGGCAGAGGCCGACGAGAAGATCATCATTCCCATGGCGGGAGGGGCGGAATCACTCAATGCCGCCATGGCGGCGGGGATCCTTTTGTTTGAGGCAGCCAGACAGAGGCGTACAGAGCGGCTGCGATAGGGCAGTGCCGGGAAACACACGTTTCATAATTGTTTCATTATTTAGTCATTGAGAGGTATGAAAACCTGTGCTACCATGTAGTCATTCACGTAAGTGAACGGTAAGTGAACGGTTTCTCAGAGACTTCTCCACTGGATGGAGGTGGAACATGAATGCTATTTATACATGGATGCTGCTGACAGCTGCGTTTCTTGTCATTGAAGCTCTTACCGCCGGTCTCACGACCATCTGGTTTGCCGGAGGCTCGGTCGTGGCCCTGATCCTTACATTTCTCGGTGCGCCGATCTGGCTGCAGGCGGCTGCTTTTGCGGCCATATCCCTGATCCTGCTCCTGATCACGAGGCCTCTTGCGGTCAAATACATGAAGAAGGGCCGCGGAGCGACGAGTCTGGACCGGATGATCGGCAAAGAAGTACTTGTAACGGAACAGATCGATAATCTCCGGGGCACCGGAGAAGTTCAGCTGGACGGACAGTTCTGGATGGCCAGATCCGTCAACAGCGATCAGATCATCGAGAAGGGCGAGGTCGCCATGGTCCGCGATATTCAGGGAGTCAAGCTGATTGTCGGAAAGAGAATCGCCTGAAAGCCGTCTTTTATCTTTTTATAATTACAAGTTTCTGCATATAATCACAAGGAGGATTAGCTATGGGATTCATTTTGTTGGTTTTTCTGGTCTTTATTCTGCTGATTATTGTGACATCCTGCATCAAGATCGTTCCCCAGGAACATGCATATATTCTGGAGAGACTGGGTACCTATATGGATACCTGGCCCGCAGGCCTTCACTTTAAGGTCCCCTTTATCGACAGGATTGCGCGCAAGGTCAACCTCAAGGAGCAGGTCGTGGATTTCCCGCCCCAGCCCGTTATTACCAAGGATAACGTCACGATGCAGATCGACTCGATCGTCTTCTTCCGCATTACGGACGCCAAACTCTATACCTATGGTGTAGAGAGTCCGATCATGGCCATTGAAAACCTGACTGCGACGACCCTTCGTAATATTATCGGTGATATGGAACTGGATGAGACTCTGACTTCCCGTGAGATCATCAATACCAGAATGCGCTCCTCTCTGGACGTCGCGACCGATCCCTGGGGCATCAAGGTCACTCGTGTTGAGCTCAAGAATATTACACCGCCCTCTGCGATCCGCGAAGCCATGGAGAAGCAGATGAAGGCAGAGCGTGAGAGACGTGAGTCGATCCTGAAGGCAGAAGGTGAGAAGAAGTCCGCAGTCCTCGTAGCCGAGGGCCGCAAGGAATCCATGATCCTTCAGGCAGAAGCCGACAAGCAGGCCACCATCCTCGCCGCAGAGGCACAGAAAGAGCGCATGCTCAAAGAGGCGGAAGGCCGCGCGGAAGCAATCCGCAAAGTCCAGGAGGCCAATGCGGACGGTATTCGCATGATCCGTGAGGCAGGTGCCGATGATGCTGTCCTGACCCTCAAGAGCCTCGAGGCCTTTGCCCAGGCAGCGGACGGCAGAGCGACCAAGATCATCATCCCTTCCGAGATCCAGGGAATTGCAGGACTTGCCGCTTCCCTCAAGGGGATTGCCGATGGATCCGCCGCTGTGGAAAAAACGGCTCCCGCACCGGCAGCCGGTAAAAGCGCCCCTGCACAGAGCAGGCCCGGGCAGCAGAAACTGAATGTCGGTAACCCCACAACAATTGCGTAACCTGTACAGGACCCGCCCGCGGGGCCTGTGCGCCGGATATAGCGATCCGCCCTTAGAAATCCAGAAAGGACGCCGAAAATGATTGACCTCAAAAACAGAGACTTCCTGAAACTGCTTGATTTTACACCCGAGGAGATCTTCAGCCTCGTCGACCTGGCCGCTGATCTCAAGGCGAAAAAGAAACAGGGGATCCCCCACCGCTTCTGCGAGGGCAAAAATATTGCCCTGATCTTCGAGAAGACCAGCACCCGCACCCGCTGCGCTTTCGAGGTTGCCGCCCATGACCTGGGCATGTCTGCCACCTATCTGGACCCCTCCGGATCCCAGATCGGCAAAAAAGAAAGTATTGCGGACACCGCGCGCGTTCTGGCAGGAATGTTTGACGGTATCGAGTACCGCGGCTTCGGGCAGGAGATCGTGGAGGATCTGGCAAAGTACTCCAAGGTCCCTGTGTGGAACGGCCTGACCAATGAATTCCATCCCACGCAGATGCTGGCGGACCTTCTGACCATCCGCGAACATTTCGGACGGATCAGGGGCATCAGACTGAGCTTTTTCGGCGACTGCCGCTATAACATGGCCAACTCCTGGATGGTCGCGGGCGCCAAGTGCGGCATGCACATCACCCTGTGTGCAAATCCCGCCTATTTCCCGGATGCCGAACTCGTCAAAGAGTGCAGAGAGATCGCCGCGCAGACCGGCGGCAGCATCACCCTCGAACCCGATGCGGAAGCCGGGGCTAAGGATGCGGAAGTCCTCTACACCGACGTATGGGTATCCATGGGAGAGCCCATGGAAGCCTGGGCCGAGCGCATCGAGCAGATGAAGCCCTACCAGGTGACAGAGAAGCTCATGGGACTTGCGGCAGAGGATGCCATTTTCATGCACTGCCTCCCCGCCTTCCACGATCTGGGAACAAGCATCGGCCGGGAGATCCACGAAAAGTTCGGCATGAGCGAACTGGAAGTGACCGATGCTGTTTTCGAAGGACCTCAGTCCCGTGTTTTCGAGGAGGCCGAGAACCGCATGCACACCATCAAGGCTGTGCTGGCGGCAACCCTTGCCTGACAAGGAATAATCACTACAGTACAGGATGGCAGCAGTGAACAGAAAACAGGAAATACTGCGGCGGCTGAGCGGGAGCGGGGACTATGTCTCCGGCCAGGAGCTGTGTGAGATGCTCGGGGTTTCCCGCACGGCCGTGTGGAAAAACATACAGAAACTAAAAGAAGAGGGATATCCCATCGAGGCGGTGACCAATAAGGGCTACCGCCTCCTTTCGGTGGAGGAAGCGGATATCCTTGACCGCGAGCAGATTGCCTCGAAACTCACGACAGCCTGGGCAGGCCGTCCCCTGATCTGTAAAGAGGAGACCGGTTCCACAAATGACGACATTTTTGCCCTGGCCGCGGAGGGCTATCCGCACGGGACCCTTGTCGTAGCTTCCCGTCAGACAGCCGGCAAAGGCCGGCGCGGCAGGACCTGGATCTCCCCGGAACAGGGAAATGTCTATATGAGCATACTGCTCAAACCCGACATGCGGCCGGACGTCACGCCCATGCTGACGGTTGTCATGGCACTGTCTGTCTACCAGGCCTCTCTGGACCTTCTGGCGGCACAGCCGAAAGAGACTGCGGCCCGCTGCAGGTTCGGCATCAAGTGGCCCAATGACATAGTTGTCTCTGTAGACAACAGCCCTTTCCGCAAGGTCTGCGGCATCCTGACCGAGATGCGCATGGAGGACAGGGAGATCAGCGCGATCACAATCGGCATCGGGCTCAATGTCAACCAGACGGAGTTTGCGCCGGAGATCGCGGAGAATGCCGGCTCCTACTGCCTCGCCTTCGGCAGAAAGTGCAGCCGCGCTGCACTCACCGCATATACCTGGAACCATTTTGAGGAAAACTACAGCCTTTTCGCACAGACACAGGACTTCTCAAAGCTGCATGACGCCTACGAGGCAGGCCTGGTGAACAGGGGCAGGTCCGTTCATGTTCTCGACCCCCGCGCCCCGTTTACAGGGACTGCTGTCGGTATCAATAAACTCGGAGAACTCCTGGTAGAGCCCGACGACGGATCTGCCGTCCGCACGATTGCCTCCGGTGAAGTCTCCGTCCGGGGCGTCAGCGGATACGTGTAAAAACAACGCGGCACGGGACATTCGTAAACAGTGCGGAGCAGGACAGCCGCCGGCATCCTGTCGGATGCAGGCAAGCATACAGAACAGGATAGAACGGAAAAGGACAGCAGGATGCAGTCCGCTTTCAAGGACAGATAACTAAGGACAGGTATCTTATGGAACCTTTTGATTTTAATGAAAACAGCGAAGAGTACGCTGTCCAGGACAAGTACCGCATTGTGATCTGCGGCGCGAATTCCTACGACAAAAAGTACTATTTTAATAAAAAATTTGACAATCTTCCCACCAATATCAAGGAGGAACTCCACATTATCTGTGTGCTCTTTACAGAGGAGTGCGGGGGTGTTTTTACCATCTCCTTCACTCCCTTCGGACATATTGAATTCGACACACAGCATGAGGAGGACGACCTCTTTTACGATGAGATCAGCGCACGTCTTCTGATCAAGGAAATCCGCCGCAAGAAGAGAGAGATGCTGGATGCCCTCTCCATCTATTTCCGCGTGACCTTCCTGCACCAGAATCCCGCTGACCTGATCGAGGACTTTGAGGAAGACGAGGAAGCAGCAGACCATGTGTGAAAACAGAAACACCCCTTTTCAGATCGGAGAGGTGACGATCCCCGGAAGAGTGATCTTTGCCCCCATGGCAGGCGTCTCCGACCTGCCCTTCCGTCTTCTGTGCCGGGAGCAGGGCGCCTCACTCGTCTGCATGGAAATGATCAGCGCCAAGGCGATCACCTACAAAAATGTCCGCACTGCGGAACTCATGGAGACCAGCCCTGCCGAAGCGCCGGTTTCTCTTCAGCTCTTCGGCTGCGAACCTGAGATCATGGAAAGTGCCTGCCGGATGATCGAGGACAGGCCCTTTGATATCCTGGACATCAACATGGGCTGCCCCGTGCACAAGGTCGTCTCCAACGGAGAGGGCTCCGCCCTCATGAAAAATCCGGACCTGATCGAAAAGCTGGTTGCGGCAGCTGTTTCCGGCACCAGCCGCCCGGTCACCGTCAAGATCCGCCGGGGGTTTGAAGAGGGCAGTGAAAATGCCGTCGAATGTGCCCTCGCCGCGCAGCAGG
Source organism: uncultured Lachnospiraceae bacterium (assembly GCA_946411695.1). Lineage (GTDB taxonomy): Bacteria > Bacillota > Clostridia > Lachnospirales > Lachnospiraceae > CAG-791. Next base: position 19,099 of record CAMKEX010000048.1, read on the forward strand.
GCGGCGCCTCTGCTGTTGCGGTCCACGGAAGGACCCGCGCTCAGATGTATTCCGGAAAAGCGGACTGGACCTGCATTGCCCGCGTCAAAGAAGCCCTCGGCATTCCCGTCATCGGAAACGGGGATATCGTGGACGGCCCCTCCGCACTGCGCATGATGGAAGAGACCGGATGTGATGCTGTCATGATCGCCCGCGCGGCAAGGGGAAACCCCTGGATCTTCCGCGAGGTGAACGCCTACCTGACCGACCGGACCACCCCCGAGCGCCCGGCCCGCCGCGCCGTCATCCAAATGCTCCTGCGGCATGCCCGCATGCTCTGTGACTGCAAGGGAGAGAAGATCGGCATCCGCGAAATGCGGGCTCATGCTGCCAAATATCTGGTCGGATTCCCTTCCGCAGCCCGTGTCCGCAACATGGTCGTCAAGGTCAGCACCCTCGAGGAACTCGAGCAGCTGATGAAAAAAGAATATCCCTATGCCTGAGTTTCTGATACAGACCGCCTCGAGGTTTTGAGTCACAGGGGACGGTTCTGACTGACTCATTGCACGCAATGAGTCAGTCAGAACCGTCCCCGGAGACTCAAAGCCTCTCAGAACACCGCAGATCGGCCATGTCCGGACTGCAACGTTCAGCTGTAACATGCCCGATTTTTGTCCCGATCCTGCCCGGTCGGCATGTTGATTTGGATTGACAGACAAGCCCGAAACTGTATATAATATTGTGCCGCTTGTCAGTGTGCGCGGATGCGCGGGCAAACCCGCAGTCTGCAGCCGCCTGACCTGCAGCTTTCAACTTACCATCTGATTCATAAAAAATATGGATTTTGTACAAATAGGAAAGCGGGGAAGGAAATCATGGAAGAAAAGAAAAATATCCTGACTTACGAAGGCCTCAAGAGATATGAGGACGAACTGCATGAACTGAAAGTTGTGCGCCGCAAAGAAGTTGCACAGAAGATCAAGGAAGCGAGAGAGCAGGGCGACCTGTCCGAGAACGCCGAGTACGATGCAGCGAAAGACGAGCAGCGCGACATCGAGGCCCGCATTGAGGAACTCGAGAAGATCCTCAAAAATGTCGAAGTCATCGCAGACGAGGATGTTACTTCCGATGCGATCAATATCGGCTGCACAGTCGTCATCAAGGATCTGGAAGAGGGAGATACTGAGACGTACAGTATTGTAGGTTCCACCGAGGCAAACAGCCTCATGGGCAAGATTTCCAATGAGTCCCCCGTCGGCAAAGCCCTCATCGGCGCTGTTGTCGGTGACGTGGTCAACGTCATGACCCCCGCCGGCGAGTTTCAGTACGAGGTACTCGAGATCCGCAAGACCAACCAGGGCTGACCGGAAACTACCGTCTTTACAGCGCAGCACCTTGCTGACGCATACGTTTCCCTTCAAAGACCCTCGGGTCATGAATGGAAGCAGGTATACAACTAAAGGAGTTTATAAATGGCAGAGAAGAATCAGCAGAAGAATCAGCAGAAGACGCAGGACGTGTCCCAGCTGCAGAAGGTCCGCCGCGACAAGCTTGCGGAGCTGCAGGCTGCGGGCAATGACCCCTTTGTGATCGTTAAATACGACCAGACCCACCACACCGCCCAGATTAAAGACAATTTTGACGAGCTCGAGGGCAAGGATGTCTCCATCGCCGGCCGCATGATGTTCAAGCGCGTCATGGGCAAGGCCTCTTTCTGCAATATCCAGGACAGAGACGGCCGGATCCAGGTCTACGTTGCGCGCGACGAGATCGGTGAGGATCCCTACAAGGGCTTCAAGAAGATGGATATCGGCGACATCATCGGCGTCAAGGGCTTTGTTTTCAAGACCAAGACCGGCGAGATCTCCGTCCATGCAAAAGAACTGACCCTGCTGTCCAAGTCTCTGACTCCCCTGCCGGAGAAATTCCACGGCCTGCAGGACACCGATACACGCTATCGTCAGCGCTATGTCGATCTGATCATGAGCGATACTTCCCGCGACGTCTTCATCAAGCGTTCCAAGATCATTGCCGGCATCCGCCGCTTCCTTGCAGAGCGCGACTTCATGGAAGTCGAGACTCCCATGCTGGTCTCCAACGCCGGCGGCGCAGCTGCCCGCCCCTTCGAGACCCATTTCAACGCTCTCGACGAGGACTTCAAGCTCCGCATTTCCCTGGAGCTCTACCTCAAGCGCCTGATAATCGGCGGCCTCGAGCGCGTCTATGAGATCGGCCGCGTTTTCCGCAACGAGGGTCTTGATACCCGCCACAACCCCGAATTCACTCTCATGGAGCTCTACCAGGCCTACACCGACTACCACGGCATGATGGACCTGACCGAGGAAATGTATCGCTTCCTGGCCCAGGAAGTCTGCGGCTCCACCACCATCACCTATAACGGCACCGAGATCGACCTGGGCAAGCCTTTCCGCCGCCTGACCATGGTCGACGCCATCAAGGAAGAGACCGGCATCGATTTCGACCAGGTCGCTACCGACGAAGAGGCCAAGAAGCTGGCTGACGAGCGCCACATCGAGTATGAGGACCGCCACAAGAAGGGTGACATCGTCAACCTCTTCTTCGACGAGTTCTGCGAAGACAAGATGATCCAGCCCACCTTCATCATGGACCATCCCATCGAGATCAGCCCGCTGACCAAGAAAAAGCCCGACGACCCGACCAAGGTCGAGCGCTTTGAACTCTACATCAACGGCTGGGAGATGTGCAACGCCTACTCCGAGCTCAACGATCCCATCGACCAGCGCGAGCGCTTCGCCGCCCAGGACGCTCTGTCCGAGCAGGGCGATGAAGAAGCCCAGCACACCGACGAGGACTTCCTCTACGCCATGGAGATCGGCATGCCTCCCACCGGCGG
>CAMKEX010000049.1 GCA_946411695.1 uncultured Lachnospiraceae bacterium
AAAAAACCATACTCAGTGTCCGCGTGTCCAAAGGTTACAGCCTGAATCGCAGCCTCCGGGCATCACTGTGTCCGATGAAGATCGTGAAGCCTCGCTCCCAGGCCCTGTGTCCCGTGCGTGAACATCAAGTCTCTCGAACTGTGAATATATACGAAGACAGTCGATGCAATCCATTATAATCACTGTATTTCGGTTCATTCATTCCGGTTTCTCGTGTTTTGTCAAAAGACATCCGCATTGACATTTCCATTTCCTGGAACTATATTCGAAAAAACAGGGGAGGATGCAAGGTCTACGTCGCAATCGGTTCACAGAAAGCTCTTTTCCGGCCTGCTTCAGCTTCAAAGACAGTATTTTCCGCAGGGATTCGGGCAGACGATCTGCAGATCGATTTTAAGCAGATCAGTGAGGAAATCGCTGAATAAAAGGGATACGGCAATAAACGAGACAATCAATAAAAAGGACAATTCGCAACAGGAATACGACAGTAAAAGGGATAAAAGTATGATCAAAACATCAGGAATGGAAACAAGTCAATCTTATATCGCCTCGGAAGATCTGATGAAAACCGTGAACATCGCCATGACGCTGGAAAAGCCTCTGCTCGTCAAAGGCGAGCCTGGCACCGGCAAGACCATGCTGGCACAGGCGATCGCGGATGCCCTGGGCAGAAAACTCCTGATCTGGAATATCAAATCGACGACAAAGGCACAGGACGGTCTGTACACCTATGATGTGGTGCAGCGTCTCTACGACAGCCAGTTCGGCGCAAATGTCGATGATGTCAGTAAGTATATAAAATACGGAAAGATCGGCGAAGCGTTTCTGTCTGAGGAGCAGGTGGTTCTGCTGATCGATGAGATCGACAAGGCGGATCTGGAGTTTCCCAATGACCTCTTGTGGGAAATGGATCAGATGGAGTTCTATGTACAGGAGACAAAGGAGACGATCCGGGCAAAGCATCGTCCGATCGTGATCATCACCTCCAATGCGGAAAAGGAGCTCCCGGACGCATTTCTGCGCCGGTGTATTTTCCACTATATCGAGTTCCCTGCCCTGGGGCAGATGAAGGAAATCATCCACGCCCATTTCGGCGACATCGATCAGGAGATCCTCCAGCAGGCAGTGCTCACTTTCTATAACATACGGAGGGTGCAGAACCTGTCCAAAAAGCCCAGCACTTCAGAACTGATCGACTGGCTGCGGGCCCTGCTGGCCGCAGGTGTGGATCCGGCCGCCATTTCGTCAGAACTGCCCTATCTGGGCGTCCTCATCAAAAAAGACAAGGATTATACCCAGGTGCGGCAGTCTATGCATCACTGACTGCCCCCAATTTTCCCCATCCGCAACAGTTAAGTTGTGAACACGAGGTCATTGCCGCAGCTATGTTTATTGATTTTTTTTACTATCTCAGAGAGCGGGGCGTAAAGGTCTCGATCGGGGAGTGGATGGTCCTTCTGGAGGGCATGAGAAAGGGTCTGCACGAGTCCACGCTGGAGGGATTCTACAGGCTTTGCAGGGCAGTCATATTAAAAGACGAGTCTGAATACGACCTCTTTGATCTGGCCTTTGCAGATTATTTCAGGGATCTGCCGAAAGCGGAGGCTCTCCCCGGGGAATGGACTGATCTTTTGGAGAAAACGGATCCCGAGCTGGCGCAGGCCCTGTCGCGTCGGGACCAGTCCGAGGCTTTCGAGGGGATGCCGGGTACTCCCGGAAAGGGCAGGAATGCGCCCGGTCCGGGATCGGGTTCCGGAGGGGGCCGAACTGCCATCATCGCACCGGGCAGCCGGCGCTTCAGGGATTTCCGAAAGGACAACACTCTCGACACGCGCCAGTTCCAGATGGCCTTCCGCGTCCTCAGGAATCTCTCCACCCAGCTGGAGACCAGTGAGCAGGAGTTTGATATCGACGCCACGATTGACGAGACCTGCCGGAAAAACGGTCTTCTGCATATCAAATACCGCAAGCCCCGCAGAAACACGATCCGTGTTCTGCTGCTGATCGACAGCGGCGGTTCCATGAGTATCTTCGCAAGGCTCTGCTCCGAGCTGTTTCAGGCCGCCTCTGCTTCGCGCCATCTCAAGGAGCTGCGAACTTATTATTTCCACAATATCGTCTACTCTCTTCTCTACAAAGACCCGACGCTTGCCTTAAAGGACGGGAACTACATCTCCGTCGACCACCTGATGCAGGAGTGCGACGAGAAATACCGCGTGATCTTCGTGGGGGACGCCGAGATGCATCCCTACGAGCTGGACGGGACGGAGTACAACTTCTACGACCACAGGGACGGGCTTCCGGGCTCACAGACGCTGCGCATGATGAAGGCACATTTCCCGCACATGATCTGGCTCAATCCCCTGCCCATGCCCGACGAATACGCACCGGATGACGATACCCACCGCGCGATCGCCAATATCGTGGACATGTACGACCTGACCCTGGACGGCCTGGAAAGAGGATTCCGCTTCCTCCTGTCCGGAAAAAAATGATTTATAATAAATGATCTATATTAATTTTCAGGGGATCGGAAAGTGCGCCGCGAAGGCAGTTCCACAACCGCCGAGGCTGTGGTGTGTACGGTTCCGTCCTGTCGGACCGCCTCCAGTTCAAGATTCACAAAACAGCGGCCGTCTTTTTCAAACCTGCCGGTCACACTTCCCCTCTGAAAGGACAGGTCGCCGTAGTAGAGAGGTCTGAGGCACCTGCAGTCCAGGATCCTGAGCAGGCCGGCATCTCCCATCCAGTCGCTGACAGATTTTGCCAGAAGGGCCTGGCTGTGGATCCCGGAGACGAGAGCGCGGGGATGCCCCTGTGCCCTGGCGATGAGATCACTGCTGTGGCGGTCAATGGGATGGCGGTGGGCGCCGGTCTCGGGATCGGTGATCCCCTGTCCCTTTCGGAAGCGGATCGATGCCCATTTGGTCGCAAAGGCATTGGCGGCCCCGATGGCCGCCATCAGGGCCTGACCGTCGGACTCGTCATAAGGTCCGATGATCTGTTCGGGCACCTGCTCTCCGACCTCCACATCCTCCCAGTATCGCGGCCTGCTGCCGCGGCGGAAGGCGCCGGAGAGCTGGCCATCGAGATTTGCATAGACCCGGCCCAGTTCCTCTTCTGTGTAATGAGGACGGCCCTTCTGCACAGGTTCCCTGCATGTGCTGTCTGATGACCTCTGTGTGCCGGGCTCGTTATTCGATGGAGCCTCGCACCTGATGATGCAGCGGGCGGTGATAGAGGAGACGTGCTCTCCTCTCTGGTTGGTCAGGTCGATCCTGTGTTCCCGGAGCAGGAGTCTGGCAGCATCAGTCTGACCTGCGGACTGCCTTGTAATCTCCCTGACACCGAGAAAAGATGTCTGTGCGGAAAAGGAATCCCCCGGCAGGATCGGGAGAAACCTCTCCCACCTGCTGCCGGCATCAAAAGCGCTGATCCCCCTGAGGCGGGGCATTCTGCCGCCGATAAAGGTCGAGCAGATGCAGCATTCAAGGAGAGGCGGGGCCGGAAACAGGCCTTTGGAAGCGGGACCCGCCGGACTGGTCCGGTATTGCGGATCGGAATAAAGCGGATTTGAATCACCCAGGGCCCGGGCAAAGCGGCCAATAGTATCGACAGTCACGGTCTCATTATAGATCCCTCCGCCGGAGCGGTCCGAATCGTCCTGACAGTAGATTCTGTGTACCGGCAGAGTTCTCCCACAGTTTTTGTTTTCTTCGATTATAAAAGCGTCAATCCGCGCGTTCCAATCTTCAAGACTGATCATAGAAGGGCTGCTCCTATCCTTATTTTGAAAAAACACTGGTTGTTTTCATCTAGACTATCTCAGTTTTCACTTATGGTCAAACGTATATGGATCACAATGCCTGCCCTTACCGGGTTCTGACAGGGAAGAATTCTGTTCATCCTTGCATGATTTTGAACGCAATCATATAATAGATTGTGATGGGCATTTCTTCATGAAGCGCAGGATTGTCTCATCAGCAAATTATCCGGAAAGAAGGGACAGGATGATGAAAATCATTACAAATACAGCATCTACTCTTACAAAAGAAGAGGGCTTGAAGTCAGGCATTATGATCATTCCTGTGTCTGTCTCACTGGGAGGGAAATCTCTGCGCGACTATATTGACATCAGTCCGGATGAATATGTGGAACTGCTCAAGGGCGATGAGATGCCGGTATCCTCACAGCCTGCGATCGGGGATATGCTGGAAGAACTGGAAAATGCAGACGGCGGTGCGATCATGCTGACTGTGGCGGACGGCCTCTCCGGCGAATACAGTACCGCAATGGGTGTCCGGAACAGTCTGCCGGACAGGGATAACATCTATGTGATCAACTCCCGCTCCCTGGCAGGGCCTCTGCGCTACATGGCCCTCAAGGCTGCAAAAATGCGGGATCAGGGAGCATCTATCCAGGAAATCGTGGCCCAGATCAGAGCCCGCGCACAGTCGACCGTCTCCTATGTGATTCCCGCTGATTTCAATTATCTGCGAAAGAGCGGACGGATCACAAACCTGACATCCAAGATCGGCAGTGCCCTTCACCTCCTTCCGGTTCTGACACAGTCCGAGGACCACAGGAGGATCTCCTTTATGACGGTGCGCAGGACATGGAAGACAGCAGTGGCGACGATCGTCTCCAGCATGAAGGAAGCGGGAATAGACGAGCGGTTCCTGATCACTGTCGCATACGCGGACAAGAGGGATCTTGCCGTGAAGGTGCGCAGGCAGATCCATGAGAGTTTTCCTAAAGTGGAAAGCGAGCTGCTGCAGCTGCCCCCTTCACTGATCACACACGGCGGCCCCGGCTGCATTGTGGTACAGACGGTACAAAAGTAACAGGAGGTTTTCAATGAAACTTGCGCTGGTTATGGTTCTGGGATATCTGATCGGATCGATCCCCTTTGCCCTCGTAATTGGCAAGGTCTTTTATAATACCGATGTACGGCAGTACGGAAGCGGCAATCTCGGCGGCGGCAATACCGGCCGCGTGCTGGGGAAAAAGGCAGGTCTGTCGACCATGGCTCTGGATCTGCTGAAAGTAACACTTGTCGTTCTGATTGCAAAACTGGTCGTGGGAACGGATACTGCAATGGCTCTGGGCGCGCTGGCGGCAGGAATCGGGCATTGCTTCCCCCTCTATGCGCATTTTAAGGGGGGAAAGGCCGTGGCCGCCATGTACGGCTATCTGTTCGGTCTCTTCGTTGTTGCAGGGCGCAGTCCTCTCTACTTTTTCCTGCCGCTGGTCATCTTTCTCATCGTGATCGTCGTGAGCAGGATCATCTCCCTCTCCAGCATTATCTCCGCCATCGCGGTAACCATCTATATCTGCCTGCAGCCGGAAGTACCGGCGGTCAAAATCGTCCAGGTCATCTTCGCCATCGTGATCGTCGTCAGGCACCGCGCAAATATAGTGCGCATGATGAATCACAATGAAAATACGATCTCATGGCTGCCGAAGAGATAAATCCTGCCGCCTTTAAAAACCAGAGCGGGGGGACAGCCCTTTCAGACAGAATCCGTTTTACATCCGTTTTTTTACATCCGTTTTAAATGAAAAGATCCGCCTTGTCCGGGCGTGAATACTCTTGCTGATACAAGAATTTTCAATCCCGGACAGGACGGATCTTTTTTCCTGCCCTGAGGGAACACGTCAGCCGCAGGGCTTCGTCTACATAATGGGCAGGTAGGCAGCCAGTATGGCCAGCAGAACGGCAGGCAGCATGTTGGCGACACGCACCTTTTTGCCCCAGACAAGGTTGATCCCGACACAGAAGATCAGGATGGAACCGATCAAAGAGAGGTTCTCGATGGCTGTTTCAGTCATAAAAGGTGCGATCAGTCTGGACAGAAGGGTGATGCTTCCCTCGAAGGCGAAGATCGGGATCGCGGAGAAGGCGCAGCCCTTGCCCATAGAGGAAGTCATGACCATGATGATAATGAAGTCCAGCACGGATTTGACGGCGAGGGTCGAATAGTCTCCCATCACCCCGTCCTGGATGGCACCGACGATAGCCATGGCGCCGATGCAGACTGTGAGGGAGCTCGTGACAAAGGCGTCCACAAACTTTGCGTCCCTGGCGTTGCCGGTCCTGATCTTGAGCCAAACGCCGAATCGCTCAAAGCCATCCTCGATCCGCAGGAGTTCTCCGATGACCGTGCCGACGGCAAGACAGAGGACAATAAACATGGAGCGGCCGCCGGCAAGAGAAGCTGCCTTACCGTCACCGGACAATGTGACCTGCAGCATGCCCTCCATGGCACCCGCTATTGCGATAAAGAGGACGCTGATCCCGCAGACCCTGCAGATGGCATCCTGTTGTTCGTCTTTAAAAAAGCGGCCTGTAAAGTGTCCGGCGATCCCGCCTGCGACGACTGCCGCTGTGTTGATCAAAGTTCCTGTTCCCGGCATTTCTCTTCCATCCTGTCTGTAAAAATATGTATCTGATTCCAGATACAGAGTATAAGTATAGCATTTTCATCAGAAGAATCCAGTATTTCTTTTTTATCCTTAAAATGCATGTTATATCCTGTAAATGCATGGTGACGACTGTGTTTTTCCTGTTACCCTTCCTGTGACCCGGAACGTCCGCTCTGACCGGAGTCTTTCATCTGTATCCGGCCATGTCCTTTTTTGAGCGGCTTTAAATTGTGAAAAAAAAGTGTTTTCTATAACTTAAGCTTTTTTCTAAGTTTCAACTAGGGTTCAGATGGTAAAACAATATCATGAACAGACAAAAAACTGTTCCCTGAAAGGAAAAAGAGAAAAAAGATTATAAAGGATAAAGAAAACATCCTGTGAAGTGAGCAGGGCTCCGCAGTTTCCAAAGAGAGATCAGAAAGGAATACGATTATGAGAAAAACCAGATTGATGACTGCTGCCGTCTGTGCAGTTATGCTCAGCGCTATGACCGCCTTCCATGCATATTGCGATACATCCGCCGCCTCCGCAGCAGAACTGACGTCAGGCACAGAGACATATGTGTCCGAAACAGTCCAGGAGGCGGATAACACATCGGAAACCAAAACCGTCTACAATGTGTCAGGCACCGACACAGCTTCCGCGAGCGGGAGCAGCGCGCTGGACACTTCCGACCTGTTCTCAAGCCGCGACCTTGAGCAGACAGCGGATCTGACAGGGGCGGAAAATATCACCGTGAGTGACGAAGAGACCTACACCATCAGCAAAGAAGGCGTCTATGTGGTCACGGGAAGCGCCTCCAATGCGCAGATCATCGTCTCCGCAGGCGATGAGGACAAGGTCCAGCTGGTCCTGGACAGTGTCTCGATCACCAACGAGAGCACTCCCTGCATCTACGTTCAGAATGCCGACAAGGTCTTTGTCACGACGACAGATTCCGAAAATACACTGACGGTCTCCGGCACTTTCACTGCTGACGGCAATACAAATACGGACGCGGTGATCTTCTCCAGGGATGACCTGGTCATAAACGGCAGGGGGACACTCAATATCGTCTCCAGCGAGAACGGTATCAGCGGCAAGGATGACCTCAAGGTCACCGGCGGCACGATCAATATCACCTGCACAGCTGACGCGCTTGAAGCCAACGAATCCATCCTGGTTGCGGACGGCACGATCAATATCAAGTCCGACAAGGACGGCCTGCATGCGGAAAACGACGAGGACAACACTGTCGGATACATCTATATCGCAGACGGCACGATCACCATCGAGGCAGGCGACGACGCGGTCCACGCAACGACCATCGCCCAGGTGGACGGCGGTACGATCGACCTGACAGCCGCAGAAGGCATTGAAGGCACCTACATCCAGATCAACGGCGGCACCCTCTCTATTGCAGCGTCCGACGACGGCATCAATGCCGGACAGAAGTCCAATTTTGCAACTCCTACTGTCGAAGTCAACGGCGGTGAACTCACCATTGTGATGGGGTCCGGCGACACCGACGGCGTGGACTCCAACGGCAACCTGTATCTGAACGGGGGCACGCTGAATATCACCGCCCAGAGCCCCTTTGATTACGACGGAACCGCCCAGAACAACAGCGCAACCCTCATTGTCAACGGCACCGAGACCGACACCATCACCAGCCAGATGATGGGGGGCGGCGGCATGGACGGCGGCATGAGAGGCGGTATGGGCGGCCATGGCGGACACGGCGGATTCTGATCCAGGGTCTTCTACGCACCCCGGTTAAAAGATAAGGGGCAGCATCCCCCAGCTGTAAAGCTTCAATTGATGTGCCTCGATTGATATATCCCAATTGAGGTGCCTCAATCGATCTGCTCCAATGAAATAAAAAGCACCTTCCGGATGATCTGTGATCATAAGCTGTCAGCAGATCCGTGAAGGTGCTTTTTATTTCGTTTGTCAGTTTGTTTTCTTTTGCTTTTTCTTTTCCGTTTTTTCCGATCACTTCGGCAGAAAATGTAATTATTCAGCGATGAGATTATTCAGCGGATGCAGTATTTACCTGGGCAGTTTCACTGACAGCCTCAAATGAGACACCCTCTGCAGGGTTTGACACATCGCCGTACTGCTCGTTGAATTCTTCCTCTGTCAGGGTCTCGCCGTCCGGGCTGACGTGGTCCATATTGCCGTTTTCATGCCCGTCATATTCATATCGCGCGATGATCTCCAGACCGCTTCCTCCGTCGGCGATCCGGCAGATGATGTCCTCACCGGAGACGGCGCTGCCGCTGCCGTGGAAAATAAATGTGTTATCCGGCAGCAGGTAGAGGTCTCTTCTGTAGACCAGGGTCATATCCCCTGTGAAGAGCGGTACGGCGATTGTCCCGTCAAAGGAATACATGGCGCGGACATAGGTGGTTCCGGCCTCTTTCATAGCGATCACAAGCTCGGGGATTCCGTCCTTATTGTAATCATGAAGTCCGTAGAGGAGCTTTGCATCATCGAGGGACTTGAAACAATCATGGATCACATCATAGTTGAGTCTTGGATCAATGTCCGCTGCGGCAGTTGTCATGCCTGCTCCGGATCCTTCCTCATAGCTTCCCTGCTCATATGCTTCATTGAAAGCGTCCTTGTCACCGGACAGAACTTCGGCATAAGCCGCAACGATGTCGGTGTAGGCCGCGTCTATTTCGGAGAGCTGCACGTTGTCAGCGGCGATTTCACCGTCTGCGGCGGTTGCCGCCGCAGAGGCTGTATCTGCTTCGGAGGCTGTGTCCCCTTCAGCTGCTGCGTCATCCCCGGCTGATGCGTCAGACGCCGAATCTTCCCCGGAAGGATTTGCTATATCCTTTTCGGGTAAGGGATCGTCAGTCCGGTCAGCTTTTCCGATCTCTTTTTCATCGGTCGAGACAGTCTCGTCCTCAGCAACAGGAATGTCTCCGATGGTTCCGGCTTTGACATTCTTCCCTCTGCCGCCGTCCTCTGTCTTTCTGTCAGCGGAGCCGCCCGCTGTGACACCGGCAGTTTCCATTACCGCTTCCGTGTCCTTCTGCGCTGTGCCGCTTGCGATATCTTTGTCCGGAAGGTCTCTCTCGGGCTCATTGTTGGCAGTGACTTCATCCAAGACCTGTTTCTCTTTTTCCTGCGTGCCTGCATTCCCTGCATTCCCTGACGTCTTTCCGGCAGAGGCCGGTTCAGAAGCCGGTGAGGCAGGTTTGGGACTTTTTGAGGTGGATCCGGCAGAAGCTGTTTTCGCCGCTTCCTCCATGGCAGTGTCCTGCAGGCCCCGGACAGTGTACCACAGGGCGCTTCCTCCGGAGACGGCATAATTGTCCTTTTCCCAGCAGAAAAGGTCCTCTCCCTCGAAATAGAAGGAGACATAGGTGTCGTTTCTGAGGCGGAAAGTAATGTGGTGATAGCTGTCAGTGACACTCTGGGTGCTCTTTTCGCCGACAGTGATCTTTGCGAGCTGGTCGTAGATCTCTTTGATCTTAGCCTGGTCGGTCACTGTGACGTCCGGTCTGGCACCGCCCACATCAAAGAGCACATTGCACTCGATGGGAATGTCGCCCTTTTCCATATCCGACTTCAGCCTCGCATATGCTTTGTCATTTTTGAAATTGACAATGGAGTTCTCCGCAATCTCCGCCCCGGTGGAAGGAGTACCGTTTTCGGCAGCTTTCTGTTCCTGTGCGGCCTTATTGTCCTGGGCGGATTCCTTTCCCTTTCCGAAACCGCAGGCAGTGAGCATACAGACTACGACTGCGGCCGCTGCCAGGATCCTGATTCCTTTTTTCCTTTTTTCATTCAATATCATAGCTTTTACCTCTCTTCTGCAGAAGGTTTCCCTGCTCTGAGAAAGTGCGGACTGCATGAAGCAGCGCGCAGTTAATGAATACGTGTTTGTGAGCGCGGAACATGGGCGCAAGTATACGGCGGCAGTTCCGCGTCTGCGGCAGTAAATGAATACTTACAATTATAAAGTAGAAATCATCCCTTCGCCAGTTACACCTGCCGGAATAATTAAGACAGGAACATTTGATCGTTACAGTACACGCCCCCTCTAAGGGCGTGTACATGTAACGCTGCGCGCGGCGATTCCAACATCGCTTTGCGCTGTCTACGCTTCGCGTGCGCCGCGCGCCGTACAACTCGGGTTTTGCGCGAAAAACCGCGCAAAACTCCTCGAATTTCAGGTGGATCTGTACTGTAACATTTGATCCAATTAAGTTCTTTTGGGGAAGATTTCCGGATAAATTGAAAAAACGAACCGCGCCTCTTACAGGTGCGGTCCATCTTATCCCTTTTTTATGTAATTGTAAAGCAGTAATTGCAGTTGGAACATGCCGGATTTAAATGATTTCTCCGTTGGTACGTACCACTTCCGCGTACCATGCGGCGCTGTCTTTGGGGATACGCTCCATAGTCCGGTAGTCGACATAGATCAGTCCGAAGCGGTCATCATAACCGCTGTGCCACTCATAATTGTCCGTGAAGGACCAGTGGAAATAGCCCTGCACCGGCACGCCGTCCAGACACGCCTTTTTCAATGCGCGCAGATAGCGGTGCAGGAAATCGATCCGGTCGGGATCGTGGACGCATCCGTCCAGGAAGATCCTGTCGTTGCAGCTCTGCCCGTTCTCTGTGATATAGACAGGTACATGGTAGCGCTCAAAGATCAGGCGCGGTCCCCAGTACAGGACTTCGGGAGTCACGGGCCACTTGAGGGCAGTGCGGGGATAGCCCGGGTATTTTTCCTCCATACGGTATTCCCCCTCCTCATCCTGCACCAACCCGTGGCCGTTGTAGATATTGAGGCCGGCGAAATCGATCGGCGCGGAGATGATCTCCAGATCTTCCTGCGGAATACTGCCGGCATAGGCCGCCCAGGGATTCTGGGGATCGTCCGGATAATGTCCCAGAAAAACAGGATCAAAGAACCACTGGTGGTTAAAGAAGTAACCCGGATTCATATCGGGCGGGAGGGAGCAGAAGGAAGCCGTCCGCAGGGCCTGAGGTATCTCCACAGCTCCCTTTCTGTCCGGATTATCTCCCGGCATTTCATGCAGATAGGCCAGGGCACCGGTGGAGGAAGCCCCGATCTGAGCGTCAGGCGCCTCTCTTCGGATGGCGCGGACGGCAAGCCCGTGGGCCAGCAGCAGGTTATGCCAGCAGCGGAACAAAGTCTGCGGATGATTCCTATCGTGTATTCTCCAACAACGTCTCCACTCCCTGGGTCGTTGACGGAAAGATCAATGTGGATGAAAACATCAAGACATGGGTTGACATGTCCAAGGAAATGGTCGACAAAGGCCAGACCGGAACTGCCGATCTGTGGTCTGAAGACTGGTCCAAGGGCTTTGCCAAAGATGCTGACGTATTCTGCTACTTCGGACCTGCATGGCTGATCAACTTCTCCATGGGTGCAGTCGATGACGGCGTCAACGAAGATGACGGTTCCCGCACATTTGCCGGCGGCTGGGGAGCCACTGTCGGACCTCAGGGCTTCTACTGGGGCGGCACATGGATCTGCGCTGCTGCAGGTACAGACAATCCCACCGCTGTTGCAGAGATCATGAGACAGATGACCACAAACGAAGAAGTCCTGACGGACATCGTCAAGGTTGATAATGACTTCGTCAACAACAAGCCTGCAATGGAAGCTGCTGCTACCGACGACAGCTTTGCCTTCAAGCCCCTCGGCGGCCAGAACCCTCTGGGAATGTTCTGCGAAGGCGCTGAGAAGATCGACCTCTCCAATCTTTCCGAGTATGACCAGGGCTGCAACGAGTCCTTCCAGCTGGCTATGAAGGAATACTTCGAAGGAAATGCATCCTATGACGATGCACTCCAGGCATTCTACAAATCCGTCACAGAGAAGTATCCTGAACTTTCCTATTGATCAGTCTGCCCGGAATAAAGACCTGATGGATGAACCACCCGGGCCGGAAAGGCAAAAGCCGGCTGTATGAAGATCAATCACATCAGTTTTGAACGGGACAACCATTAGAAATTTTCCTCTTTGATGACTACTGCGTGCCCCTTCTGCCCCGAAGGAGCACGCAGCGGTTTTATACAAAGCAGCCAAACATCTACAGTGCGGAGAAGAGTTATGAAAGAAAAAAAGACTGGAAGTGCATTGCGCCATAATCGCTGGGGATATTTTTTTCTGATTCCCTTCTTTGTCGTGTTCATCGTTTTTCAGCTGATCCCGCTTGTAACGACGATCTACAACAGCTTTTTCGAGCATTATTTCAAGAACGGACTGACAGAAATAGGGCCGAATTTTGTAGGACTGGAAAACTATAAAACACTGCTGGGTTCTGGAGACGTTCTGATCTATTTCAAAAACACCATGATCATGTGGGTCATGGGCTTCGTCCCCCAGATCATTCTCTCGCTTCTGCTGGCGGCATGGTTTTCAGACCCGTCTCTGCGTCTCAAAGGGAAAAAGTTTTTTCAGTCGGTCATTTATCTGCCCAACCTGATCATGGCTTCTGCGTTCTCGATGCTCTTCTTTGCCCTGTTTGCCGAGACCGGTCCGATCAACTCCCTGTTGATGCAGATCGGCCTTATCAGCGGACCCTACAAATTCCTCTCTCACGTCGTCAGCACACGCGCCCTCATAGCCTTTATGACCTGCCTTATGTGGTTCGGCAACACGACGATCCTGCTGCTGGCGGGCATGCTGGGTATTGACCAGTCGCTCTATGAAGCGGCGCAGGTTGACGGCGCGTCCTCGACACAGATCTTTTTCCGGATCACACTGCCGATCCTGAGGCCGATCCTGCTGTATGTGGTGATCACCTCCCTGATCGGAGGCCTGCAGCTGTTCGATGTCCCCCAGATCCTGACAAACGGACAGGGCGGACCGAACAGGACCACGATGACGCTGATCATGTATCTGAACAAACATCTCTACAGCAAAAACTACGGTATCGGCGGTGCTCTATCCGTCATCCTGTTCTTCATCACAGGTGTCCTGAGCATCATCGTCTTCCGGATCAATACCAGGTCGCAGCAATAACAGGATCCGTTTTTGCAAAGGATTCCGGGTACAAAAGAGAACGAAAGGGAAGGGAGAATGACATGACAGAAAAGAAAGATGACAGGAAAAACAAAGGCTTCAGCCTGGGTGTCGGCACAAGACGCGTCATTGCCTATATCGTTCTTGTGCTTCTCACAATCCTCTGTCTTTTCTGGTTCTATGTGCTGTTTGTCAACGCAACCAGATCAAAAGCGGAGCTTATCCATGGATTCACACTGATTCCCAGCCATTACGCGGCAAAGAACCTGTACAATCTGTTCCACAACAGTAATCTGCCTATCCTGAGAGGACTTCTGAACAGCTTTCTGGTAGCGACCTGCACAGCCGTCGTGAGCACTTATTTTTCGGCAATGACAGCTTATGCCATTCACGCCTACGACTTCAAGTTCAAAAAAGCCGCGTTCACCTTTATCCTGGCGATTATGATGATCCCGACACAGGTCACTGCCCTGGGTTTTCTGAGTCTGCTGCGCAGGATCAATCTCATGGATTCCTTCATCCCGCTGATCGTCCCTGCCGTCGCGGCGCCTGCCGTATTCTTCTACATGAAGCAGTATATGGAGGCAAACCTGCCGATGGAACTGCTGGAGTCAGCCCGTATAGACGGAGCCGGCGAGCTGCGGACCTTCAACCAGATCGCTCTGCCCATGATGAAGCCGGCGATTGCCGTACAGGCCATCTTCTCTTTCGTCACCAGCTGGAACAACTACTTCATTCCAGCACTGGTACTGAAGTCGGACAGCAAAAAGACACTGCCGATCCTGATCGCGACTCTGCGCTCGGCGGATTTCCTGAAATTTGACATGGCGCAGGTATATATGTTCATCTTTATGGCCATCCTCCCGGTCATCATCGTATACCTCTTCATGGCCAGGAGCATCGTGGCCGGACTGACGGCAGGTGCCGTAAAGGGATAAAAAAATCACCGGGTCCTCCCCGAAGTATTCCTCACACTCCGGGGATTGCCGATGATAGGCCTGTTTATCTGCCCTTCCTTTTAAGGAAAAGCTTTACGGCGGTAGATATACCACATGTTTATTATAACTGAGACAACCTTAATTTTACCTTAGAAAGACAAGTCAGCATGCCTTGGAAAAACAAGTAAGCATGCCTTGGAAAAACAAGTCAGCATACTTTGGAGAAACAAGTCAGCATACCTTGGAAAAACAAGTCAGCATACCTTGGAAAAACAAGTCAGCGTTCCATGAATGGCAGAACCATTCATGGAACGTTTTTGTATAGGGGTCAGCGGATCTTCATGCCTGCACGGACCATGCGGAACATGCGGATCGCTCCTTTGTAATAGAGGTCGACAGCTTCGTCCAGAGCTTTGGAAAGAGGCATGGGGCCGTCCACAGTGGTAATGATGGAATCGATTCCGTGCTCGTAGATCTGGTCATAACCTTCTCCGAGGCCGCCGCAGAGTGCTGTGACGGGGATATCGTGCTTCTTTGCGCGGTCGCCGACGCCCTGCATGACTTTGCCGAAGCAGCTCTGCCAGTCTGTCCTTCCCTCGCCGGTCACGACCAGGTCCGCGCCCTCGATGAGAGAATCAAAATCGATCAGGTCCAGAACTGTCTCAATGCCGGACTTCATCTCGGCGTTCAGGTAAATCTGAAGAGCTGCGCCAAGTCCGCCCGCCGCACCGGTTCCGGGGGTCTCATCGGGGTTCACGCCGAACTCTTTGATGATGACGTCCCTGTAGTTGCACATGCCTTTCTCCAGACGGTCAAGGATCTCGGGGGTGCCGCCCTTCTGCTTGCCGAAGGTGTAGGTCGCGCCGTCTTTGCCGCAGAGAGGATTTGTGACATCGCACATGACAGTGAAGTGTGCTTTTTTGGCCCTTTCATCCAGGCCGCTGACATCGATACGGACAACCTTCTCGAGTTCACTGCCCTTGCCTTCCAGGACATTGCCTTCCGCGTCATAGAAACGTACGCCCAAAGCACTGGCAAAGCCCATGCCGCCGTCGTTGGTAGCGGATCCGCCGATCGCGATGGAAATATCTGTAAAGCCCTGGTCGAGGGCTGCTTTTACCAGCTCGCCGGTTCCATAGGTCGTTGTATTCAGCGGATTCCTGAGCTCTTCGGGCACCATGGGAAGTCCGGAAGCCTGGGCCATCTCAAGGACCGCTTCGCTGCCGCTGAGTTTTCCGTAGTAGGCATTGACGCTCTCCATCAGAGGTCCGTGTACGTTAACGAAGACCTTCTCTCCCTTTCTGGCCTGAATGACCGCGTCAGTGGTTCCCTCGCCGCCGTCCGCCACCGGGACACCCACGGTCTCACAGGGTCCGAACACTTCGTGTGCGGCCTTTGTCAGGAGCTCCACGGTCTGCTCGCTGGAAACAGTTCCCTTGAAAGAATCCGATGCAAATACAAGTTTCATTCTTTACCTCCTCTTTGTATTTTTGTACCAATCCCCTATTTACTGTTTTTTATGTGTCTTTTGTTCCTTACCCGACGTATTCACGGTGTTTTTACACTCTCTTTTTAACTTGTACATATTATAGCCCCATTCAGGTATTTTTTACAGATTTATGCATCATAAAAAGAAGGCGGGTATTTGTATCTATGACACAAAACCCGCGTTCTTTCTCTCTGGTTTTCCTGTCTTTGACCGCAGAAGACAGCCAGAGTTTCTCAAAACGTCACAAGTGACGGTTCTGCCTGTATGATCCGGCCGGTCCTGTTTGAAAAAATATTGTGCCTTTGGTCAGGACATAAGGTTTCCTGTAAGCCAGATCCCGTCATCTGGTCCGGGCATGGGCGGCAGCTGCAGCTGCATGAAGGGCGGCGCGCTCAGTTTCCACGGCGTGCTCGACATTCATCCTGGAGAGGATGAGGGTAATGACCAGGTTGATGCACATGGGGATCCACAGGTACATGATGTGGAGCATGGTCAGGGTGGAGGCAGACTGGACTGCCGCACCGCCGACATATCCCGAGAAGGCGAGGAGCCAGCCCGCGAGGGCGGTGCCGATGCCTCCGCCGAGCTTGGTGCCCAGGGATGTGCAGGAGTACATGGTGCCGTCGACACGTTTTCCGGTCCGCAGATAGGTGTACTCGGAGCAGGTGGCGATGAGGGCGTTCATGTCACCCTGCAGGGGGCTCATGCCGATCGCGGCGACAGCGGTGAAGAAAAGCATGAGGGGAATGCTGCCAAGGTAGCCCGCTGCGACGACGCCCAGGCGGCCTGCTGTGCCCAGTGTGTAGCCCAGGAGGTTGAGCCTGTACATGCCGCGGAAGCGGGCGACCATGGCCGGCGTGAAGAGAAGACCGATGATCATGGGTATATTGATCGCCCAGGAAAAGACGCCGAGAAGGCTGGCGTTTTTCAGTATATAAGTCATGTAGTAGATACCCATGTTCAAGGTCGCGGAGTAGATCTGCATCAGGATATAGGAGGCACAGATCATGAGGTAATACTTGTTGCGGATCAGAAGGCCGAATGCATCGATGAGGGAATATTTTTCCTCCTCTTTGGCGGCAGCCTTCTCCTCTTCCTCATCGGCAAGTTCCTCAGGGGAGAGCTCCTTGACAGACATAACAGAGAGGGTATTGGAGATCACGCCGACGATCGAATAAATAATCGCTACAGTGCGCCAGGCAGCCGCGCCTCCGCCGAAATAGGCGACAAGGCCAACCGTGATGGTCTGGATCAGCATGCTGGTGCCGAAGGCGAACATGAAACGGATGGAGCCCATCTGGACACGCTCCT
Source organism: uncultured Lachnospiraceae bacterium (assembly GCA_946411695.1). Lineage (GTDB taxonomy): Bacteria > Bacillota > Clostridia > Lachnospirales > Lachnospiraceae > CAG-791. The sequence continues at coordinate 17,168 of CAMKEX010000049.1, forward strand.
GGTTATTTTTCGTGATGAGAGCAGTCAGGGCGGAGTAGGCGATGTTGTTGGCGGTGTAGAAGCCCGCGTTCAGCAGAGTGTATGCGATAAAGAACCAGGCGTACTGGGCTCTGGCGCTGATGTCGGCCGGAATGCAGAAGATCGCGACCAGGCAGACCGCACAGCCGAAATAGCCGTAGAGCATCCAGGGGCGGGCTTTTCCCATCCTGCTGCGGGTCTTGTCGATCATGGATCCGAAGAAGATATCGCTGATCCCGTCAAAGAGTTTGGAGACCGCGATCAGGGTTCCCACGATGCCGGCGTTCATGCCGACTGTATCTGTCAGGAAGATCATAACAAACGCGGACAGCAGCGCATAAACGACATTGCCTGCGATATCTCCCGAACCGTAGCCTATCTTGTTGTACCAGTTTAAATATCTTTTTTCTTCCATCAAATCTCTCCTCTGTATGATAGATACGCAGCCCTCTTCAGCGGGCGGCTGAAATATGATCATCCCGTATGCGGGCGCCTGCGGAAGCGAGTACCGGGCGCCCGCGCATCAAGGAAGGGTTCTCCTGCGGACCTGAGCAGCAGCGAAAACAGCTTTTTCGAAAAACGAGTCAGTCAGAACCGTCTCCGGTGTCTCACAAGTCTTACCGGTGGCTCAGAGCTTTCCCGGTGTCTCGGAACTTTCCCGGTGTCTCGGAGCTTTCCCGGTGTCTCAGAACTTTCCCGGTGTCTCAAAGCATATTTCCGAACAATGAGTCAGTCAGAACCGTCCCTCGCGACTCATTCTGCAGGTTCGCGGGCAGGGAGCAGGGTCATGTCGTAGGTGAAGTATTTGTCGTTGAAACGGTATTGGGGCCGCAGCCGGGGGCCGCAGCTGTTGGAGCCGATGCCGTCCTGGCGGGCGTCAAGGCAGAACACGGTGCTGCCGCTGGGCTCAAGTTCATAGTTGTGGTCTCTGACGGTGAGTTCCTCCTGGGTGTAGACAGATGCATTGAAGGAAAAAGGCACGTGGCTGTAGGCTGTGAGTGTCTGTGTGTTGTCATAGAGAGTGACATAATCGCAGTCGCAGCGGCTGCCGTTTTCCTGGGGGCGGACATAGTCTTCGTGGAGGTCCCGGACGGGAGCGGCGAAGAGTCCGTGCCAGGATGCCCTGTGTTTGTCGGGATAGTTCTCGAGGGGCCCCATGCCGTAGTAGACGGCATTCTGCATGCTCTCGGGAAGGAAGAGGCGCAGGCCGAAGCGGGGAAGCTCGGGGAATTCCATGTTGCGGGTCACGTCCATGTGTACAGAGATCCGCCCGTCGGAGGTGACCGTCCAGAGGGCATCAATGTCCATCAGTTTCTGCACAGTGACCGCAGTCATGGACATGCGGCTGGAGATGGCAATGCCGTCGTCCGTGCTGCGGTACTGTGTAGAATACGCGCGGGAGCCTGCGCGGTTGTACATGGCCTTTTCCCACTCCTTGCGGATATACATGTCGTTGTCAGTGGGAGCACGCCATATATTGACTTCCATGGGGCGGTCGAGGAGTTCTCTTCCGCAATAGGTCATTTTCTCAAAAATACCGTAGAGCTTGCTGTAGGTATAGGTGAAGTTTTCTCCTGTGATGATCAGCCGGCGGTCGCTCTCCTCGACATTAAGAGTCTGCATTCTGCGGGAGCGTTCCGCGGCCTCCTCCGCAAGGGTCCGTACCGTCTGGTTGGCATACAGGCTCAAGGGGTCGGCCTGTATCTGCTCCCCGGCGGCAGCAGCGGACTCTTCCGTTCCGCTGCTGAGGGAGATTTCGTCAAAGCCAAGGAGCATGCCTTCCTCGCGGAAGGTATCCGCTTTGCGGAGGATATAGGACACTTTCAGGTAGATCCGTCCCCTTTCCGGGATAGAAGGTAAGGAGAGGTAGACCTTTCCGGTGTGCCGCGGTGGGATCGACGGGATGCGGGGGGACGCAATCACGCCGGAAGCGATATTGGCATCGTCACAGGTGAGTTCATATTCCAGCGCCAGATAATCGCGCAGGTCGACATAATTCATCTCATTTTTGAGAGTCAGGATGCAGGCCGTGCGTCCTTCGCTTCTGTCATTTCTGCTGCTGTCGTTTCTGTCATTTCTGGCGCTGTCATATCTGTCATTTCTGCTGCTGTCGTTTCTGTCATTTCTGCTGCTGCCGTCCGGATGTATGTCAGGGTTCTTTGCGAAATGGTCCATCCTCTCTTTTGTGAAAATATCCTGCATCGAGTTTCCCCTGGCGAAGGAAACGACGCGGGCGGGACGGTGCACATTTTTGTATTCGAGCAGGCCGGTATGGGGAGTGTGGTCGGGATATACCAGGCCGTCCATGCAGAAGTTTCCGTCGTTGGGATACTCGCCGTGGTCTCCGCCGTAGTAGTAGATCGCTCTTCCGTCCCGGGCTGTTCCCTTGTAAACAGCGTGGTCGCACCACTCCCAGACGAAGGCGCCGCAGATGCAGTCATAGCGGTCGATCAGGCGGAAATAGTCCTCATAGTCACCGGCACCGTTTCCCATGGAGTGGGCGTACTCACACAGGATGTATGGCTTGTCCGGTACGCCCGGTCCCGCTTCTGCCTGTCCGTCCTCTTTCACCTTCTCTGATCCGGTCTCGGCATAGCGGATGATGTCGTCAAACTCGGGATACATCCTGGAGTAGAGGTCAATGTCGGAATAGTCGTATTTGCGGGCCCGTCCGCGGTAATAAGCGCTCTCGTAATGCGTCAGGCGGCTGGGATCAAACTCTTTGGTCCAGCGCAGGGCATTTTCAAAGGTACAGCCGTATCCGCACTCATTGCCCATGGACCAGATGACCACGCAGGGGCGGTTCTTGTCCCTTTGCACCATCTTGCGGACCCGGTCAAGGATCGGCTCATTGAAATCCGGATTATCCGAGATCATCTCATTCCAGCGGCCGGCGCGCTCTTCGTCCGTGTCATTTTTGTAATAGAGCATCCAGGGTCCGTGACTCTCATTGTCCGCCTCGTCGATGACGAAAAACCCGTATTTGTCGCACATCTGGTAGAACATGGGCGCATTGGGATAATGGCTGGTCCGGATGGCATTGAAGCTGTGGCGCTTGATCATCTCCAGGTCACGGCGCATATGCGCTGTATCCACGACCGGTCCTGTCACGGAATCGGAGTCGTGGCGGTTCACACCGCGGAATTTGACGGGCTGACCATTGATCTTGAGCACATTTTTGTCAACTCTGATCTCGCGGATCCCAATCCGGTCCGCAATAACCTCGCGGCTTGTCTCAAAAACGATGGTATAGAGATAGGGATCCTCGCTGTTCCACAGGCGGGGGGCATCGATCGTAAAGGAAGCGCTCCCCCGCAGGGTAAAACCTGTGATCTCCTCCCCCTCCGCATCAAGGATCCTGACGGAAACAGGTATTTCGCGGTCCAGGCAGGAAGCGGTGACAGAAATCTCTGCCCGCGCTGCCCGGGGGCTGAAGCCGGACTTGTCCGGATCCCCTGTTTTTTCCCAGTTTCCCGGGATGTATGCGGCACTTTCTTTTTCCGGGTGACATTCCTCTGCCGAAGCGTTTTCCCCGGCCGCTGCGCTGTCCTCCCAGCAGATCTTAGTGTTGATATGATAGTCAAAAATGCACTGTCTGGGCCTGCGCATCAGGTAGACATCTCGGAAAATACCCGACATGCGGAATTTGTCCTGATCCTCCAGGTAGCTTCCGTCGCACCATTTGAGGACAAGTACGGCGAGAACATTTTCTCCCTCCAGCAGGGCATCCGTGACTTCAAATTCCGCAAGGGCGTGGGAGACCTGGCTGTAGCCGACGTAATATCCGTTCAGCCAGACGTAAAAACAGGAATCGACACCTTCAAACTCAAGGAAAGTCCGGGGAGCCTCCTCGTTTTTTTCAAAGTTAAAGCGATGCACATAGGCCCCGCAGGGATTCTCCTGGGGCACATAGGGCGGATCCGCCGGAAACGGGTATCTGATATTGGTGTACTGGTGACAGTCATAGCCGTAATTCTGCCAGACGCCCGGAACCGGAATCTCCTCGAATCCCGAACCTTCTCCAAACACATCGAAGTCCGGAAGGTAGAATTTCTCCTGCAGATCATAGATGCTGCTGTAATAGCGGAACTTCCAGTTTCCGTTCAGCATTGTGATGCGGTCTGATTCCTCCCTGTTTTCATCAAGGCATTCCATAAACCGGCCGGCCGGGATATAGTAGGCGCGGTCCGGCATCGTCCCTTCATGAAGTACGGACAGATTTTCATAATACTTCGGTACGATCAATGCTCCTCTCCTCCTTTTGCATGCACAAAAGTGACGTCACTTTGTCTCAGACATGTTTTTCCGGCAGAATGTGCATGCCGGAAGCTGTTTTTATGAACAAAAAGCGTTTCTCTTGCGCCGTCTTCACTCATTGTGCTCTAGCATCCGCGAAACGTCACAAATCCTAAATATTGCGTCCATCCATCCATATATTGTGTCATTTGGCTGTGTGTTCCGCTCTCTGTTGCTATGATACGACAGTCAAAACTCTTTGAACATAAACTGTGATAGACAGAACATGCACAAAATGATACACTAAGTGTTGGCATTATTTTTATTTTTACAGGAGAAGAAAAGATGTTTGTGGACAACGCCTACTGGCGAAATTCAAGGATTGATTTTAAGGACAGAAAGCACCCTCTCTTCGTAGGAAGCTGCGGCACCTACCGGTTGATGACCCTCACCAAGATGCCGACCCACCGGCCCAGGGGGCGGGTGGATTTCCAGCTGCTCTATGTCGCTGCCGGAAAGG
>CAMKEX010000050.1 GCA_946411695.1 uncultured Lachnospiraceae bacterium
TGAGGACGACTTCCTGCAGATCCTTGGGGAAGCCCCACTGAGGCTGGCCCATCATACCGGAGAAGTAAGTGATCGCGGAATCCGGGAAGGCCAGATCCTTGCCCTTCTCCACGATATTTTCGGGAGTAAGGTCGTTCTGGGTCATGAAGATTGCCAGGTCGCCGACCATCTTGGAGGAAGGAGTGACCTTGGTGATGCCGCCCAGCATCTGGTCGACTTTGCGGTAGTTCTCCTTGACCTCTGTGAAACGGTTGCCAAGACCCATGCTCTCAACCTGAGGCTTGAGGTTAGTGTACTGACCGCCGGGGATCTCATAGCGGTAAATATCGGTGGCGGGGCTTGTGATGCCGCCCTCGAAATCGCCGTAGCGCAGACGGACATCTGCCCAGTAATCCGTCAGATACTGGAGCTGATCCAGGTCCAGGCCCGTGTCTCTGGGCTGGCCCTGCAGTGCAGCAACCAGTGCGTTCATGGACGGATTGGAAGTCAGAGAGGACATGGAAGAGATCGCGCAGTCGACAACGTCGACACCGGCTTCCGCAGCCATCAGATAGGTTGCGATCTGGTTGCCCGATGTGTCGTGCGTGTGCAGATGGATCGGGATACCGATTTCCTGCTTGAGGGTGGAGACCAGCTTCTTGGCCGCGTAGGGCTTGAGCAGGCCTGCCATGTCCTTGATGGCCAGCATGTGGGCACCGCGGTGCTCCAGCTCTTTGGCCATGTCCACGTAGTATTTCAGAGTATATTTATCATTATTGGGATCCAGGATATTGCCGGTATAGCAGACAGCTGCCTCCAGGATCTTGTTCTGGTTGAGGACTTCATCCATGGCTACTTTCATGCCTTCGATCCAGTTGAGGGAATCGAATACACGGAAGACGTCGATGCCGCTGGTCGCTGCAGCCTTGATGAACTCACGGATCAGGTTGTCGGGATAGTTAGTGTAGCCGACAGCGTTGGAGCCGCGCAGCAGCATCTGCAGCAGAAGGTTGGGCGCCTTTTCACGGATGATATCCAGGCGCTCCCACGGAGACTCGTGCAGGAAACGATAGGCGACATCGAAGGTCGCACCGCCCCAGCACTCCAGGGAGAAGGCGTCGGCCAGGATCTCGGAGGTACCGTCCATGCCCTTTACGATATCGCGGGTACGGACACGGGTGCCCAGCAGGGACTGGTGGGCGTCGCGGCAGGTGGTGTCGGTGATGAGCAGCTTTTTCTGTTTTTTGACCCACTTTGCGACCTCTTCGGGTCCCTTGGCATCCAGCATCTGCTTGAGGCCCATCTTGCGGTTTCCGGTCACAGGAGGGAAGCGGGGAACCTCATAGAGTTTGTTCACGCTGTTCTCGGCAATGGAGCGCTCCGCGATATAGGTGAGCATCTTGGTTGCGCGGTCCTCACCGCCCTCGATCTCGAAGAGGGAAGGTGTCTCGTCGATGAACTTGGTGTAGCACTGGCCGGCCTGGAAGGTCTCGTTCTGCAGAACGTTGGTGATAAAAGCGATGTTGGTCTTGACGCCGCGGACATGAACCTCACGGACGGCGCGGAGAGCCTTGTTGCAGACGCCCTTGAAGGTGCGGTCCCAGGAAGTGACCTTGACCAGCAGGGAATCGTAATAAGGAGAGATGATCGCGCCGGTGCCGGCTGTCGCCTCGTCCATACGGATACCGAAGCCGCCGGAGATGCGGTAGCCGGTGATCCGGCCAGTGTCGGGCGCGAAGTTGTTGGTGGGATCCTCGGTTGTTACGCGGCACTGGATCGCGAAGCCGTCGAGTTTGAGATCTTCCTGTTTTGCGATGCCGATGCGGGGATCGGAGAGGGGCTCGCCCTCGGCGACCAGAATCTGTGCGCGGACCAGGTCGACGCCGGTGACCATCTCGGTGACGGTATGCTCGACCTGAATGCGGGGATTCATTTCAATAAAGTAATAGTTCTCATCCTTATCGACGAGGAACTCCAGAGTGCCGGCGTTGGTGTAGCCGACATGCTTTGTGATCGCGACTGCGTCGCGGTAGAGTTTTTCCTTGACTTCCTGGGAAACAGAGAAAGCGGGAGTGAACTCAACCACTTTCTGGTAACGGCGCTGCAGGGAGCAGTCACGCTCGAACAGGTGGGCCACGTTTCCGTGCTCATCCGCCAGGACCTGGACTTCGATGTGTTTGGGATTGACCAGGAATTTTTCCATGAAGATGTCGCCGTTGCCGAAGGATTTGAGAGCTTCCGCCTTGACCAGGTCAAAGTTGATGCCGACTTCTTCGACAGTATCACACCGTCTCATGCCTCGTCCGCCGCCGCCGGCTGCTGCCTTGAGGATAACCGGGAAACCGAACTCCATAGCCAGTTTCTGGGCTTCTTCACGGCCCTTTAAGGGCTCCTTGGTGCCGGGTGTGGTAGGCACGTTGCAGTCAAGCGCCATCTGCTTGGCGCTGAGCTTGTCGCCCATCATGTCCAGGATCTCGGATTTAGGTCCTATGAATTTGATGCCGGCCTGCTCGCAGGCGCGGGCGAATTCACCGTTTTCGGACAAAAATCCATATCCGGGATGGATCGCGTCGCACTCGTGCATGGTCGCCAGTTCGATGATCCTGGGGATATCCAGGTAGGCGCCGAGCGGGCTCTCGTTCTCACCGATCAGGTAAGACTCATCCGCCGCAGTACGGAAAGCCGCGTAGGTATCCTCATTGGAATAGATCGCGACTGTCTGCAGTCCCAGGTCGTGACAGGCGCGGAAGATGCGCATTGCGATCTCGCCGCGGTTTGCGACAAGGACTTTTTTGAATTTAGCCATTCGTCCCTCCTTCTATTAATTATTACATCCTGCATCACGGAAACAGAGGAATCTGATGATCGTCCCGTCTGTCTCATGGTGCCAGTTTCAGGCAGCAAAAGATCTGCTGCCTGTTGATGAACACTGCCGCTTCGCCGTAAGGCAGGAGCCGGAACAGGTAAAAGAACGGTATTCCTGCATTTACGCAGCATGAGAAGCCGATGCCCCCTGTAGACTTCATCATGACCGGGCAATTCACGAAGGACCATGTTCATCAACATCCTTATTATAGTTTTTCTTCACAGGATAATATACAGCTTATTTATTAAAGTAGTCTAAAATATTGCAAAATGTTAACATTTGCCGATGAAAAGCACATTTTTTGACATCCTATGCGGATGATTTCCGCCTGCATGTCAGCTTGATGAATCCTCCGGGCAGTACCGGCTTCAGCCACAGACGGTACAGACACGATCGTAAGAGAACGGAAAATGGAAAAATGTTCGATAACCGGGAAAACCGTTTACCCGGAGATTGGAGAAATGTATAAAAAATGGATCCGCAACCAAAAAATATGCACACTCTTATTGATGATTAGAGGTCTATTTACAGTCAAACTGAACAAAGTACCACTGTGCTTTCCTGTCAAAATCACGAATGCAGCAGGTGTTTTGATGAAAGATATTGTGCATATAGAATTGTTCGTAACATAATTACATATTTCAGCAACATGGTGATATTCAATCTTCCTCCTTTTCACTTTAGGATAAGTTCAGTTGCAAACTTTTCCCGCTCAGGGAGGAACAGGCATTGTGTACGGATATGCGCAGTGCGTCTGTACCGGGGGAGCGGGGACAAAAAAAGGAGGATAATTTATGAAAATGAAGAAAGCAGCGGCTCTCATCCTGTCCGCAATCATAGCGCTTTCACTCGCAGCCTGCGGCGGCGGTTCTTCATCCGCACCCGCATCCGGCGGCTCTGAAGGCTCCGGCTCCGGTGCATCCGGCGGCTCCCTGACCATCAACATCTGGGATTCCAACCAGCAGCCCGGCCTGCAGCAGATCGTCGATGAGTGGTCCGCAGAGTCCGGCATTTCCGCCAAGATCGAAGTTGTTGACTGGGACAACTACTGGACACTGCTTGAGGCAGGCGCTTCCGGCGGCACCATGCCCGATGTGTTCTGGATGCACTCCAACACTGCACAGATGTATATGGAAAACGACATCCTGCTTGATCTCGATCCCTATATTGAAAAGGACGAGACCATGGATCTTGGCAAGTACTATCAGGGTATTGTCGATCTGTACACCAGAACTGACGGCAAGCACTTCGCAATCCCCAAGGATCATGATACCATCGCTCTTCTGTACAACAAGGCCATCTTTGATCAGTACGGCGTTGACTATCCGACAGATGAGTGGACATGGGATGACATGTATGAAGCTGCCAAGAAGATCACAGAAGCTTCCAACGGCGATGTCTACGGCATGGCTATGAATACCTCCAACAACCAGGACGGCTGGTACAACCTGATCTATGATTACGGCGCAGAGCTGATCACCGAAGATCACAAGGGCACAACCATCGGTTCTGACCAGGGCAAGGCAGGCATGGAAATGGTCCGCAAGCTCCTCTCTGTCGGCGCCCCTCAGGGTGTTGTCGCAGAGACCGGCACAGATTCCCTGTTCATGTCCGGCAAATGCGCTATGATCACACAGGGTTCCTGGATGATCAATGCATTCTACAAAGCTGAGAACCATGCAGATTATTGCTGGGCCCTTCTTCCCTATGCCGATCTCAACGGAAACGGCACCTGCGATGAAGGCGAGCGCCAGTCCTGCTACAACGGCCTGGGCTGGGCAGCAAGTGCAAACACTGCCAATCCCGATGCATGCTACAGCCTGATCTCTTATCTCTGCTCTGAGGCAGCACAGACCAAGCAGGCCGAGCTGGGCGTTACTATGGCCGGTATTGTAGGCCTGTCCGAGCCTTTCGCAACTGCATTTGAAGGCATGGATGTCAGCCCCTTCATCGAGATGGAGAACTTCAAGCTCTACTTCCGTCCTTACACCAGAAATACCACTGTCTGGGAAGATGCTCTTCAGCAGCAGGGTGCTTTCCTCGATGCATGGCAGAATCCCAATGATCCCGAGATCATGTCCAAGGCCTGCGACAACGCACAGAAGATCATTGAGGACGCCATTGCGGCAGAATAATCCTTCCATTGTTTCGGTAATATAGAACATATAATGCCTGCCGCGGAGATTCTTCTAAACAGGTTTTCCGCGGCAGGAGATGACAGCATGTTTCCTGTTACAAGTATTCGAAGGAGGGAGTATGGGAAAACAGAAAATGACACCGCGTGCCAGAGAAGAGGCCAGATGGGGCTGGCTGTTCATCGCACCTACGATGATCGGTCTCATCATCCTCAACTTCTACCCTGTGTTTAATACAATTTACCAGTCTTTCTGCAAAACAGGAGATTTCGGCAAAGGTAATGTTTTTGTGGGAGTCGCAAACTACAAGGCGGTTCTTGCTGCCGGAGAGACATGGCAGTCCCTCTGGAACACCATTAAATACGCATTGATCGAAGTGCCGTTCGGCGTCGTGATCGCCCTTGTGCTGGCAGTATTCCTCAACCAGAAGCTCAAAGGTACATCCCTTTTCCGGACGATCTTCTTCCTGCCCATGGTCTGCGCTCCTGCAGCTGTCGCCATGGTATGGAAATGGCTCTACAACCAGCAGTTCGGTCTTTTCAACAACATTTTCCACACAAATATCGCATGGATCTCCGATCCCAAGATCGCATGGATCTCTGTCGGTATCATCGGTGTCTGGTCCGTCATCGGCTACAATATGGTGCTCTTTATTTCCGGTCTTCAGGAAATACCAGGAGATTACTATGAGGCGGCTTCCATTGACGGAGCAACCGGCATCAACCAGTTCTTCAACATCACTGTGCCGCTTCTTTCCCCGACCACATTCTTCATCGTGCAGACCAGACTGATCGGCGCGCTGACCGTCTTCGACCTGATGTTCATGGTCATGGACAAGACAAATGTGGCTCTGTCGAAAGTGCAGTCCATCGTATACCTTTTCTACACCTACGCCTTCACAAACGGCAACAAGGGCTACGGCGCCACCATCGTCATCGTCCTGGTCGTTTTCATCATGATCATCACCTTTATCATGCAGAGGGCGGAGAAAACTCTTGTCTATCACAATTAAGGAAAGGGGAAGGTAAGATATGGATATTAAAACAAGAGACCGCGTCAATAAGGTGATCATGTATGTTATACTCATCATTATGGCGTTTATCATGCTCGTCCCCTTTGTATGGATGATCCTGACTGCTGTAAAGACCAACCAGGAGGCGATCAGTGTCGATCCCTTCTTTATCTTTCCGCAAAACGGATGGCACTGGGAAAACTTCATAACAGTATGGAAGAGCTACAACTTTATTATTCTGTATAAAAACACACTGCTGATGATCTTCTTCCGTGTCGTATGCGCCTGCCTGACAGCCACCATGGCCGGCTATGCATTCGGCCGCCTGAAGTTCCCGGGCAAGAACATCATGTTCTCTCTCGTTCTGATCCAGATGATGATCCCTGCTCAGATCTTCATCATCCCTCAGTACCTGATGGTCTCCAAACTCGGCTGGCTCAATACCACTGCCGGTCTGGTCTTCCCGGGTATTGTCACTGCTTTCGGTACTTACCTGCTGAAGACGGGATATGAAGGCCTGCCCATGGACCTTGAAGAGGCTGCCGGTCTGGACGGATGCAACATCGGTCAGAAGTTTTTGAAGATCATGATGCCCCTGACAAGATCCTCCATGGTCTCTCTGGGTATCTTTACCGCACTGTTCGCATTCAAGGATCTGATGTGGCCCATGATCGTCTGCACAAACTCTGCGACGACCACCCTGTCCGCAGGTCTTGCCAAGATGCAGGGACAGTACGGCAGTGATTATCCTACCATGATGGCTTCAGCCGTTCTTGCGGTCATCCCCATGATCGTCATCTACATTATTTTCCAGAAGCAGTTCGTCGAAGGTATCGCGACTTCCGGTGGAAAGCTTTGATGATCTAAACGCCATAACCTGTAACGTTCTTCCGCCTGTGGAAGACGACCCCTCTCAAATGATATACAGGTTCAAGAGTAAACCGGAACTTCCATTCTCCTTCGAAGTTCCGGTTTACCATGTTGTGACAGGAAAACAAATATTTGACAGGAAAAAAATACTTGACAGGAGAACCAAAATGTTTGATAAGTGGCGGACGGGCTATAAAAACGAGAAGGAAAAGCTTCAGGGAAAAACTCTGAAGCAGAAGCTCGGATATATATGGGATTACTATAATCTGTGGATCATCGGCCTTGTCTGCCTGATCTGTTTCGGGGCTTTTGTCATCCATCAGGCCAGGACGGCGCTCAAAGACCACTGGTTCTACCTCACGATCACCAATACAAGGGAAGATGTCGGCACGAATTCAGACTTCTGGAAGGGATATGTGGACTATACCGGCTATGATGTGACACAGAAGATGGTCGAATTCAACGATGAGATCTATTTTGATTACAGCAAAAACAGAGCGGCCGGCAATAAATATTATGAAGTCTTTGTGGCAACTGTAGATTCAGGTGTCCTCGATGCCGTCACTATGGAACCGGAGGACCTTTCCTCCTTGGGAGAGAGCGGACGGCTGATGGACCTGCGGGATGAACGGTGCGGAGCAATCTATGAAAAGTATAAAGACCGCCTCATCTACAGCATCCCCTATGACAAAGAATACAGCACAGAACCCGTGCCTGTGGGAATTGATATCAGCGACAGTATTTTGATGTCAGAATATCACCTTTACACGGATGGGTGTGCTTTGGGGATTGGCGCGCAGAGCAGCAACATTGAAGCAGTGGAGAAATTCCTGGATTACATCTATGAAGGGAACAAAGAGCAGCAGTAAGTCGTGGCCGGAAAGAGCAGTTCCGGATCAATTTTTTCGTTTATGATTGCAGACAGGAGGTCCCGGCGAGAGATATGAGAGAGCTCATGAGCAGTTTTTTGAGTAATGACAGTGCATTCGGCAGACTGATGACACGCTGCGGCGTTGTCATAGGCGCAAACCTGATGTTTGTGATCTTCAGCCTTCCTGTCATTACGATCGGCGCTTCCTATGCTGCACTGGAATATACGCTCTTTCGTATGGAACGGGGAGACGGAGTCATCAATCCCTTCAAAGAGTTCTGGAAGGGCTTCAGGATGAACTGGAAACAGGCGACCCTTACCTTTGTGATCGCGGCGGCACTGGCTGCCTTCCTTCTGATCGATCTGCGGATCACAAAGCTGGCCGGAGGGCCCATTCACATGCTCCGCATTCCGGTCCTGGCGATCCTGATTCTGGAAGTATCCCTGCTCCTGTGGCTTTATCCGGTCATGGTCTGCTTTGAGGACACACTTCCTAATCTGGTCAGGAACAGTGTCTTTTTTGCCTTTCGTAAAGTCTGGAAGCTGCCCGTCCTGCTCTTTTTCCATCTGTTCTCTCTCTATCTGAGTGCCTCGGATGCCCAGTATCAGCCCCTCTATGCCTTTATCTGGACTTTCTTCGGCTTTGGCCTGCTGGCCTTTTTGGATGCAAAGCTGATGCTCCCCGATTTTGTCCCCTATCTTCCTCCGGTGGATGAATGCGGAGACAGGATCCTGGAGCCGGAGGAATCGGAGAGCGTGTATGATTACACCAGTAAGGTTGAATCCGTCGCTTCCGTCCGCATGCATGCCGGGGAAGAGAAGAGTGACAAGAGTGATAAGAGTGCTCACAAATCCGAGAAGGAGATCCTTGAGGACATGAAGCGCCTGGGAATGTGACAGACGCTGATGCCAAAAAAACAGAATGAAAAAATATTTAAAAAAGTGCTTGCATTTATGAAGGGGTTCTGATAATATATGTCTTGCGTTGAGCAAGAGCTTAAGCAAACTTAATAAATGGCTCGTTGGTCAAGGGGTTAAGACGCTGCCCTCTCACGGCAGAATCATGGGTTCGATTCCCGTACGAGCTGCGAAGGAAAGAGATAGTTGACTATCTCTTTTTTTGTGCTTTCTATGCCTTACATCCACATCCTGCAGTTTACACATCCAAAACGCATGGACGGATCAGACAATGTACTGTTCACCGGTTAAAACTTCGGTAAGTGTATTGTTTCTGATTGTAATCGATTCCACATTTGTTCAAACAGACATTTCCACATGAATTACATCCTTTTTCCCATTTTTTTGCTTTATATTACGACATAAAATATAGATTGCATCAGGGACAAACCGCAGAGTGAAAATAACGCTCGATAACGTTTTTTCACTCCGGCATGTTAGGAAGAATGAGAAATCCTGTCAGAACTGTTTGTCAAGATACTATTTTCGTGACCCGCGTGCGTGTCATAGTCAGGCATCAATTTCGGCTGCCGGGTCTTTACTGTCTACGCGGGAGGTGTGAATGAGCGAGATTCTGGATACTAAAGCTTTTTCAGGCTATACACATTCGGATTCCTTTCGATGTTTGGAAAATCTTCCGAGAATGTCGTCGGATCTTTTCCTGTCCTATTGCGGATGGGAGCGTACAACGCCTTTACAGCTTTTTTCCCCTGTCGAGCGAAGAAACCATGTCATCCATTTTGTCCTGAGCGGCAAAGGGAAAATGTTTTATGGAAATAAGACCTGGGAGATTTCCCAGGGACAGGTTTTTTATATTGCGCCCGGCGAGAAGATCGGTTATGTTTCCGACCGCGATGATCCGTGGTCCTATGTGTGGATCGGATATAACGGAGTACAGGCTGAGGAATGTTCCAAGATGGCCGGTCTCACTCTGGAAGAACCGGTCCGCTTCAGCGCAGCTGTCGTAGAGATTTCTGATCTGATCGAGGAGCTTCTCAAAGCCCAGGCACTTACTACCGCAGATAATCTCTACCGCATGTCGCTGGTTTTGAAGATCATGTCCATCCTGATCAGAGAAAACGAGACGAATACAGACGCTGCGGCCAGAAGTCCTGAAGAGCCCGATTTTGTCAGGCTGGCCATGCAGTATATATCTCAGAACTTTGACAAAAATCTGCGCATTCACGATATTGCCGCGGAACTTGGCGTCAGCAGGAGCTATCTGAGCAGCTGTTTCAAAAAGGCAGTCGGGTGTTCTCCCCAGGCCTTTATCCTGAATCTCCGTATGGAACGGGCAGGCAGCCTTTTGAGAACGACCACACTTCCTGTCAATGTGATCTCCGGAGCTGTCGGCTATCAGGACCAGCTGGCCTTTTCCAAGATTTTCAAACAGTTTTACGGCGTCAGCCCCAGAGACTTCAGAAAAGTCGGCTTCGAAGTGGTCAGATTTTCAAAAAAGGGAGATTTTGAGAATACCATGCTCTGAATATCCTTTGAGACGATGCAATGATTTCCGGCATTTATGCCAAGCGGTGGTATAAATTGAAACCGACCGCACAAAATCTGGAAAAAAATCTTTTGCATGCTTGCATTTACTGTCCGATTGTGCTATTGTAGCAATGTTTATTGAAGGTTCAATGATTCAATGATCATTTGTAATGCTAGAATGCAGGGTTCAATAATAAAGAATTTAATATCGTAATCTTAAAAAGTGGGCCCGCAAGTCCCACTTTTTCTGTGTGTGATCGAAAGATCCGTGCACTTGAAAATGAGACTGTATCAGCCTTTGCTGCACGCATATGCAGCGGTCCCGCAAGTGCAGCGGTATTAAATGTGAATCTGTTCTAAATAGAAATCTGTTCTTTATATAGAAAGGTACATATGAAGAAAAAGAAAACTGCTAAAAATATATATCAGCAGTATGAAGAGCGCGCGGAAGCCATCGCGGTTCCGATCGCGGAAGAATTCGGCATCAGGATTTACGATGTGGAATATGTCAAAGAGGGAGAAGAGTTCTATCTCAATGTCTATATTGACAAGGACGGCGGTGTGACCATCGGCGACTGCGAGAATGTCAGCAGGCTCCTCTCTGACGCGCTTGACAAAGATGATCCCATCAAAGATCCCTATACACTGATCGTGTCCAGTCCCGGCCTGGGGCGGGCGCTGACCAGGGACAGACACCTGCAGCAGAGCATTGGCCAGGATGTTGAGATCCACCTCTACAAACCCCATGCAGAGACCGGCGAAAAGGATATTCGCGGCGAACTTGTAGAGTTTGATGATACACAGATCGTTGTCAATGCCGACGCACCTGTCCCCGCAAAGGGAAAGGGGAAGGCAAAAGGCAGAAATAAGGGAGCAGCAGGAAAGCCTGCCATGGAAGCGGCACAGGAGGCGGCGGAAATGACGGACAATTCCTCTGCGGCATCTGCAGATGAGAAACAGGCAGATCAATCCGGAAGGCAAAGGCTGACAGTGGGCCGCAAAGAGATTGCATCCATCCGGCTGGCATTTGACTTTGAATGAATGAAGGAGACAGCATGAACACTGAGTTGAAAGAGGCGATCCTCGCCCTGGAAAAAGAGAAGAACATCAGCAGCGAAACACTGTTTGAGGCAATTGAAAATGCCCTCATGACAGCCTGCAAGAGCCACTTCGGCAAGGCTGAGAACGTGAAGGTTGAAATTGACCGCGATTCCTTTGACTATGCCTGCTATGCAGAGAAGACCGTTGTAGAGACCCCCGAAGAGATCGAGGATGATCTGGAGCAGATAAGCCTTGAAGATGCCGCCAAGATCCAGAAAGGCGCTCAGGTCGGCGATGTCGTTCATGTAGACATCAACAGCAGAGACTTCGGACGTATCGCCACACAGATCGCCAAAAACGTGATCATGCAGAAGATCCGCGAGGAAGAGCGGAGCGTCATCTACGATTACTATATTGAAAAACAGCGCGATATCGTCACCGGTATTGTCCAGCGCAATATCGGCCGCAATATCAGTGTCAATCTGGGCAAGGCCGACGGCATGCTTAATGAAAAGGAACAGGTTCCCGGCGAACACCTTCACCCCACAGACCGCATCAAGGTCTTTATCCTTGAAGTCCGCACCACAAACCGCGGACCCAGGATCCTGGTCAGCCGCACACATCCCGACCTGGTCCGCAGACTCTTCGAGCAGGAAGTTGCGGAAGTCAGGGACGGCGTCATTGAGATCATGAGCATTGCCCGTGAGCCCGGCAGCCGCACCAAGATCGCCGTCAGATCCAACGATCCCAACGTTGATCCCATCGGCGCCTGTGTCGGCAACAACGGCTCCCGTGTCAACAACATTGTCGACGAACTACGCGGCGAGAAGATCGATATCGTCGTCTGGGACGAGAACCCCGGCAACTTCATCCAGAATGCTCTTTCTCCCGCCAATGTGGTCGCGGTCTTCGCAGATCCCGAAGAGAGAGTCGCCAAGGTCGTTGTGCCGGATTACCAGCTCTCACTGGCCATCGGCAAGGAAGGTCAGAACGCCAGACTTGCTGCTCGTCTGACCGGTTACAAGATCGACATCAAGAACGAGACTCAGGCAAAGGACGCCGTCGGTTTCCGCTACGAAGACTACATCGATGCGGATGAGGACGAGTACGAGGAAGAATACGCAGAAGAGGGTTATGAAGGCGAAGAGTACGCTGAGGAAGCGTACGAGGAAACTCTTGCCGAAGAGGCTGAGGAAGGTGAGTACACTGACGAAGCCGGGATTCCTGCCGCGGAGGAAGACGCGGAGGAAGAGTGAAAAATCTTGTCGATACAAGATTTTTCGCTCTCAGAGCTTTGTGCCGCGGAACGGCCCAAAGCTCCGCTGATCCCATCGGAGAAAACGCCTTCGCGTATTTCTCCTCGGGGCCGCTCTTACGAGCGGCATGCTTTGGAAGAGTGAAATAACCGTATTGAGACAGTGACAGTGCATGATTTTTTGCTGTAAATAAAGCAGGGAGAACAGAGATGCCAAAGAAAATACCGATGCGGACCTGCATCGGCTGCGGTACTTCAAAACCGAAAAAGGAGCTGATCAGGATCGTCCTGACCCGTGAGGGAGAACTCCTCGTGGACAAAACCGGCCGCGCCAATGGACGCGGCGCATATCTGTGCGACGACCCTGCCTGCCTGCAGAGAGCCATCAAACGCAAGGCTCTGAGCCGCGCGTTCCGCACACAGGTGCCTGAAGACGGAGCCAGTCAGCTCCGGGGGCAGTTGGGAGGTGCTGATGCAGGATAGGGTGCTGATGCAGCTGGGACTTGCCGCCAGAGCCGGCAGGGTCGCAGCGGGAGGCTTTTCGGCTGAAGAAGCTGTAAAGAGCAGAAAGGCACGTCTGGTGCTGATCGCGGAGGACGCAAAAACAAACACCGCTAAGAAATTTACAGACAAGTGCACTTTTTATAAGATACCGTATCGCTTCTACGGAACAAAAGAAGCGCTCGGCCGTGCGGTCGGCAGAGAAGAGAGGGCATGTGTTGCCGTTATCGACCGCGGATTTGCCGAGAGTATATTGGATAAACTGCAGCAGGCAACCGGGGAAAATTCAGGGTAGATGATGCAGTAAAAGGAAAGAGAAAATAGTTCATCTGCGACAGGAATACTCCGGCAGATGATACGTTCAGTAAGATACCTGATCGATATGGATCAGAGTCAGTCAATATTTGAGGAGGGCGCAGTACAGTTGGGTTCTGACATGTTTGAAGCGAGACGGAGTGATACAGAAGATAACAATAAAACGGCATCTGTATCGGGTACGGAAGAAAAAGCAGCATCCGCAGAGGGAAAGAAACCTGCTGAGGATGCTAAAAAGCCTGCCAAGAAGAAAAAGATCATTATCGTGACCGGCTCAAATACACAGGGCGGACAGCGCGGTGCGTATTCGAGCGGTTCGGGTGCCTACAATCCCGCAGGCGGCGCATCCCACGGGTCCTACGGACAGAACCGCCCGGGCCAGGCAAGGAGCGGACATCGCAGCGCCAATGCTGGCGGAACCGCCCAGACCGGCGGACGCGGACGTCAGCAGAGGCCCGGCGACGGCCGTACCAACGACCGCAACGCCCGTGATGGCCAGAGAGGCACACGCGGCGGCAATGCCGGCCGCAGCAGGAGCCAGGCCGCACCTGTGCGCAAGCTGATCAAGCCCACCATCCGTCAGACACAGATGGAAGTGGATTATCATAAGCCCGCGCCGCAGCCCCGTAAATCCGAGGCTGTCAGAAGGGCAGAGGCTGAGGAAGAAGCCAGAAGAGCAGCCGAGGCGGCAGCAGCGGCAAAGGCGGCCGAAGAGGCAGCTGCAAAAGCGGCGGCAGAGGCGGCAGCAGCTGCAGAAGCTGCACAGAAGAGCGCTGCTGCAGTTGAAACTGCTCCTGTACAGGAAGAAGTGAAAGCACCTGAACAGACTGCGCCTGAGAAGACCGCTCCTGCGGCACAGGCAGAGACGGTTTCTGTTCCCGCCGCAGCTGAAGCGGAAGAGAAGGATGCAGGCGATGTCTCCCGTCAGGGCAGGCGCGCTGATTCTGCGCCCAAAACCCAGCGTACCGGCGATCAGTCAACAAGACAGGGTTCTGATTCCGGTCGGGGCGGTAACCGTCAGGCTTCCGACAGCCGCGGCGGCCGCACCGGAGGTGACAGAAATGAACGCGGCGGCCGTACCGGCGCACCCCGTGCCGGCGCAGATTCCCGCGACAGCAGAGGCGGCGCACGCTCCGGTTCCGATTCCAGAGGCGGACGCGGCGGTGCACCCCGTGCCGGTGCTGATACCCGTGACTCCCGTGATTCACGTGATTCCCGCGGCGGATCCCGTCCCGGTTCCGATTCCAGAGGCGGCCGCGGCGGCGCTGCAAGAGGCGGTGCAGATTCCAGAGGCGGATCGGCACGTCCCGGACAGGGCGCGGCACCCGGACGCGGAGAGAAGAGCCGCGGCAAGGGCTATCAGGAGAAAGACCGCAGATCCAGAAAGGATCAGATCTATAACGAGGACGACAAGAATCAGTCCCGCAGGAACAAGGCCGGACGCTTTATCCGTCCCGAGAAGAAGGAAGAAGTTCCCGTCGAAGAGCAGATCAAGACAATCTCTGTTCCCGAGAAGATCTCCATCCGCGATCTTGCAGAGCGCATGCATCTGCAGGCCGCCGAGATCATCAAGAAACTCTTCCTGCAGGGCAAGATGATGACGCCCAACAGCGAAGTCAGCTACGAGGAAGCGGAAGAGATCGCACTCGGCTATGATATCCTCTGTGAGAAGGAGCAGAAAGTCGACGTCATCGAAGAACTCCTGCGCGAGGACGAAGAGGACGAGTCCGAGATGGTCTCCCGTCCGCCCGTTATCTGCGTCATGGGTCACGTCGACCATGGTAAGACATCCCTGCTGGATGCCATCCGCAGTACCAGCGTGACCAGCAAGGAAGCCGGCGGCATCACCCAGGCGATTGGCGCCTACATGGTCTCCGTCGACGGAAGAGATATCACCTTCCTCGATACACCGGGACACGAGGCGTTCACAGCCATGCGTATGCGCGGCGCCAACTCCACCGATATCGCCATTCTGGTCGTTGCGGCGGACGACGGTGTCATGCCGCAGACCATCGAGGCGATCAACCACGCCAAGGCAGCAGGTGTCGAGATCGTAGTCGCGATCAATAAGATCGACAAAGACGGCGCAAATCCCGAGCGTGTCAAACAGGAACTGACCGAGTATGAGCTCGTTCCCACCGCGTGGGGCGGCTCCACAGAATTCGTAGAAGTCTCCGCCAAGACCGGCGAGGGCATCGAAGATCTGCTCGAGACCATCCTTCTGACCGCTGATATTATGGAACTCAAGGCCAATCCCAACCGCAAGGCAAGAGGTCTTGTCCTCGAGGCCAAGCTTGACAAGGGCCGCGGCCCCGTCGCCAATGTCCTGGTCCAGAAGGGCACCCTGCACATCGGTGATTTCATCTCCGCGGGCGCAAGCTCCGGTAAGGTCAGAGCCATGATCGACGACAAGGGCAGACGCGTCAAAGTCGCGCTTCCTTCCCATCCCGTTGAGATCCTCGGTCTGTCCGATGTTCCCAGCGCAGGCGAAGTCTTCCTGGCCCACGACGACCTTCAGACCGCCAAGTCCTATGCAGGCACCTACAAGGTACAGCGCAAGGAAGAACTCATCGAAGAGACCAGAATGCGCATGAACCTGGACGATCTGTTCAGCCAGATGAAGGAAGGAAACCTCAAGGAATTCAACCTCATCATCAAGGCCGACGTTCAGGGTTCCGTCGAGGCACTGCGCCAGAGCCTTCTCAAGCTCTCCAACGAGGAAGTTATTGTCAAGGTCATTCACGCCGCAGTCGGCAATATCACCGAGTCCGATGTCTCCCTGGCATCTGCCTCCAACGCAGTTATCATCGGCTTCAACGTGCGTCCTGACATGATGGCCAAATCCATGGCCGACCAGGAGGGCGTTGATATCCGCCTTTACAAAGTCATCTACCAGGCCATCGACGCCATCGAACTTGCCCTCAAGGGCATGCTGGCTCCTGTTTACGAGGAGCGCGTCATCGGCCACGCACAGGTCCGTATGCTGTTCAAGGCATCCCATGTCGGCAACATCGCCGGATCCATGGTCACCGACGGTGTCATCCGCCGCGGCTGCAAGGTCCGCATCCGCAGAGGCGACGAGCAGATCTACGAAGGAAGCCTCGCTTCCCTCAAGAGGTTCAAGGACGACGCCAAGGAAGTCCGCGAAGGATTCGAGTGCGGTCTTGTATTTGACGGCTTTGACAAGATGCAGGTTGACGATATTGTCGAGGCCTATGACCTCGTTGAAGTCCCCAGAACCTGATCAGCAATGCCTTCCGGCGCCATGGGGGACTTTTGTCCGAAATAATGACCCCGGCTGGAGAGCCGATCTCCAGCCGGGTTTTACATTTGTCAGGCGCTCGAAAAGGAGAATTCATATCATGAGAAAAAACAGTGTAAAAAACAGAAAGATCAATGATGAAGTGCGCCGCGTCCTGGCACAGATCATCAGCGGAGGGATCAAGGATCCCCGCATCAGTCCCATGACCAGTGTTCTGGTGGCTGAAGTGGCGCCGGACCTCAAGACCTGCAAGGTATGGGTCAGCGTCTACGGCGACGAGCAGAAAAAGAAGGATACTATGGCAGGCCTGGCCAGTGCCGCAGGATTTATCCGCGGAGAACTCGCCAGAAGGGTCAATCTGCGCAATACACCCCAGCTCCAGTTCATTCTGGACGATTCGATCGCTTACGGCGTTGAGATGAGCCGCAGGATCGACGAAGTCATCGCCGCGGATCACCGGGTGGAAGAGATGCGTGAGCAGGAAGATGCCGAATAATTCGGATATTCTTTATTCCGCTGCTTTTTATGAACCGGACGGAAACGACTAGACCCGGTGGATCCGGGAGAAAGGAAAATCCGGTCATCATTCATGTTGACAGGATGGTACTTGAACTATGAGGATTTTAGAGGAACTGAAAGACTGCAGAACGATCGGCATCAGCGGACACGAGAATCCGGACGGGGACTGTGTGGGCGCCTGTATGGGACTTGCCCTCTTCCTCAGAAAAATGATGCCCGGGGCGCGGGTCGATGTTTTTCTCGAAACTCTTCGTGAAGAGCTGTACAACAACATTCCGGGAGCCGACACCATCATCACGAATTTCAGGACGGATATTGAATGCTATGACGCATTTATCATACTGGATACTGCCAGTGACCGGATCCTGGGCGCAAAAGCTATGTTTGACCGGGCTGAAAAGACGATCAATATCGATCATCACGTCAGTAATCCCGGTACCGGTACGGTCAATTATGTGAACGGAAGCTCCAGCAGCGCCTGTGAGCTCGTCTATGAAGTGATCGACCATGACCGGATCGACGCACAGATCGCACAGGCTCTCTATATAGGGATGGTGACCGACACAGGGTGTTTCCGCTTCTCAAACACCTCCCGCAAGACCATGGAAGTGGCCGGCGAACTGATGACCTTCGGATTTGATTTTTCGCGGATCGTACGCGAGGTCTATTTTGAAAAGACTTTTGTCCAGAAGCGCGTTCTGGGCAGGGCTCTTACCAAGGCCAAAAGCTGCCTTGGCGGAAAATGCATCGTCAGTAAACTCGATCATTTCGCCATACAGGCTTTGGGCGGTGTAGGCAAGGACGTGGAGGGCATCGTCAGCGAACTCGTCTCCACTACGGGTGCGGAGTGTTCCATCTTCGCCCACGAGCGGTCCACCGGGGACTGGCGGGTCAGCCTGCGCTCCAACGGGATCGTTGACGTCTCGGTGATCGCCCTGCAGTTCGGCGGAGGAGGACACGTGCGCGCGAGCGGATGCACGATCAAGTCCAGCCAGGACATTACCATCGCCATCCAGCGTATGGTCGATATGATCCGCACACAGCTCAAAAATGCAGAAAGGTAAACTATGCATCATGGAATGCTGACAGTGTATAAAGAGGCCGGCTACACCTCCAGCGACGCAGTGGCCCGCCTGCGCGGGATACTGCGCATGCGCAGGATCGGTCATAC
Source organism: uncultured Lachnospiraceae bacterium (assembly GCA_946411695.1). Lineage (GTDB taxonomy): Bacteria > Bacillota > Clostridia > Lachnospirales > Lachnospiraceae > CAG-791. The sequence goes on from CAMKEX010000050.1 coordinate 18,243, forward strand.
GGGAACACTTGATCCGGACGCGGAGGGAGTCCTCCCTATGTGTCTGGGAAATGCCACCAGGATCTGCGAACTCATCGCAGACCGGGAAAAGGAATATGTCGCTGTCATGCGCCTGGGCGTGCAGACAGATACCCAGGATATGAGCGGGGAGATCCTACAGCGCATATCGGATGAAGAGATCCCTGCGGCGATCCTGAAATCCGCAGAATGCGGTGCCGCGCGGAAGGTGCCGGCAGCGGAAGAGACCCTTCAGGAGCAGACTGAGCTGTCTTTGCTCGGGGAAAACGAAGAGGCCGTCATCGCTGACATCATTCTCCGTACAGCGGCCGCATTTACCGGGCAGATCGAACAGATCCCGCCCATGTACTCGGCTGTCAAGGTCAACGGAAAGCGTCTCTATGATATGGCGCGCAAAGGCATCACGGTGGAGCGCAAACCCCGCCGCATCACGATTCATGCACTGGAGATCGAAAAGATTGATCTTCCCCTCGTCACCATGCGTGTCCGATGTTCCAAAGGCACCTATATCCGCACTCTCTGTGAGGACATGGGAATTGCTCTGGGGACCGGGGCTGCAATGCAGTCGCTTCTTCGCACACGCGTCGGACAGTTCACGCTGAAAGAGGCGCATACCCTCGATGAACTGGAGTATTTTGCCAAAAACGAACCGGACAGGCTTTTGCCTCTGATCCGCCCGGTGGACAGTTTTTTCGCAGATCTTCCGGCTGCAGCATGCAGGGAAGATGCCATGCGGCTCCTCAAAAACGGCAATCTCCTCACAACAGAACAATTCCGCTTCCTTCCGGAAGAAGAGGACCCGCAGAGACAATGGAAGAGCGGAGAGGCTTTTGACCTGCAGTCTCTTCCCGGGGTCGATCCCGGCGAAGAAGTCATCCGCATGTACAGCGCGGACCGGTTATTCTACGGGCTTTACCGCAGTAAAGGCGCTGCCGGCGGCCGCAGCCGGTATTCGGCATACAAAATGTTCCTTCCGGAACTTTAAAAAAGATAAAACAACAGGAGCAGGACCTTTTATGCAGATAATCAGAGAAACGACAGAATTCGTCAGTCCCGGGGAAACCGCCGTCTCGATCGGAAAGTTTGACGGTGTGCACCTGGGACACCGCAGACTCCTGGAGGAGCTTCTGGACCAGAAGGAAAAAGGCCTTCTCGCGGCGGTATTTACCTTTGACCCCTATCCGGAGGTGTTCTTCGGATTCGGATCAAAGCAGATCCTGACAACGCGCGAGGAGAAGGAGATGATCTTCGAGAAAATGGGCATTGACATTCTCGTGGAATTTCCCTTTAACGCAAAGTCCGCGGCTACTCCCTCCAGAGAGTTCGTCTCGAATTTCCTCTGCAAACAGATGCGCGCCCGCTTTATCGCGGCAGGTCCCGACCTTTCTTTCGGAGACCATGGGAGCGGCAATTTCGCGCTGCTCGAAGAGATGGCGCCGGAATACGGCTTCAAGGCCAAAAAGATTGAGAAGATCGTGATGGATGAACATATCGTCAGTTCCACCCTGATCCGCCGCCTGATCGATACGGGCGAGGTCACTACCGCCGCCCGCTATCTGGGTGAACCCTACATGATCCGGGGCAGGATCGTCCACGGCAAGGCGCTGGGCCGCAGGATCGGCATCCCGACCCTGAACCAGACGCCCCCCGAGGACAAGCTGCTTCCGCCCTTCGGCGTCTATTATTCCGATGTACTCATCGGCGGCAGAAAATACTGCGGAATGACCAATATCGGCGTAAAGCCCACGGTATCAGACGAGAAGAGAGTAACTGTAGAAACCTTCCTCTATGACTTTAAGGGGGATATCTACGGCGAGACTGCCACTGTGCAGCTCCTCACGCACCGCCGCCCGGAGATGAAGTTTTCCTCTGTGGAGGAACTCAAGGCCACAATGGAACACGATATACAGGCAGGACGGGAATACCACGGCATCTGAGCGAGTCTTGAAATCCAGGGAGCAGACAGTATGGGAAAAACGCAAAGCAAAAAGATGAGGGAGTCCGGTTTTGAACTGGTCCGGATCATCGCCATGGTTCTGATCGTGGCCAATCACCTGATGAACCACGGAATATTCAAAGTCACTTCACAGACACCCTACAGTCTGTTTCCTCAAATGAGCCCTCTCAACCAGGCCGTCAGCGCAGTGATCAGCTGCGGCGGCAGAGTGGGTGTCGCTGTCTTTTTCATGATTACGGGATACTTTCTGGCAGACCGGGAGAAGCTTTCCCCCCGCTCTGTACTGAGCTTTCTGGGAAGGGTTCATTTCTTCGGAATCCTGATGTTTGCCTTCTACATGGTCCTGCGCCTGACGACAGGCTATGAAAGCGACCTGGACCTGGGCAGAGCGGCGAAACTCTCTCTCTGCATCCCGGCCGTATTGTGGTGGTTTGCCCTGGCCTATCTGATCCTTCTGTTTCTTGCTCCTTCGATCAATATTCTGATCAGGTATCTTGACAAAAAAGCGTTTTTCCTTCTGATCATCCTTTATATCTGGTTCTTCTTTTATAAATCCGGAAGCGAACAGTTTATCCCCGTCAATTATATCAAGGCAGTGCTTTTTTATATGATGGGAGCTTTTGTCCGGCTCTGCGAGCAGAACCGTCGGCTGAAGGAAGAGGATGCCGCTGCATCCGCAACCGGATCTGTGCGCTCTGATTTCAGTTCCTCGGCGGCCGGCCTTTTTGTCCATGTGATCGTCTTTATTAGCCTCTTTCTTGTCAGCGGATATTTCATGTTTGACGTCATCCGGAACATGACAGCCGATGCCGGTGTCATCGGCAGGATCCTGTTCTGGGAACCGGAAAGTTTTCTGAACGATATATTGATCCCCCTGGACGGCCTGGCCCTGCTCCTTGTCGGAAAATTCCGCTTCACGAGCAAGATTGTCAACAGGATATCCGCATGTACCTTCAGTGTCTACCTGCTCCACGAATACACATTCACAAGACCTTTCCTTTGGCATGACCTGCTCAAAGCGGATACCGTCCAGTACAACAGCAGCCTCTTCCCCCTTTTTGTCCTGCTGGATGTCGCCGTGATTTTTCTGGCCGGCGTTATCGTTGAGACCATCCGCCTGCGGCTGGCGACGCTTTTTGTCTCTGCAAAAAAGAAACATGCGGTCTGAACCGTTTTTTTCGAATTGTATATATCCGGGAAAAGCAAATTTTCTGAAAAATTGCTTTACACAGGTCTTTCTTTATGCTATTATACATAAGCTGTGCATAAAAAGTCGCAGCACGTATCTTTGTACCGATGCTCTGCGGACGGACACTCCGACCCCCGCGCGGCATACG
>CAMKEX010000051.1 GCA_946411695.1 uncultured Lachnospiraceae bacterium
ACAGGGTTTGCGCAAAGTGCGGCTCCTACAACAAGAAGGAGATCATCCAGGTCGAAAACTAATCATGTATGACGGCGGTTTTTCCGCAAATGTATATGACAGCTGGTTTAGACCGGATAATTAAACAGATTTATGGCAGTCCTCCCGTTGTCGAAAGACAGCGGGAGGCTTTTCTATGTAATAAAGGTTATAAAAACGGATGCCGGGACAGTTCAGAAAAAGCGGAGTTTTTGAGAATCTGTCCGGACGGCGGACTGCAGGCAGGCATGCACAAAAAGGGTCTACTTGCAATATGGGAATCGTGATAGTATATTATTTGGTAGAAAGGGCACTTCTTTTTTTGATCAGAAGTAATTGATTTCCGGGAAAAGGACCGGTTCGGGCTGTCCCGGCGCGAAGTGTTTTTTCATATTTACACAGATGAAATCCGGGGAGAGTTTCTTTCTCCCTTTTGCAGAAAAGGACTGATAATGAGTAAAAAATACGTCAGAGTAGCAGTAGACGCCATGGGCGGAGACCTGGCGCCGGCGGAGCCGGTCAAGGGTGCTGTTGAGGCACTGGAGAAGAGAAAGAGCCTGCATGTGACGCTTGTGGGCAGGGAAGAGGTCATCCGCGAAGAACTTTCAAAGTATAAATATCCCGAAGACAGGCTGGAGATCCTGGATGCCCGTGAGGTCATTGAGATGGCGGAGCCGCCGGTCAATGCGATCCGCAAGAAGAAGGATTCCTCTATCGTCAGGGGACTGAAGCTGGTCAAAGAGGGCACATGCGATGCCTTTGTCACGGCCGGAAGTACAGGCGCCACGCTTGCAGGCGGCCAGCTTCTGGTGGGAAGGATCCGCGGAATCGAGCGCCCGCCGCTTGCTCCGCTGATGCCTACTGCAAAGGGACCGGTCCTTCTGGTTGACTGCGGTGCCAATATGGATGCCCGCGCCTCCCAGCTGGTCCAGTTCGCGCAGATGGGATCCATCTATATGAGCAATATGACCGGTATCGAGAATCCCCGTGTCGCGCTTGTGAATGTCGGCGCGGAGGAGGAGAAGGGCAACGCTCTTGTCAAAGAGGTGTATCCGCTTCTGAAGGAGTGCGAGGGGATCAACTTTATCGGAAACATCGAGGCCAGGGATATTCCCGCCGGCGCGGCAGATGTTGTCGTCTGCGACGCCTTTGTCGGCAACGTGATCCTCAAACTGTATGAGGGACTGGCTTCCACATTGATCCACAAGATCAAGGATGCGCTGATGGCCACACTCCGCTCCAAACTGGGCGCGCTGCTGATCAAACCCGCCCTCAAGGGGATGCTGAAGGAATTCGACGTTTCCAGTTACGGCGGGGCGCCCATGCTGGGACTGCGCGGACTCGTGGTCAAGACCCACGGCAACTCCGAGGCTGTTGAGATCAGAAATGCCATCGAGCAGTGTATTCTTTTTAAGAAAAAGGATATCAACGGACAGTTTGTTGATAAGATGGGCTTAAAGCAGCCTGAGAAGGCACCGGAACAGGAAGCGTGAAAAATCTTGTCGTAACCCCGGGGGTTACTGCTTATAGCATATTTCATCATATAGCTGAAACAGAAGGAGGAAACTGAGATGGATATGGAGTTCAAGAAATTGTGTTCAATCATTGTTGATGTACTGGGCGTGGAGGTGGATGATATTACTCCGGATACTACCTTCATCGATGACCTCGGCGCTGATTCTCTTGATGTCGCCCAGATCATCATGGGCATCGAGGAAGAGTTCGATGTCACAGTTGATTCTGACGTCGCATCCAATGTCACCACAGTCGGCCAGGCACTGGAACTGATCAAAAACGCAATCGGCGAATGATAAAAAGGCCGTGAGGGCCGCATTGAGAGGACACCATGATACAGGCACCACTGGAAGTGCTGGAGGAGCGGATCGGATACAGGTTCAGGGACCGGTATTTACTGGAGTGCGCCCTGACACACACTTCTTTTGCAAACGAACAGAAAATACAGACACTGAAGGACTATGAGCGGATCGAATTTCTCGGCGATGCTGTTCTTGAGATGATCTCAAGCGAATTCCTCTACAGAACTTATCCCGGGAAGAAAGAGGGTGAACTGACAAAACTCAGGGCATCCCTGGTGTGTGAGCCCGCTCTGGCTTACTGTGCCAGAGATCTCTCTCTGGGTTCTTTCATACGCCTGGGCAGAGGAGAAGAGGCCAGCGGCGGCCGTGAGAAGGACTCGATCACGTCCGATGTGATGGAGGCCCTGATCGGCGCCATGTATCTGGACAGCGGCGGGATCGAGAAGCCCCGTCAGTTTATCATGACCTTTATTCTCTCGGATCTTGAGGATAAACAACTCTTTTATGATGCAAAGTCGATCCTTCAGGAACGCGCCCAGCGGGAGGGACATGATGTGCGGTACGAGGTTCTCGAAGAGAGCGGGCCGGGACATCAGAAACGTTTCCGCGTTGCGGCTGTCATTGAAGGAAGACGCTGCGGAATAGGGGAGGGCCGCTCCAAAAAAGCGGCGGAGCAGCAGGCAGCCTATGCGGCGCTGGGCGGTGCAAGGACCAGAAAACAGGACCAGTGCTGAAGCCCGGGCAGGAGAGCGGCGCGATTCAAAAAGAGTAACGGATGTAACGGATTTGTATTTAAAAAGTATTGAAATTCAGGGCTTTAAGTCCTTTGCCAACAAGATCAAATTTGAATTCCACAACGGCATCACCGGAATTGTGGGACCTAACGGAAGCGGAAAGAGCAATGTCGCGGATGCGGTCCGGTGGGTGCTGGGTGAGCAGAGAGTCAAGCAGCTGCGCGGGTCCTCTATGCAGGATGTAATATTTGCGGGGACGCAGGCGCGCAGGCCGCTTGGCTTTGCTTATGTTGCCATAACTCTGGACAATTCCGACGGCGCCCTCCCCATCGATTACCGGGAGGTGACGATCGCCCGCCGGATCTACCGGAGCGGGGAGAGTGAATATCTGCTCAACGGGACCGTCTGCCGTCTCCGCGATGTGAATGAGCTCTTTTATGATACCGGAATCGGCAAAGAGGGCTATTCCATTATCGGACAGGGGCAGATCGACAGGATCCTCTCCGACAAGCCCCAGGACCGGCGCGCGCTTTTCGATGAGGCGGCGGGAATCGTAAAATACAAGCACAGAAAAGAGCAGACCCTCAAGCGCCTGGTGAGTGAGCAGGAAAACCTGACCCGGCTGACGGACATCGTCGGGGAACTTGAGAAGCAGATTCCGTCCCTGGAGAGACAGCAGGAGAAGGCGAGGGAATATCTCAGGCGCCGCGATGCGCTCAAGCGCCTGGACCTCAATGCTTTTTTGATAGAAAATGAAAAGAACACCCGCCAGCTTGAAGAACTGGCTGGCCGGGAGGCCACCGCCTCATCAGATCTGGAAGAGGCGAAGAAGCGGAGTGAGTCTCTGCGCCGGCGCATCGAAGCCCTGCAGGAGAGCAGCAGGGAGCTGGAGGGCAGGATCGAGACAGTCCGCAGCAGGATCACCGATGCCAGTATCGTACACGGCAGAATCGAAGGCGACATCAAGGTCCTCGAGGAGCAGATCCGCAGCGCGCAGCAGCGCAGCAGGCGGCAGACGGAGCAGGAGAAGATCCTCAATGCGGATATAGCAGAGCGGACCGCCCAGGAGACGGCGATCTCCAGAGAGATCCGCGCTGCGCAGGAAGCCTTCGATACCATGCAGGAAAGCCTGACCTCGGCAAGGGAAGCTGCCAGGGCCTCTTCGGGCGACGTCGAGCGCCTGCGGGAGGAACTGGAGGAAAAGCGGGCGGGCATCCTGGAGGAAATGGAACGCCGTGCAACGGTCAAATCCAGGCTGGCCAGCCTTCAGACACTGCAGGTCCAGGAGGACGCGCGCAGGGCAGAGGTAGAGAAAGAGCTGTCCCTGGTCAGCGGGGAACAGACACAGGCCGATGACGCCATAGTCTCGCTCAAAGACGAATTCAGACAGGTGGGCGATGAGATCCGTGCGCTTCAGGACGGACAAAAGGAGATCGAGGACAAGATCGCCGCCCACAAGACTTCCCTGGGGGATGCGGATGCCCTGCTGCAGCGGGCCCAGTTCTCCTGGCACCGGGAGAAATCAAAGCTGGACGCGATCACCAATCTCGCCGAGCGCTACGAGGGCTTCGGCGGCAGCGTCAGGCGCGTCATGCAGGAGAGGTCCCGGGAAGAGGGGATCATAGGCACGGTTGCCGATCTGATCACGACCGAGAAAAAATACGAGACGGCGATCGAAGTCGCGCTCGGGGGCAGCATTCAGAATATTGTCACCAGGGATGAGGATACGGCCAGGCGGCTGATCGAAATCTTGAAACGTGAAAAGGCGGGCAGGGCGACCTTCCTGCCCCTTTCGAGTATCCGCAACAACAAAAACCTCAAGGATCACAAGGTCCTGGAGGAGGAGGGTGTCATCGGAACGGCCGACACACTGGTCAGGCCGGCTCCCGGCTGCGCAGATGTGGCGGTATCCCTCCTGGGCAGGACAGTGATCGTGGACACCTTCGACCACGCGGTGGCGGCTTCGAGACGTTCCGGACACGGCGTCCGCATGGTCACGCTCGAGGGAGAACTTTTTGCGCCCGGCGGAGCCATCAGCGGCGGTACTTACCGCAATGCCAGCAGCCTGCTGGGAAGACGCCGGGAGATCGAGGAACTGACGGCCAGCACCAGGCGTTTTAAAGAGGAAGTAGAGAAGCAGGAAAAGACCATCGAGGATACCAAGGAGAGCAGAAATATCCTCCGCAGAAAACTGGATGAGAACAAGCGCTCTCTGCAGGAGCATTTTATCCGGCAGAACACCCTGCGTGTCCGCATCCAGCAGGAGGAGGAGAAGCTCCGTGAGACCACCGGCAATGTCCAGTCGCTGCGCCAGGAACTGCGTGCTCTCAGAGAGCGCGCGCAGGAGACGGCGGCACAGCAGGAAGCCGCGTCGCAGGACCTCATCCGAAGCCAGACGGCGGAAGAGGAATTTACCGCTGCCGCGGCACTCCTGCAGGAACAGCTGGCAGCCAGACAGCAGGATGAAGAGCGCGACGCAGGCGCTCTGTCCGCTCTGGAACTCGAATACAGCCGCACCGAACAGTCGCTCCGCTTCCAGAAGCAGAATGCCGACCGGATCGGGCGCGAGCTGGAGGGACTCAGGACCCAGCTCAGGGCTGTCCTGGACAGCACGGAAAATGACCGCAGAGACATAGAGGAAAAGACAAAACAGATTCAGAGACTCAACGAAGAGGCGGCCGATTCCGAACATGCCAGAGGCGAGGAGGAAGAGGAACTGCAGACACTGCGCAGGCAGAACGACGATCTCAGGCGCCGGCAGGACGAGGCGGCAGCCGACCGCGAGAGCACGGCGGAGGTGATCACAGGTCTCGACAGGGAGGTCTTCAGGCTGACCTCCAGACGGGAGCATCTCGAGGAGACGATTGAACAGAAAGCCTCCTATATGTGGGAGGAATATGAGGTGACCATCGCGGATGCCGTCGCGCAGAGGGATGAGACCCTGACCGATCTGGCAGCGATGAAGAAGGAGATCGCAGACCTGCGCGGGCAGATCAAGGCCCTGGGCAATGTCAATGTGGGCGCCATCGAGGAGTACAAGGAGCTCATGGAGCGCTACACCTTCCTCAAGGGACAGCATGACGACCTGGTCGAGGCCGCGGCGACCCTGGAAAAGATTGTTGCAGAACTTGATGAGGCCATGCGCAGACAGTTCCGGGAACAGTTTGCGGACATTCAGAAGGCATACGACGCTGTCTTTAAGGAACTGTTCGGCGGAGGCGGCGGAAAGCTGGAACTCATGGAGGATGTGGACATCCTTGAGGCCGGTGTCCGCGTGATCGCACAGCCGCCGGGCAAAAAGCTCCAGAACATGATGCAGCTCTCCGGAGGAGAGAAGGCTCTGACTGCGATCGCGCTTCTGTTCGCCATCCAGAGTCTCAAGCCCTCCCCCTTCTGCCTTCTCGACGAGATCGAGGCGGCGCTGGACGAGAGCAATGTGGGCCGCTTTGCCCAGTATCTGCACAAACTCACCGAGAGAACTCAGTTTATCGTCATCACACACCGGCGGGGCACCATGGAGCAGGCGGACCGTCTCTACGGGATCACCATGCAGGAAAAGGGTGTGTCGGCCATGGTCAGCGTGGATCTGATCAATGACGACGATATTTCATAAAACGGCAAACCTTTGGACAAGGGCCGGGTCCGCACCGGGGTCCGGCGATGACCTTTGACAAGGCCGGGTCCGAACCGGGGTCCGGCAATGACCTTTGACACGGGCCGGGTCCGCACCGGGGCCGGCAATGAACAGGAGGTACAATGGGATTTTTTGATAAACTGAAGGAAGGTCTGAAAAAAACCAGGGCTAATTTCACGGACGGCATGGAGCAGATCTTCAACAACTATGAAAGAGTGACGGAAGACTTCTATGACGAGCTGGAAGAGACCATGATCATGGGTGACATCGGCGTCAAGACCACCGAGGATCTTCTGGATCATCTGCGCGAAGAAGTCCGCGCGGAACGCATCCGCTATGCTGCCGACTGCAGGCAGGAACTGATCATGGGGATCAGGGACCGCATGAAACAGCCCAAAGATGCCTATGATTTTGAAAAGGGACCTGCCGTCATCCTGGTGATCGGTGTCAACGGAGTAGGCAAAACGACCTCGATCGGCAAGCTGGCTGCAAATTATAAGAGCCAGGGCAAGCGCGTCCTGATCGCCTCCGCGGATACCTTCCGTGCCGCGGCCAACGAGCAGCTCACGGTCTGGGCCCGCCGCGCAGGGGTTGATATCATAGGAGGCAAGGAGGGATCGGATCCGGCCAGTGTCGTATTTGATGCCGTGCAGGCTGCCAAGGCCAGAAAGATCGACATCCTTCTCTGCGACACAGCGGGGCGTCTTCATAATAAGAAGAATCTTATGAACGAGCTCTCCAAGATCGACCGGATCATTACCCGTGAGTTCCCCGGCTGCTACCGTGAGAACTGGGTCGTCCTCGATGCGGCGACCGGACAGAATGCCGTCTCCCAGGCCAGGGAGTTTGCATCCGTGACCAATCTGACCGGCATTGTCCTGACCAAGATGGACGGCACGGCCAAGGGCGGTATTGCGATCGCGGTACAGTCCGAGGTCGGTGTTCCCGTCAAATTCATCGGCGTGGGAGAAAAGATCGAGGATCTGCAGCGCTTTAATCCTGACGAGTATGTAGATGCCCTGTTCTATCGGGATTGAGAAGAGGTCCCCGCGGAGAGGAGCCCTGACGGGACTCGTGAGCGGGGCATGAAGGGAATAAATAATATAGAAAGAAAGTGAAAAATGGGACAGAAAGAGACAGAGAAGAGAGAAGACAGTCAGAGAGAGGTCCTGACACTGAAAAGATTCGAGGAGGCATGTGACGCGGTCTGGCGGGTGACCCTGGATACGGAGCTGATCTACTCGGACTATTTCAGCGAGCACACGGGCGGAAAGGTATATCTGAAGCCGGAGAACATGCAGCGGACCGGCGCCTACAAGGTGCGCGGTGCCTATTACAAGATCAGCACTTTGTCAAAAGAGGAGCGGGAGCGCGGACTGATCACGGCATCTGCGGGAAATCATGCGCAGGGCGTGGCCTATGCGGCGCGGGAGTGCGGCGCAAAGGCGGTGATCGTCATGCCAACCACGACACCCCTCATCAAGGTCAACAGGACCAAGGCCCTGGGCGCGGAAGTCGTCCTCTACGGCGACGTCTACGACGATGCGGCAGGATACGCGGCAAAACTGGCAGAGGAGAACGGATATACCTTCATCCATCCTTTTGACGATCCCGATGTTGCGACAGGTCAGGGGACTATCGCGATGGAGATCATCAAGGACCTGCCTCTGGTGGACATCATTCTCGTTCCTGTCGGAGGCGGCGGTCTGGCAACAGGTGTCTCCTGCCTTGCCAAGTATCTCAAACCCAATGTGAAGGTCATCGGTGTGGAACCCGAGGGGGCAGCCTGTCTGAAAGCTTCCCTGGAAGCGGGGGAAGTGGTCACACTCCCCTCAGTCAATACCATAGCGGACGGCACGGCGGTCAAGACACCCGGCAGGAGGATCTTTCCCTATCTGCAGAAGAACCTGGATGAGATCGTCACTGTCCCGGACCAGGAACTTGTGACGGCATTCCTGGATATGGTTGAGAACCACAAGATGGTCGTCGAGAACTCCGGACTTCTGACGGTCGCCGCCCTCCGCCATATTGACTGCAGGGACAAAAAGGTGGTCAGCGTTCTCAGCGGCGGCAACATGGATGTCATCACTATGTCCTCTGTCGTTCAGCAGGGACTGATCCTGCGCGACCGTATTTTCACTGTCTCCGTACTGCTTCCGGATAAGCCGGGTGAGCTGCACCGTGTCTCCGGCGTGATCGCGGAGGTGAACGGCAATGTCATCAAGCTCGAGCACAACCAGTTCGTGAGCATCAACCGCAACGCGGCTGTCGAACTGCGCATTACCCTGGAGGCCTTCGGAACCGAACACAAGAGAGAAATCATCTCCGTTCTGGAGAAAAACGGCTTCAGACCCCGCCTTGTCAAGACCAGAAGCTAAGAGCCGGGATTATAGCAGGTTTAAAAAATGAGTCAGATGAATAATCAAAGAGATCCGTCGGATAATCCCAACCGGAAACATTCGATGTATCTTTTCAATATCATATTCCTGAGCTGTCTCACGATCGCTTCACTGATGTTTGCTCTGTTTGTCTTTTTCAGACTGCGCACCCGCGGAACAGACGGGATCCGGCAGTTTTATACCAAGGGACAGATCAGCAAGATCGAGGAGACAGCTGCCGTGAACGCCCGGAACGATCTGCTCCTTGAGATCCAGTCTTCCCTGGAATCCGGCAGGACTACGACACAGATGCTGCGGGAGATCTTTTCCGACAGCATTGTCGTGGTCAGCGGAGGGAGGTACTATTTTTATCCCCTCGCGGAAGATGTGGAGAGAAATCCCCTGGATCTCGGAGAACTTTCCGCTGCAGAAGAAAGAGTCTCCTATGGGGGAGAAAGTCATTCGGTACAGGTCAGCCACGGAGTTCTGCTGTCGGACAATAACGGAAAGATCGACTGGGGCCGGCTGGCGGACAGCGGGATCGAGGAGGTCACGGTCTGCGCAGGCATTCTCGACGAGAGGCGCTTTGTCCCGGACCAGAATTTTGAGAGAAACTGCAGATATGCTGTCGAGAAAGGCAAGCGTATCAGCCTGTCCCTGGAGGTACACGGTCCCGCCGTCAGAGAATCTGTGGATGAGGCGATGGCTGCGATCAGGGCTGTGACTGATCTCTACGGCTTCCGCGACCTTCCCCAAAAGGACAAAGACCGGGAAGAAATCTCTGCAGAGGAAGATCCGGAGGACCAGGGCAGCGAACAGTCAGAATCCCCGGCCGAAGACGGCGGGGACTCCGCTGAGGGATCCGACGGGGAGGAAAACGGGGAAGAAAACGTGCCTGTCGGCGGCAGAGAGGGAGCCATCGATCCTGTGCTCGTGCTGAGGATCCGCACGGTAGAGGAACTCTCCGACGACGGAGAGGACAGGGAGGAATGGACCGACTGTGTCAAAGAACTGTGCAGGGCTTCGGATGATGCGGGGATCCGTCCGGTGATCGGCGCGGGACTCTTTACCAGTGCTGCTCAGATCGATATGGAAGAGCTTGCGGACCAGGAGCGCTGGCTGATCGACCACGAGGAGACAGCCAGTTACCCCTACAGCTTCTCTTTCTGGGAGTACAGCGCGGAGGGGAGCATGGAGGGAGTGCCCGGAAAGGCCATCCTCTATGCGAGGATAGAGATTTCCGATCTTACGGAGTGAGCAGGCCCTGAATCCCGCGGACTTGCTTTAGCAGACTTGAATGGAACACATGATCAGGCATGTCTGACACGCCCCCTCTGCGGGGCGTGTCATTTTTCCGCAGGCGTATCAGACCTGCCGGGAACCTGCCGGAGACCTGCCGGAGACATGCCGGGAGCATGCCGGAGACAGGCCGGGCCGCGTTGGCCGGTGCAGGGCTGATTCTTTTTTCGGGGCACGGACATCCTGCCGCTGCATTGCGGATGCCCTTCTGATGTCCGGCCGCGGAGTACCCCGGGAAAGATCTTTATAAAAGTCTTTATAAAAGTCAAGAATTTTTGCTTGACAAGCAGGGACTGCGTGAGTAAAATGTGCAGGTATGGAAAAAATCGTAGAGCAGGGGCTGCTGTATGATTTCTACGGGCAGCTTCTTACAGCACATCAGCAGAAAATCTATGAACAGGCGGTTTATGAGAATCTCTCCTACAATGAGATTGCCGAGCAGGAGGGAATCAGCCGTCAGGCGGTACACGATCTCATACGCAGGACAACTGCGCTCATGCAGAGATATGAGAACAGGCTGGGTATGATCCGGAGATTTCGCAGTCTCCGCGATGCGGCCGACGATCTCTGTGAAGCGGCGGATGCCGCAGGGAGCCTTGAAGAGCTGGCCGAGCGTGCGCGCGGGATCGCAGACAGGATCAGAAAGGATCTCAGTTAATGGCATTTGAGAATCTGACCGATAAACTGAATGAAGTATTCCGGAACCTGAGCGGCAAGGGACGTCTGACAGAGAGCGATGTCAAGACTGCAATGCGCGAAGTCAAGATGGCTCTTCTGGAGGCGGATGTCAACTTCAAGGTCGTCAAGAAGTTTGTCTCCTCGGTACAGGAGCGTGCAATCGGCGCCGATGTCATGAACGGACTCAATCCCGGACAGATGGTGATCAAGATCGTCAATGAGGAAATGACGGAGCTGATGGGCTCTGAAACGACCGAGATCAGACTTGAACCCGGCAGGGAGGCCACTGTGATCATGATGGCCGGTCTGCAGGGTGCAGGTAAGACGACGACTGCCGCAAAGCTGGCCGGAAAGTTCAAATCCAAGGGCCGCAAGCCCCTTCTGGTTGCGCTGGATGTCTATCGTCCCGCTGCGATCAGGCAGCTGCAGGTCAACGGTGAGAAACAGGGCGTAGATGTCTTTGCGCTCGAGGACGGCACCAGACCGGCGCAGATCGCGCAGGCAGCCATGAAGCACGCCAGGGATAACGGAGAGACAGTGGTCATTCTGGATACGGCAGGCCGTCTGCAGATTGACGACGCGATGATGCAGGAGCTCTCCGATATCAAAGAGGCTGTCACGGTACACCAGACTGTGCTGGTCGTGGATGCCATGACCGGTCAGGAGGCAGTCAATGTGGCAAAGACCTTCGATGAGAAGGTCGGCGTCGACGGCGTGATCCTCACCAAGATGGACGGCGACACCCGCGGCGGTGCCGCGCTCTCTGTCAAGGCGGTCACCGGCAAGCCGATTCTGTACATCGGTATGGGAGAGAAGCTCTCTGACCTGGAGCAGTTCTATCCGGACCGAATGGCCAGCCGCATCCTCGGCATGGGCGATGTCCTGACGCTGATCGACAAGGCGCAGGAAGCCCTGGACAAAGAGGACGAGGAGAAGAGCCGTGACATGGTCGGGCGTGTCCGCAAGGGCAGGTTCGATTTCAACGATTACCTCGAGAGTATGAAACAGATGAGAAAGATGGGCGGTATGTCCAGCATTCTCTCCATGCTTCCCGGAATGGGAATGAGCAAAGACATGCTCGAGGGGGCTGTTGATGAGAAACAGCTCAAGCAGACGGAGGCGATCATCCTGAGTATGACGCCCCAGGAGCGTGCCAATCCCAAGATCCTCACCCCGCAGCGGAAGTTCCGCATTGCAAAGGGATCCGGATGCGACATCGCGACGGTCAATCGTTTTATCAAACAGTTCACCCAGATGCAGAAGATGATGAAACAGATGGGTGGCATGGGCGGCCGGCGCCGCGGGAGAAATCCTCTCTCCGGTATGTTCGGCGGCATGGGCGGTTCAAGACGGGGAGGATTCCCCTTCTGAGATAAAGACTAAAAAACAGTGCCGGATGAGGCCGGCACATTAGAATGAGGAGGAAAAAACAATGGCAGTAAAAATCAGACTTACAAGAATCGGTGAGAAGAAGGTTCCGCTTTACAGAATCGTCGTCGCAGATGCTTCCACTCCCAGGGACGGAAGAGCGATCGACACAATCGGCCACTACAACCCCAACACAGATCCCGGCACAGTTGATGTCGACGTCGAAGCTGCAAAGAAGTGGCTCAAGAACGGTGCACAGCCTACTACCGTGGTCAAAAAACTGTTTAAGCAGGCAGGTATTAAATAAGTTTTCTGCGGCATGCATGCGCAGTCTGTTTATTCATATATCGCCTGACAATGAGGTCCGGCACGGAATGTTCCGGGTCTAGAAGGATTGTCTATGAAAGAATTGGTTGAAGTGATTGCTAAAGCGCTTGTTGATAATCCCGATGAAGTTGTCGTGACCGAGAAAAAAGAGGGCAGAAACATAAGGGTGCAGCTCCACGTGGCACCTTCGGACATGGGAAAGGTTATCGGAAGGCAGGGCAGGATCGCAAGGGCGATCCGGTCTGTTGTCAAAGCCGCTTCTGCACAGGAAGATTACAGGATCGATGTAGATATCGATTGAAGATACTAAGGCTATAAGGCGGCGTTCTGCGCCGCCTTTTGTACATTCATTTAAGGAAAACGTATACGGGAATGGGAAGAGAATTGACAGAACGATTTCAGGTCGGAGTGATCACAAGTCCCCACGGTCTTCGGGGGGAAGTAAAAGTCTATCCGACTACAGATGATCCTTCGCGCTTTAAAATCCTGAAGGAACTGATCCTCAGGGAGAAGAGAAGCGAGCGTGTTCTCAAGGTTCGCAGTGTGAAATTTTTCAAGCAGTTTGTCATTCTGGGTTTTGAAGGTCTGAACAGGATCGAGGACGTGGAGTCTCTGCGGCAGTGTCCGCTCCTTGTGGAACGCAAGGACGCGGTTCCGCTGGAGGAGGACGAGTATTATATTGCGGATCTGATCGGTCTGTCGGTGCGCAGGGAGGACGGAACGGAGATCGGGACCTTGAAGGAAGTCCTGGAGACAGGCGCCAACGATGTCTATGTGGTCGGCAGAGAGGGACAGAAGGACCTGCTGCTTCCCGCAATCTCCCAGTGTATCCTTGACGTACAGCCGGAAGAGGGCTTTATCACGGTCCATATCATGGAAGGCCTGGAGGATCTGTGATGCGTTTTCATGTTCTGACTCTGTTTCCGGAGATGGTCGAATCGGTGCTGGGCGAGAGTATCCTGGGCCGCGCCGCCCAAAAGGGGCTGGTGGAGTTCAGTGCAGTGGATATCCGCCGCTTTACCGAAAACCGGCACAACAGGGTTGACGATTATACATACGGGGGCGGTGCAGGCATGCTGATGCAGGCACAGCCCGTTTTTGACTGCTGCAGTTTCGTGCAGGAGGGGATTTTGTCCAGGCAGGGCAGACCGGCAAGAGTCCTGTATATGTCTCCGCTGGGGCCTGTTTTTGACCAGCGCATGGCACAGGAACTGGCAAAGGAAGAGGAACTGATCCTGCTCTGCGGCCATTATGAAGGCATAGATGCCCGCGCTCTCGAGGAGATCGGCGCAGAGGAGGTCTCGATCGGTGACTTCGTCCTGACCGGAGGAGAGCTGCCGGCCATGATGATCATAGATGCCGTTTCCCGGATGATCCCCGGTGTCCTTGGCAATACGGAATCGGCGGATACGGATTCCTTTATGAACGGGCTTCTGGAATATCCTCAGTATTCAAGACCCGCCGTCTGGCATGGCAGAGAGGTTCCCCCCGTTCTGCTCTCCGGCGATCATGCCCGGGTGGAGGAATGGCGGTTCGAGCAGTCTCTGGCTATTACAAAGGAGCGAAGGCCGGACCTCTATGACAGGTTCGTGCAGGAGAATCCTGAGATCATGGAGGCGCGTCAGAAGCGCCTGGACCGTCAGAAGCGGCTGGAGGAAAGACGAAGGAGAAGAGAGCTGAAGCAGCAGGGAGGACAATGAAGAAAAAAATATTCAGAGTCTGCAGGAATCTGCCAAGTTCCGGCAGGAATAAAAAGAGGATGACGACGGCCCTGGCGACCCTTCTGGTACTTGTGTGTGTCGTGTGCGGCGTGACAGGATGCATGGGCCGCGAAGAAGGTCTGGAGGATGTGGTGATCAGCGATACTTCGGAGGAGAGCTACGGTGTTTTTCTGGGTATAGACAGGAAAACCTTTGATATCTCCCTTTTTGAGAACTATAAGCAGGTGGTCGTGGATGCCCAGGAACTGAGCCGGGATCAGCTTGCCCGGCTGCATGAGAACGGGCATGTGGTCTACTCTTATCTCAACGTGGGATCTATTGAAAATACCAGGGATTATTTTGGCGATTACGAGGATATCTGCCTTGACAGCTATGACAACTGGCCCGATGAATACTGGGTCGATGTCACACAGCAGAAGTGGAAAGAGTTTGTCAGCGACACTCTGGTAAAAACGATCAGGGACAAGGACCCGATCATTGACGGACTGTTTCTGGATAATCTGGACGTCTATTACCATGTGCAGGACACGAAAAAATACCGGTCCATGAAAGAGGATGTCTTCGATGCCCTGGTCAGTATACTGGAAACCTATCAGTCTGCCGGCCTCCCCGTCCTGATCAACGGTGCGGATGTATTTGTCTCGCAGATGATCGAAGAGGGCCTTGAGGACCTGGTCCCGGGCGTCAATCAGGAGACTGTATTCAGCAGTATCCGCGATTATGACAAGGACAAATTCGGCGAACAGCCGAAAAGTGAGAACAAGTACTATATTGAATACCTGGCGGACTGCGAGGAAGCCGGAATCGATGTCTATCTGCTGGAGTATACGAGAGACAGGACCGTGAAGGCAAAGATCTGCAAATTCTGCAGGGAGAACGGATACCGCTTCTTTATTTCAGAGTACGTGAATCTTGATTTCGGCGTTCATAAGCAGGGACGGTGAGCGTTTTTTCTCTGTATTGCAGCATGGAGTTTTTTACATGGATACAATCCTTTTAACTGGAAAGACAGGCCTCTTTTCAAAAGAGGTATTACAATATACCGGCGAAGCCGCACAGATTTTTCTGACCGGCTGCAAATCCGGAAAAGAAATGAAGGGCCTTTCGGACAAGGTGCGTCAGTTCCCCGTCTCCCCCGAAGACAGTGATTTTCGCAAGGTTTTTGAGCTCGGAGAGATCCGGGCTGTCTGGTATGTTGCGAAATCCGCGGACGGCGGGTCCTCTTCCGATGAGAGAAAAGAGATCGAACAGATCGTGCATCTGTGCAGTCATTACGGCGTGTCCCGGATGATCATCCTCACCGAGGACGCGGATTCCGAAGAATGCAGGAAAATGATCGGCAGATGGTCCTCGCCCGGGGAAGGAGCTTCTCCTGTACAGATCGCATTTGTGAGACTTCCCTTCCTGACGGGCAGCGAGGAGCGCGGAGGACGTCTGGTCAGGATTTTCGGAGCCCTGCGCCGCAATAGTCCCATCTGCCTGGAGGGAAAGGGGGACCAGGAAATCTCCGTTCTGGCGACGAGAGAACTGTATGCCCTTCTCCTCAGGATGTCCCTGGAGACATGGTTTAATGGTGGTGTGTACGCTGCGGACGGCGAGACATGCACATTGGAGGACCTGAGGGCGGTCCTGCTCTCGATCCGCCCCGATGCCTCGATCGGGTATCTCGAAGAAGCGGAAACAACAGGACGCAGAGCCCTGCACATGCAGTTTCCGGCGGCGGACAGGGGAGAGTGCGACGGACAGCTGGGAGAGATCTACCGCCTTCCCGTATCTGCCGACTGGAGTGCCGACATCACTGCTCAGTACACAGCCCTGGTCGAACAGTCCGCAAACGTTTCTCCTCTCAGAGAGAGACTCAATACTTTCCTTCACGGATCCGGCAAACTGGCTGTTATGCTGCTGGATCTCTTCGTCGTCTTTTTCCTGGCGGAATATCTGGCAGGGATCACCTCGGAGTCTGTCTATTTTAAATTTGTCGATGTCCGCCTCATCTTCGTGGTTCTCATGGGCTGCATGCACGGGATTACGGGCGGCTTTGCGGCGGCAGGCCTTGAATGCCTGATGCTGGTCCTGCGCTACAGGGAAATCGGTATTTCGGGACTGCTCCTCTTCTATAATGTGGAGAACTGGATCCCCTTTGTCTACTACCTGACTGCAGGAGCCATCACCGGCTACAGCCATCAGAAAAGAGAGCAGGAAGTCCGCTCTGTCAGGGCGGAGAATGAATTGATCCGCAACAAATACCTCTTCCTCAACGAGGCGTATCTCACCAGTGTGGCCAACAGAAAAGACCTCTGGGCCCAGATCCTCAACGAGGAGGAAAGCTATTCCAGAGTGTACGGGGCTATGCGCAGCATGTCCCAGCGCACGCCGGAGGCCGTCTGCGTTGAAGCTGTGAGCACCCTTCGCGATCTTCTGGATAATGACACTGTCTGTATTTATCAGCTTGATCCGGGCGGGAATAAAGCCATGCTCCTGTCCTGCTGCATGGACAATGCGGTCCGCAAGTCCATTGACGCGGCCGGCTGCCGTGAAATGTTCCAGACGGTGCGCAGCGGCGAAATCTGGAAGAACATTCATTTTCTGGAGAACGCGCCTATGTATGCCGCCCAGGTGAAGTACAGCAGGGCGCCCGGCTATAGTTCCGGCAGCAGAGCAGAGGTCACCTATCTGGTGACTGTCGAGCAGGCCGGACAGGACCAGCTCAGTCTCTGGTATATGAACCACTTTACGATCCTCTGCGGAATGTTTCAGGATGCGCTTGAGAACGCCTCTCTGCGGGAAAGGACCCTTTCATGACAATTCTTCTGATCATAATCCATCTGGCTGCCGTCTTCGCAGTGACTGCGGCCCGGAGCAGAGGGATCCTGCATTTTCCTGTCTCCATGTTTCCCGCCGTCTTTATTCTGCCTTTCTGGGGGACTGCTTTCGCCCTTGTGGCGGAGGCGCATATAAGGAGAGGAGAAAAAGCGGATGAGGAGCCCGGGCAGGGGCGGTTTGGAATCACCGATGAAGTATACCGCAGTATCCGCATGGACAAGGACGATATGTCCGGTGTTCTTCCCATCGGGGATGTGCTCGAGACAGGGACGCCGGTTCGGCGCAGAAGCCTGCTTCTCTCTGTGCTTCACGAGGGACCTGCTCCGTTTGTAAAACCGCTCCGTCTGGCAGGCGTCAACGATGACACGGAAGTTGTCCATTACGCGGTCACTGCCCTGTCGGAGCTCAGGAGCGATTTCGAGCAGCGCATCGAAGAGATGGAAGAACGTTATCGGAGGCATCCCTCCAGCGCGGAAGTGATGCGTCAGTACGCGGATCTGGATGAAGAATATCTGCGCAGCAGGATTCCCGACAGCCGTGAGCGGGCTGAGCGCTGCGCCCACTGCCGCGCACTGCTGGAAAAATTGATTTATTACACTGCCTGGCAGGAAAACGGGAGAAACAGCCGGGGAGCCGGCGGTAGCGGAAGAGAGATGGCCAGGCTCAGAGAACTGCACCACGACAGGATCCTGCTGATCAGCAGGCTGGGAAAGATCTGCCTTCTGCAGGGAGACGCCGTGGCGGCGGAAGAGGCGGGCCGCATGCTGCTGAGGGAGATCCCCGACAGCGAGGAGGGCTACATGCTGATCCTCAGGGCAAAGGCCGCGGCGCACGACGGAAGAGGGGTCGCGGACGTGATCGGTACTGTAGAGAAAAAAGGTATCTATCTGTCCCCTGCGGCAAGAGAAGAAATCAGTTTCTGGAGCGCGTGACAGTTTCGGTCCGGGGCGGAGACTTTTTTGTTTCCCGCCGCCGGACAGCGCTGTGCAGCTGCATTTAAGACATAAGTAAGATGAGTTTGATATGAAGCGAAAAAGAAAACTGCGGTTTATACAGCTGCTGGAGATTCTTGTTGTATATATAGTTCTGTTCACGGTCATTCTCTCCGTGGGCAGAAATGTCCTCTATAAAGCCAGTGCAGGCAGTGTATCCATTCTCGAAGAGGGCGATCTCAGGGGGGAGGTCCATCCCGGAGATCCCGAGACGATCCTGATCTGGGATACTGACAGCACCGGTGTAGAGGGAAGACGGGAGATGGATGCCGTTTTCTCCCAGATGAGGATCCCCTTCAAGGAAGAGACGGCGGAGGAGTTTTCCGTGTCCGATCTGGAGGGCATGAAGATTGCTGTGCTGTCCGTAACGGATTACAGCGTTCTGGGCGGCAGGTTCAGGACTCTGCTGGAATGGGTAAAGGCAGGACATTCCCTGCTCATCCTCTATCCTCCCTTTATTGAGGGGACTTTTCGGAAATATGCGGCGGATCTGGGGATCTCCTCCATGGAGGACGGGCTCGCTCTGGTAGAGGGATTCCACTTCACAGAAAATATTATGCCCGGATGCAGCCGCGACCTCTCGGTGATGGATCCTTACAAATCGTCTCTCAACGTAGCCCTCGATGATCAGTGCGAGACGTTCATGATCTCCACCGGCGATGTCAATACCCCTCTTCTCTGGAGGAGAAAGACGGGGGAAGGCACCATTGTCTTTGACAACCTGGGATTTCTGGAAAAGGCTTACCGGGGCTTCCACTGCGCCGCCTATTCCCTTCTCGAAGACAGCTGTATCTGGCCGGTCATCAACGGATCGACTTTTTATATCGACGATTTTCCGTCCCCTGTTCCCGAGGGAGACAGCCAGTTCATACAGAATGATTACGGGATGGATATCAAGGATTTCTATACACACCACTGGTGGAAGGATGTCTACAATCTTGCCCACAAGTATAATATCCGCTACACAGGACTTGTAATAGAGGATTATTCTGCCCAGGTAGATGGGATTTTCCCCCGCAACAAGGATATCCAGCGTTTCCAGTATTTCGGAAATATGCTTCTGCGCGAGGGCGGGGAGCTCGGTTTCCACGGATACAACCACATGCCGCTGGTGCCCGAGAATTTCGATTACATAGGACAGTATGATTCCTACCGGCAGTGGGTCAGCATCGACGCCATGCGCGATGCCCTGAACGAACTGCGCGGATTCTGCCATGAGCTCTTTCCCGATGAGGAGTTTCATGTCTACGTCCCCCCGTCCAATATCATCTCCAGGGAGGCCCGGGATCTTCTGGCTTCCGATTTTCCGGAGATCCGCGCCATCGCGAGTCTGTATCTGCCGGATGACCACGACGTTTCCTACAGCCAGGATTTCACGGTGACAGAGGACGGAATGGTCCAGACACCCAGGATCATCTCGGGATATGTGCTGGACGATTATATGCGGACGGCTGCTCTGAGTGAGCTGTATCTTCACTGTGTCAACACACATTTCCAGCACCCGGATGACTGCCTGGATACCGACCGCGGCGCGGCCCTGGGCTGGGAGGAACTGTTCCGGCGCCTGACGGACTACGTCCAGTGGCTCAATAATGCACTTCCGCAGATCCGGAATCTGACCGGAAGTGAACTGACCGGTGCCGTACAGCGCTACGACGGTCTGCAGATTCATCGGGAAGACACAGAGGAGGGAATCCATCTCTCACTGGGAGGATTCTGTGATGAGGCCTGGTTCTACCTCCGCGTAAACGAGGGGAAGCCCGTCCGTGTTCTGGGCGGGACGATCAGCGAAGCCGCCGACGGCCTGTATCTGGTCAGGGCCGCTTCGCCGGAGGTGACGATCAGGATCAGTAAGTAAGCGCGGCGGAAAACGATTTCCGACATGGAGTAGTGATACTATGCGAATATGCGTGATTCTGGAGGGATGCTATCCCTATGTGACGGGAGGCGTCTCCTCCTGGATGCACCAGTATATACAGGCAATGCCGCAGCACGAATTTGTGGTGTGGGCCATCAATGCCGATTCCTCACAGAACGGAAAGTTCCGGTATACGATGCCTGACAATGTTGTGGAGATCAGGGAAGTATCCCTGACCGACAGCGTTAGCAGCAGGTCCGGCCGCAGGCTCAGCTTCAATGAGAGGGAGCTCAGCGCCCTTCGCGCGCTGATAGAGTGCGAGCATCCGGACTGGGAGGAGATCTTCCATATCTTTCAGGACAGGAAAATCTCTCCGACAGACTTTCTGGCGAGCGAGTATTTCGTGGATCTGCTGGCGGAGATCTGCCGGGAGAAATATCCTTATACGGCTTTTTCGGACCTCTTCCACACTGTGCGGTCCATGCTGCTGCCTCTTTTGTGTGTGATGTGCTGTGATGTACCTCAGGCCGATGTATACCACACGATCGCCACGGGCTATGCGGGAGTTCTCGCAAGGCTGGGAAGCTATAAATATAAGGTTCCCTTCCTGCTGACCGAGCACGGGATCTATACCCGTGAGCGCGAGGAGGAGATTATCCGTGCCAACTGGGTGCTGGCGGACTTCAAAGATATGTGGATCCGTTTCTTCTATATGCTCTCCTCTGCAGCCTATGAAGGCGCGACCATGGTGACCAGCCTCTTTGCGCGGGCGGGCAGGACACAGGTTGAGATCGGCGCGGATCCCGCCAAATGCAGGACGGTCGCCAACGGGATCCACTATGACCGCTTTGCCGGCATCGCGCAGAAAAAGACGCAGGGACCTGTCCACATCGGCGCAATCCTGCGCATTGCCCCCATCAAGGACGTCAAGACCATGCTCTACGCCTTTGCGGAGGTGGAGCGGGACATTCCTGATGTGAAGCTCTATATCGCAGGGCCGGAAGACGACCCCGGATACGCGCTTGAGTGCAGAAACCTTCTGCGTCAGCTCGGGATCAGAAATGTCATCTTCCTGGGCACGATCAATGTGCTGGATTATATGGGAGATTTTGACTTTACAGTGCTTTCGAGCATCTCGGAGGGTCAGCCGCTCTCTGTCCTGGAATCCTTCGCGGCGGGACGTCCCTGTGTCACGACTGACGTGGGATGCTGCAAGGAACTGATCTACGGAGAGGGCGGGGACAGTTTCGGCCAGGCCGGATACTGCGTGCCTCCCATGCAGCCCCATGCGCTCGCACAGGCCATGAAGGACCTCTGCCGCAACAGCGTCAGGCGTCTGCAGATGGGAGAAAACGGCAGGAACAGGGCCCGGGCCTATTTCCGCCACGAGGATATGATCGCCAATTACCTGGACACCTACGAAGAGGTGTTCCGGAGATGGGAGCGGTCCGAATAATACACCGCACTTGAAAAAATGATTCACCGCATTTGTAAATGCTAGTAAGGCAGCTGTTCCCCTACCGGGAAGCTGCATTGAACCGGAGGTTGACAAAAACAATGGCTGGGATCGGCTTTAGCCTGAACAGGCTTTTTCAGAAAAAGGGTATGCTGAACCTGTGCCGCGCATACGCGTATGCGGGCGCTGTGGCAATAGGCCCCATGGTCATGGGCGTCTCCCTGCTGCTGGGAATTTCCTTTGCCTCGCGTGTCGCAGGCATGCCGCAGCAGGAGAGGGAGATCATGAACTGCATGCTGACCTACAGCCTGCTGGTCTCCCTGTTTGTCTCGAGCTTTATGAACATGATCCTCACCAGATATATCTCGGATATGCTCTATGAGGA
>CAMKEX010000052.1 GCA_946411695.1 uncultured Lachnospiraceae bacterium
CGTGATAGACGGACAGTCTGTTCTGGACAGTCTCGGGCTTGTCATCCGGACGCTGGATGAGTTCAGCACCGCAGTTGTCACAGATACCTTCTTTTTTAGGAGGAATAAAGCTGATGTGGTAGGATGCGCCGCACTTGGGGCAGGAACGTCTTCCGCTCATGCGGGCAACAATATTGCTGTCCGGAACATCAACGTCGATCGCATAGTCGATCTGCTCGCCTGTCTTCGCCAGTGTATCTGTCAGCACCTGCGCCTGGGGAATGGTGCGGGGGAATCCGTCAAGGATATATCCCTTTGCACAGTCATCCGCTTTCACTCTGTCCAGCAGGAGCTCTACAGTCAGCTCATCCGGAACCAGCTGTCCGGCATCCATGAAAGCCTTGGCCTTTTTGCCGAGTTCCGTGCCGTTTTTGATATTGGCGCGGAAAATGTCTCCGGTGGAGATATGGGGCAGCCCAAACTTCTCAGCAATCATCTGTGCCTGTGTACCCTTGCCCGCGCCGGGCGCTCCGAGCATAACGATCTTCATTGTATCCTCCTCCTTCGCAAAATTCCAAACTCGAACGATAATCGAGAAGTGACGTGTCTATGAAGCTTTTCTTTACGAACCGGCCGCAGCTGTCCGCCTGTAAACAGAATGCGGGCGATATACTTTCTATAGTTTAATACTTTCCTGATAATAACACAATATCCGAAGACGGCACAGGTGCAAAATGCATCCTGCCGCCTTCGGAAATGAATCAATTAATCGTTGAGGAATCCTCTGTAGTTTCTCACCAGCATCATGGATTCAACCTGCTTGATGGTCTCAAGCACAACACTTACTACGATGATCAGGCTCGTTCCTCCAAAGGAGATCGAGGCATTGAAGATACCTCTGAAAATGAAGGGAAGAATGCCGACAATCGTCAGGCCGATTGCGCCGATGAAAATAATGTAATTCAGGATCCTGCTCAGATATTCGCTTGTAGGCTTTCCGGGACGAATACCCGGGATAAAGCCGCCGTGCTTCTTGAGATTGTCCGCAACTTCGATCGGGTTGAAGGTGATCGAAGTATAGAAATATGCGAAGAAAACCAGAAGAACGATGTAAAGTACAAGTCCTAATGTATATTTGATATAAGAAGGATTGCACCAGTAAGAGGAACTCAGATAACGAAGTACCTCAGACCAGACGCCTGTTCCCTTGTATCCGGCCAGCGTCGAGATGATGCCGGGGAATTCCATCAGGGAAGAGGCAAAGATGATGGGCATGACGCCTGCGGTATTCACCTTGAGGGGAATCACAGAGGTCTGTCCTGCTGTAAAACGTCTGCCGTTGACCTTCTGTGCATAGGACACAGGAATCTTGCGCTCTGCGTCGTTGAGAAGGATGACCATGATGACCATCACGATGATCACTGCAATGATGATCACTGCCGCAAGAGCACCAAAGGCGATTGTCTTGCCGATCACAAACTGGTTGAACAGGGACACAATATCCTGAGGCATTCTGGAGATGATGTTGATGCACAGGACAATGGAGATACCGTTTCCGATTCCCTTGACTGTGATCTGCTCACCGATCCACATCAGGAAAGCACTGCCCGCCGTCAGAGTCGCGATTGCCAGAATGACGTTGATCGCGTTGAATTCCTCCAAAAGACCGGAACGGCCGAAGCCGATTGCCATGGCAGAGGATTCCAGAAGCGCGAGCGCAACCGTGACATACCGGGTGATGGCTGTCATCATCTTCCGGCCTTCCTCGCCTTCACGATGCATCTCCTCAAGCTTGGGAATGGCAATCGTGAGAAGCTGGATGATAATGGAAGATGTGATGTAAGGTGTAATGTTCAGTGCCAGAATGGACATGTTCAGGAAGGAGCCGCCGGTGAAGGCATCCACAAAGCTGAATGCATCGCCTGTCTGCTGCGCAAACCATTCCGCGAAATAGTTTCTGTCAACGCCGGGAACAGGCAGCTGGCAGCCAAAGCGGATGACGATCAGCATCAGGAATGTGAAGAAAAGCTTCATCCTGATTTCTTTTACTTTAAAAATATTATTGATCGAGTCAAACATTATCCATGACCTTTCCGAAATTGCTGACCCTCTACATACACAATTTCCGGGGAAAACATAGGATATTTTTCACTGACAGGAAATGCGGATAATAAAGGGCAAGCCATACCGGGCATGAATGCCCGATATGGCATGACTATTTCTTGGTTGATCAGCCAATTGTCTCGGCTGTGCCGCCGGCTGCCTCGATCTTTTCCTTAGCTGCAGCGCTGAATGCTGTAACCTTGACAGTAAGCTTCTTGCTCAGGTCTGCATTGCCGATGATCTTAACGCCGTCACCGATCTTGCTGACCGCCCTGCTCTCAAGCAGAGCCTGCTCATCAACAACTGCACCGTCCTCAAATCTCTCGAGGGACTTGATATCGACAGAAACGATATCCTTGGTGTTATAGCATGTGAAGCCTCTCTTGGGGAGTCTTCTGTACAGAGGCATCTGGCCGCCTTCGAATCCGGGTCTGGGAGCTCCGCTCCTTGCCTTCTGACCCTTGTGGCCATAGCCTGCAGTCTTGCCGTTGCCCGAAGCGTGGCCGCGGCCTCTGCGGTAATTATCGTGCTTAGAGCCTTCAGCAGGCTTAAGATTATGTAAATCCATTTTATACCTCCTACCTTATTAGTCCAGCTCTTCGACTTTAACCATGTGATTGATCAGTCTGATCTGTCCCCTGGTAGCAGCGTTGTCGGGAAGGATCACAAAGCTGTTCAGCTTCTTGAATCCCATGGACTTGACGATTGCGCGGTTCTTGGGAACAGCACCGATAGTAGACTTGATCAGAGTAATTTTCAGCTTTTTCGGCTCAGCTGCTGTTGCTTTATCTGTAGGCATTTTTACCTCCACTTTGAAGCGCTCTGCATTGAGACTCGCGGGGAGAAAACCGTGAAAGCTGTTTCTCCGCTGCGATCTCGCAGGATCTGCGGCGCTTCAGCGCAAACCCTGTGAATGAAAAATCATAGATCAGTACTGGTTTTTCATTCGTTCTCCTAACAGATCTGTATGTCTCGCCGATCAGCCCTTGAGCTCAGCGACGGATTTGCCGCGCCTTGCTGCGACTTCTTCAGGAACCTTCAGCTGGCTGAGACCGTTAATGGTTGCCAGAACGACATTCTGCTTGTTGTTGGAACCAAGAGACTTGGTACGGATGTTCTTGATGCCTGCCAGCTCGCAGACTGTACGTGCAGGACCACCTGCGATGATACCGGTACCATCGGGAGACTTCTTGAGCAGAACAGAAGCACTGCCGTACTTACCGATGTAGTCATGAGAAATACTTGCAACTTCGTCAAGCGCAACGCTGACGAGGTTCTTTGTAGCATCTTCTCTGCCCTTGCGGATTGCTTCCGGAATTTCAGTTGCCTTGCCGAGGCCGCAGCCTACATGGCCGTTTCCGTCACCGACAACAACGAGGGCTGTGAAGCGCATGTTGCGACCGCCCTTGACGACCTTGGTAACACGCTTGATGGCAACAACCTTATCGGTCAGTTCCATCTGGCTTGTATCGATCATTGTATGTTTCATCACACATTCTCCTCCTTAGAATTCCAGGCCAGCCTTGCGGGCAGCGTCTGCCAGTGCAGCAACCTTGCCCATATAGATGTAACCGCCGCGGTCGAAGACCACTTCCTTGATTCCCTTTTCGGCTGCTCTCTGTGCAATAACCTCGCCAACCTTCTCAGCGGCTGCGATGTCATCTGTATGCTCGACAGCATCCTGGATTTCCTTCTCGATCGTGCCTGCGGCCACCAGAGTGGTCTGGGCATCGTCGTCGATGATCTGTGCATAGATATGCTTATTGCTTCTGTATACGGCAAGACGAGGGCACTGAGCAGTACCGCTGATCCTGTTGCGGATTCTGGAATGCTTTTTCTCGCGGATCGCCTTCCTGTTTGCTTTCTTTACCATTATAAATTCCTCCAAATGTATGCTCCCGGATGCCTCGGGTAAGTCCTCCGTGCTTAATCAGCGTACACGGGGGTTCTGCAGCTCACGCCCGACACCCTCTATGCCTTCCGGCAGCCAGATCAGAATTATGGCTGATTCTATCTATTTATTTTTTGCCCGTCTTACCAACCTTACGGCGGATAACTTCGTCCGCGTACTTGATGCCCTTGCCCTTATAAGGCTCAGGTCTGCGCTTATCTCTGATGTTCGCTGCGAACTGTCCGACGGCCTCTTTATCAATCCCCTTGACAGTGATCACATTGCCCTGGACCTCGGTGGTGACGCCTTCGGGATCTGTCATCTCAACGGGATGGGAATATCCTAAGCTAAGCGTAAGCGTATTACCTGACTTTGCTGCTCTGTAACCAACGCCGTTGACTTCCAGCTTCTTCTCGAAACCGGCAGACACACCGACCACCATGTTGTGGAGCAGGCTTCTGGTCAGTCCATGAAGGGATTTTTCCTTCTTCAGATCATTGGGTCTTTCGACGGTGATAACGCCATCGTTCTGGGTGATCTTCATCTCACCCGGAAGGATTCTCTCCAAAGTTCCTTTGGGACCCTTAACAGTCACTTTATTATTTTCTGCTACCTCCACAGTAACACCTGCGGGAATAGCGATTGGCATTTTACCGATTCGTGACATGCCCGTACCTCCTGTTGTTTGTTCGTTATACTTATGGCTGGATCACAGCCTCTTGTGTAACTGCAATCCGTATTTTTTCATAGTCTGCCGTGTGCTCTTCGGCACTCCCGGCATATTCAAAGGATTCGGCTGTCCGGCAGCAGCCTGTTCTCAACCTGCCGGTCCGTGGGGACCGCGGGAGATCTATTGCCGGGATCCATATCCGCCGGGTACCGTTCGGCACCCGCTTCAATTTCCTTTTCTCAGATTACCAGATGAATGCGAGAACTTCGCCGCCGACCTGGAGCTCACGAGCCTTCTTGTCGGTGATGACACCCTGGTTGGTGGAAAGAATGGCAGTGCCGAGTCCATCGAGAACCTTCGGAACTTCATCCTTCTTTGCGTAGACGCGGAGACCGGGCTTGGAGATTCTCTTGAGGCCGGTGATGATCTTGTCATTCTTGTCTGCGCCGTACTTCAGGGTGATGCGGATATCCTGGAAATTGCCGTTGTCGACCATCTCATACTTCCTGATGTAGCCCTCGTCGAGCAGGATGTTTGCGATTGCGATTTTCATCTTGGAAGAAGGGATATCAACTGTATCGTGTTTTGCAGTGTTAGCGTTACGGATTCTTGTAAGCATATCTGCAATAGGATCGCTCATTGTCATTGATTTTGCCTCCTGATTGTGGATTAACCAAATTGAAATAAATTACCAGCTGGCTTTCTTCACGCCCGGGATCTGGCCCTTGTATGCCAGCTCGCGGAAGCAGATTCTGCAGATACCATACTTTTTCAGAACAGAGTGGGGTCTTCCACAAATTCTGCAACGGGTATAAGCCCTTGTTGAGAATTTGGGTTTCGCCTGCTGTTTCATCTTCATAGATGTTTTAGCCATTTTTTTTCTCCTGATTCTATGTCCTGCGAAAGCGCTGCATGCAAATCCTGTGCATGTCAGCGCCCCCGGCTATGGGCTATACCTTTAACTTACTGCTCATCCCTGGCAAAAGGCATATTGAAGAGGCGAAGGAGCTCCCTTGCTTCCTCATCGGTATTTGCCGTGGTGGTAAAGATGATGTCCATGCCTCTGACCTTGTCGATCTTGTCGTACTCGATCTCAGGGAAGATCAGCTGCTCCTTGATGCCAAGAGCGTAATTTCCTCTTCCATCAAAGGAGTTGGGGTTAACACCGCGGAAGTCACGGACACGGGGAAGTGCCAGATTGACAAGTCTGTCAAGGAACTCGTACATGCGGTCGCCGCGAAGGGTGACTTTGCAGCCGATCGGCAT
Organism: uncultured Lachnospiraceae bacterium; assembly: GCA_946411695.1. Taxonomy (GTDB): domain Bacteria; phylum Bacillota; class Clostridia; order Lachnospirales; family Lachnospiraceae; genus CAG-791. Next base: position 5,910 of record CAMKEX010000052.1, read on the forward strand.
GCCTTCCCTGATCTTGAAGTTCGCGATGGACTTTTTAGCTTTTGTGATAACGGGCTTCTGGCCGGTGATGATAGCCATATCTCTGGTGGCTGCATCGAGGATCTTCTCGTTCTCTCTTGCCTCACCGATACCCATGTTGACGACGATCTTGTCCAGCTTCGGAACCTGCATGATGTTCTTGTAGCCGAACTTCTTCATCATCTGCTCGCGGATTTCATCCATATACAGATCTTTGAGTCTACTCAACGTTATATACCTCCTAATATGCTGATACTATTAGCATAAATTGACGAGGCGCCGTTTCTTTGTGAAGCGCCTGTCACATTCGGGCTGTTACTCGACCACCTTACCGGTCTTCTTTGCGACGCGGACCTTGCTCTTGCCCTCACCGCTGAAACCGACGCGTGTAACCTGGCCGTCGACGACCAGCATGACGTTGGAGATATCCATGGCTGCTTCCTGCTGCACGATTCCGCCGTTCTGATTGGTCATGGAAGGCTTGGTATGCTTTGTAACAATATTTGCACCTTCAACGGTGACTCTGCCTTTTTTACGGTCAACAGCGATGACTTTGCCCTCATGGCCTTTGCTCTTGCCGGTCATGACTCTGACAGTATCGCCAACCTTGATTTTGCTCATTGCCATAGCTCTCTCCTCCTTATAATACTTCAGGAGCCAGGGAGAGGATCTTCATGAACTTCTTCTCACGAAGCTCTCTGGCTACAGGTCCGAAGATACGTGTGCCTGTCGGAGTCTGGTCGTCTTTGATGATAACGGCCGCGTTCTCGTCGAAGCGAATGTAAGAGCCATCTTTCCTGCGTGTAGTGTTAACTGTACGAACAACAACTGCCTTTACGACATCGCCCTTTTTGACAACGCCGCCGGGAGCTGCTTCTTTAACAGTTGCGATGATGACATCGCCGATTCTCGCATATCTTCTTGTGGAGCCGCCGCAGACGCGGATGCAGAGGATTTCCTTCGCACCGGTATTATCAGCAACTCTGAGTCTGCTTTCCTGCTGAATCATAGCTTTATTCCTTTCTTACGGTCTGGTAACAGGCATTTGCACACAGCACCCGTCAAAGAGCCGGGTGCCGTGCCGGGAATCCTTTCCCGGCGCTGCAGCCTGCGCGGCCCAGAGGAGCGGGGCCGGATCTCTCCTGCCTCCTGCTCATTCGGCCATCCATTTATTCCCTAAAGGAAGATAAATCAATCGGATCAGTATCCGTCGGATTACCTTGCCTTCTCGACGACGTTCACGACTCTCCATCTCTTGGTCTTGGAGAGAGGTCTTGTCTCCATAACACGGACAGTGTCGCCGATGCCGCACTCGTTCTGCTCATCGTGTGCTTTGAGCTTGTATGTCTTTTTAACGATCTTTCCGATCAGCGGATGCTTGACGTGATCCTCGATTGCAACGACGACGGTCTTGTCCATCTTGTCGCTGACAACCTTGCCGATACGGACTTTTCTAAGATTTCTTTCCACGGTCATTCTCCTTTATTCTCAGAATTCCTTTTCGTCAAATCACTGCTCCTGTGCACTGATCATGGTCTTAATCCTGGCGATGTTTCTGCGGACTTCCCTGATCCTTGCCGTGTTTGTCAGCTGGTTCGTGGCATTCTGGAATCTCAGATTGAAGAGCTCTTTCTTGGCGGAAACGAGTTCCTGATTCAGCTCTTCGACGTTTTTATTCCTAAGATCTTCAACGTAGGCTTTACTCTTCATTTATACTGCACCACCTTCCAATTGCTCTTTCGAAACGATCTTGCACTTGCAAGGAAGCTTGTTGGCTGCAAGGCGGAGAGCCTCTTTTGCAGTCTCTTCAGGGACGCCGGCGATCTCAAACATGACTCTGCCGGGTTTGACAACAGCTACCCAGTACTCGACCGCGCCCTTACCGGAACCCATACGGACTTCGGCAGGCTTCTTGGTAACAGGCTTGTCGGGGAAGATCTTGATCCAGATCTTACCGCCACGGCGGACGTAACGGGTCATAGCGACACGGGCTGCCTCGATCTGATTAGAACGGATCCAGACGGGCTCGGTGCAGACAAGGCCATACTCGCCGTATGCAATCTTAGTTCCTCTGGTGGGTGTGCCCGCCATGCTGCCACGGAACTGTTTACGATATTTCACTCTCTTGGGCATTAACATCAGCGATCACTCCCTTCTGCTTTATTTGTGTTCTTTGCGGGAAGAACCTCACCCTTGTAGATCCAGACTTTGACGCCGACCTTGCCATAGGTGGTATTTGCTTCCGCAAAACCATAATCGATGTCTGCGCGCAGTGTCTGCAGCGGAATGGTTCCTTCGGAGTAGGTCTCTGTACGTGCGATATCAGCACCGCCGAGACGGCCGCCGCAGGAAGCCTTGATGCCCAGAGCGCCTGCCTTCATGGTTCTGCCCATGCAGGACTTCATGGCTCTTCTGAAGGACACACGGCCTTCAAGCTGCTGCGCAATGTTCTCTGCAACCAGCTGTGCATCCCTGTCGGGGCGCTTGATTTCCTTGATGTCAAGGAGAATCTTCTTGCCGGTCATCTTCTGAAGCTGCTTCCTGGTATTTTCGATCTCAGCGCCGCCCTTGCCGATTACTACGCCGGGCTTCTGTGCATAGACGATCACCTTGACGCGGTCGGAAGCACGCTCGACTTCGACCTTGGAGATGCCTGCGCTGTAGAGCTTTTTCTTCAGAAACTTTCTGATATTGTAATCTTCAACGAGAAGGTCCGCGAAATCGCCTTCAGCATACCATCTGGAATCCCAGTCTTTGATAATGCCAACACGCAGACCATGAGGATTAACTTTCTGTCCCATTTTGGCTCCTTTCTATTTCCGCTTACTCTTCAGTCTTCTTCTCGTCGAGAACGATCTTGAGGTTGCTCATTCTCTTGAGAATCCTGTACGCTCTGCCCTGTGCCCTGGGTCTGATTCTCTTCATTGTAGGGCCGTCGAAAGCATAGCACTCTGCGACGTACAGGTTGGAGGCGCTCATGCCGAGATTGTTCTCTGCATTCGCAACTGCGGAGTTGAGGAGCTTCAGGATCACTTCTGAAGCATACCTGTTGTTATATGAAAGAATACCGATTGCTGTCTCAACATCTTTGCCGCGGATCGCATCCATAACAAAGCATGCTTTCTGAGTGGGTATTCTGGCGTAAGAAAGCTTTGCCGAAGGTCTTGTGTCCTTCTGGGCATTCCTTTCTCTCTTAATCTGGGTTCTATGTCCGTTTGCCATAGTTCCGCTCCTTTCCATCAAACTCCGTCAGGCAATCAGCCCACGGAAGACTTTCTGTCGCTCTTGTTGTTGCCCTGATGGCCTCGATATGTTCTTGTCAGGACAAACTCACCGAGCTTGTGTCCGACCATATCCTCAGTCACGTACACCGGCACGTGCTTGCGGCCGTCATGAACGGCGATCGTGTGTCCAACGAACGACGGGAAAATCGTCGAGCGGCGAGACCAGGTCTTGATGACCTGCTTGCTGCCGGAAGCGTTCATCTCGTCAATCTTCTTTAAAAGGCTTTTATCCGCAAACGGTCCTTTTTTCAATGATCTTGCCATGGTAATCTCCTTATTTGTCATCAGCGGCGGACTCTTGTTTTCGTACGCCCGCTGTGCAGTCCTTATTTATTACTTCTTACCGCCGCGTCTTCTTACGATCAGCTTATCAGAAGCTTTCTTACGGCGTGTCTTGTAACCAAGTGCAGGCTTGCCCCAAGGGGTGCTCGGTCCGGGACGACCGATCGGAGCCTTACCTTCACCACCACCGTGAGGGTGATCGTTGGGGTTCATGACGGAACCGCGGACTGTAGGACGGATGCCCATGTGGCGTTTCCGGCCGGCTTTACCATAGTTGATCAGGTTGTGGTCGATGTTGCCGAGCACGCCGATGGTGGCGCGGCATTCCAGCGGAACCATTCTCATCTCGCCGGAAGGGAGACGAAGAGTAGCGTACTTGCCTTCTTTAGCCATCAGCTGAGCGCTTGTGCCGGCGCTGCGGACCATCTGGCCGCCCTTGCCGGGCTTGAGCTCAACGTTGTGTACCTGGGTACCAACGGGGATGACGGACAGAGGCAGGCAGTTGCCGACTCTGATTTCAGCTGCGGGGCCGTTCATGACGGTCATGCCGTCGGTCAGGCCCTGGGGAGCCAGGATGTAGGACTTCTCGCCGTCTGCGTAGCAGATCAGAGCGATGTTGGCAGTTCTGTTGGGATCGTACTCAATGCCGATAACCTTTGCAGGAATGCCGTCCTTGATTCTTCTGAAATCGACCAGTCTGTATTTTCTTCTATTGCCGCCGCCGTGATGTCTGACAGTGATGCGACCCTGATTGTTGCGTCCTGCGTTCTTCTTCAGAGAGCTGGTCAGGGATTTCTCGGGAGTTGTCTTTGTCACTTCGGAGAAATCGGAGCCTGTCATATTACGTCTTGACGGGGTATAAGCGGTATACTTTTTAATTCCCATGATTGGTTCTCCTATTAATCTTTAAGATTTGCACCGCGTTTAAGTCCGATGCTTAGCAGCGGGATCAAAGTCCTGTGAAGACCTCGATGTCCTTGCTGTCTTCGGTGAGCTTTACAATGGCCTTCTTGGTCTTCGCAGTGAAGCCGTAGACCATACCCCTTCTCTTTCTCTTGCCGTCTGCGTTGAGGGTGTTGACCTTCTCGACCTTGGTGCCTTCGAACAGTCTCTCAACAGCGGTTTTGATCTGATATTTGTTGGCATCGGGATGTACCAGGAAGGTATATTTCTTCTCGGCCATCAGCTCCATGCTCTTCTCTGTGATAACGGGCTTTAACAGAATGTCGTAATATTCGAGCGTTGCCATTATGCGTACACCTCCTCGATCTTCGCGACAGCATCCTTGGTGATGACCAGTGTCTGTGCATTCATGACATCGTAAACGTTCATCTCGGATGTCTGGGTTGTCTTTGTTCCGGGCAGGTTCCTTGCGGAGAGGATCACGTTCTGATCCAGATCGCCGAGAACGAACAGTGCCTTGTTGCTGATCTTGAGATTGTCAAGGACCTGTGCGAATGCCTTGGTCTTGATCTCGTCGAACTTGAGCTCGTCGAGGATGATCAGCTTGCCTTCCTGAAGGCGGTCCGTAAGTGCGGACTTGAGGGCAGCCCTCTTTTCCTTCTTGTTCATCTTGAAGGAATAGTCGCGGGGAACGGGTGCGAATACAACGCCGCCGCCCTTCCACTGGGGAGCTCTGGTTGAACCCTGGCGCGCATGGCCGGTACCCTTCTGTCTCCAGGGCTTTCTGCCTCCTCCGGAGACCTCGCCGCGGGTCTTGGCCTTCTGTGTGCCCTGGCGCTTGTTTGCCAGATGCTGCACAACTGCCATGTGGATCAGGTTCTCATTCACTTCAACGCCGAAAATCGCGTCATTGAGGTCGATTGTGCCGACCTCCTGTCCTTGCATATTTAAAACAGATACGTTCGCCATCTGTGTTCCTCCTTTCTATAGACCCTGTACCGATCAGGCGTCAGCCTTTGTGGTCTCTTTGATGGTCACAAGGCCCTTCTTGGGTCCGGGAATCGCGCCCTTGACAAGGAGCAGATTCTTCTCGGCATCCACGCGGACGATCTCAAGATTTCTGACCGTAACCTGGACGGAACCCATATGTCCGGGCATTCCTTTTCCCTTGAAAACTCTGCTGGGATCGGAACTGGAACCATTGGAACCCTGATGACGATGGAACTTGGAGCCGTGTCCCATGGGGCCTCTGTGCTGGCCGTGACGCTTGATGGCGCCCTGGAAGCCTTTGCCCTTGGTAACTGCGGTAGCGTCGATCTTGTCGCCTTCTGCGAAGATGTCAGCTTTGATCTCATCGCCGAGCTTGTATTCGGAAGCATTCTCGAAGAGGAACTCGCGAACGTGCTTCTTCACGGAAACGCCGGCCTTGTCGAAGTGGCCCTTCATGGCCTTGCCCACGCCGTGGCGGTGTGCGACTTCTTTCTTGCCGTTCTTGTCAACAGTGGTGATGCGCTCTTTTGCATCGCCGTAGCCGACCTGAACTGCTTCGTAGCCGTCATTCTCGATTGTCTTGATCTGTGTGACTACGCAGGGGCCAGCCTCGAGGACTGTTACAGGAATCAGAGTGCCGTCTTCCTGGAAGACCTGGGTCATACCGATCTTGGTTGCCATAATAGCTTTCTTCATGTTTACCTCTTTTCTGCCGCTTGCTCTTCTGCGGCGAAATATTCTACAGCGGACATCGGCGCGTCCTGGCGGCTGTCACACACTGGCATCCTGTGTGAGCCGTTCTTTCTATAAATAAGAAGCAACCTGTGCAGTTCCTTCCGTTTCATACGTTTTTTACGGACAGAACGTTCGGATCTTCTCGCTTTTCTCTCAGACGGTCTGCTGTCTGACCGCCCGGAGGGACGGGCTGCTCCCGCACCGGACTCCGGTCCCGACGGGGATGTCATACTAGTAGAGGTTGTGTTTCGCCGAACCGACTGGCCATTGATCTCCGGTCCGGCAGCGTATCACTAACTGCACACGGAGAGTGCAGCAGCATGCTGTTTCTTACACAGAATTATTTGGTCTTCATCTTGATGTCGATGTAGACACCTGCGGGCATCTCCAGTCTCTGGAGTGCGTCTACAGTCTTCTGTGTGGGGGTGATGATGTCGATCAGGCGCTTATGTGTGCGCTGCTCGAACTGCTCACGAGAATCTTTATACTTATGAACAGCACGGAGGATTGTGATAACCTCCTTCTTGGTGGGAAGCGGAACGGGGCCGCTCACCTGTGAGCCGTTCTTCTTAACAGTCTCGATGATCTTCTTCGCGGATGCATCCACGAGCTCGTGATCATATGCCTTCAATGTGATTCTCATAACCTGATTTGCCATAAAAAAAGTCGCCTCCTTTTCGCACTTTTTGGTAAGTACGACAAGCGGTGACTGTACACTTTCCCGTGTGTGTCGCGGTCTCTCAAAAATAAAAACCGTGTTCTCACACGTCGTTTCTGCCTCGCGCAGCTCTGCTGCTTTTGCAGACCTTCATTGGTACAGTGACTTGTCGTCAGATTTTCGAGCCCTCTCCAAATGGCTCCTGAAGAGTGCTCCAGACATTCGCTCCACGGAAAACCTGCCATCTCTGGCAGCAACCTCACGCTTCACAGCTATCATGTCACAGCAATGATGATAATATCACGAGTCACCAACTTGCGCAAGCGGTTTTTTTGTCAAATATTAAGTTTTTTTTAATTTTCTGTATTTCTGTCAATACAATTCCTTTTCCCGGCCCGGGGTCCGGTCACGACGGGGTTCTTCCCCGGAAGCCTTTGCGATACCGGAATCGGACACAGGGCCGGGCAGGATCTGCACCAGCGGGGTCAGCCACAGGGCCGGGGAAAAAGTCTGCGCGCGGCTCTTTAACGGTCTCTTTAATAAGGAAGGCCGGAGCGGCAGTGCTCCGGCCTCTTTTCCTGTATTGATGCGGTCTGAAAAGATGCGGCCGCCTGAAGGATCACTTCTTATTTACTTCATCAAACTTCTTGGTGATCACGGGTGAGGGCTCCTTGGTTGCCAGGCTGACTACGATGTCAGCGATCAGGGCAATGATAAATGCGGGAAGCAGCTCATAGATGGCAAATGCGCCGCCCAGGCGGGCAATACCGAACTTCCATACGAAGATCATGACGCCGCCGCAGATGAGGCCTGCCATGGCGCCCTTGCGGTTGGATCTGCGCCAGAAGAGGGCCAGCAGCATGGTCGGACCGAATGTGGCACCGAAACCGGCCCATGCGAAGGAGACAACACGGAAGACGGAACTGTTGGGGTTCCAGGCCAGGACGATGGCGACAGCTGCGATCGCGATAACGGTCGCACGGGCTGCGATCATCTTGCCCTGCTGGGTAAGCTTAATGCGTCCGAATCCCTGCATGAGATCCTCGGAAACACTCGATGCGGCAGCAAGGAGCTGGGAATCCGCTGTGGACATGGTCGCCGCCAGGATACCTGCCAGGATGACGCCTGCTGCCAGTGCGAAGATAAAGCCGTGCTGGCTCATGAGGTTGGCCATCTGGATGATGATGGTCTCGGATTCAGAGGAACTGCCGTTGAGCATGGGGATATGTCCTGCAACAGAGACGCTGTAGCCGATGATTCCGATGAGAATGGCGATGCACATGGAGACAGCTGCCCAGATAGAAGCGATCCTTCTGGAAATGACCAGCTCTTTCTCATTGCGGATTGCCATGAAGCGGAGCAGGATATGGGGCATTCCGAAATATCCCAGGCCCCATGCAAGGGTGGAGACGACACTCAGGAAGCCGTAGCTGGATGCGGAATTGGATGCCACATCGTAGCCCTTTGTAATATTGAGATATCCGGGCAGGGCTTTTGCATTCTGCATGACGACATCCATACCGCCGGCCTTGTCAATACCGAAGAAAACGATGATGACCAGGGCAATGGTCATGAAGATACTCTGCACCAGGTCAGTGGTGGAAACGGCAAGGAAACCTCCCATGGTGGTGTAGGCAACGATGATGACTGCGCCGATGATCATGGCCAGATGATACTCAATGCCGAACAGGCTGTTGAACAGCGTGCCGACGGCCTTGAATCCGGATGCAGTGTAGGGAACAAAGAAAATGATGATGATCAGGGCCGCGATCAGAGAAAGGGTGTTCTCACGGTCATTGTAGCGGCGGGAATAAAAATCCGGGATTGTAAAGGCGCCCAGCTTCTCCGAATAGCGGCGAAGCCGTCTTGCAACAAACAAAAAGTTCAGATAGGTGCCGACTGCGAGACCGATCGCGGTCCAGCCCACTTCCGCCACACCTGCCAGATAGGCAAGTCCGGGAAGGCCCATCAGCAGGTAGCTGCTCATGTCAGATGCTTCGGCGCTCATCGCGGTGACCAGAGGGCCCAGGGACCTTCCGCCGATATAGAAGCCGTCCGATGTGTCAGCAGCGCCCGCGCGGTTGAAAATGACACCGATCATGAGCATGCCGAACAGATATGCCACAATTGTGACAACAATGATAATCTGTGCACTTGTCATAACTATTTCCTCCTTTATGATAGCGCCGCAGCCTCAGCCCAAAGAGCAGTTCTCCCCCTTCCTCACGTGTATCCGCACAGATCAGTATCAACTGCACTTTTTCACTTTATCACTGCAACGCAGATAACGTATCGATTTTACCACAAGAACGCATTGAAAGAAAGATAATTATTTACTTTTTTGCCCCCAGAGGTTAGACTGTTACAATACAAACCAGCCTGAAAGGCCAGATGTTTTCACGCGCTCCCGCCGCGAAAATCGTGTACAGATTGTATAGATATTGAATAGATATATATTGAATAAATATATATCGGACAGAGATATAGAAAGGAAAGGTCATTCTCTATGTGGATTGCCGATCAGTGGAAAGACTATGAAGTCCTCGATACCTCAAGGGGGGAAAAGCTGGAGCGATGGGGTGAATACCGTCTGATCCGCCCCGATCCCCAGGTGATCTGGGATACACCCCGTGACAGGATCTGGCGCCGCCCCAACGCACACTACCACCGCAGCAAAAAAGGCGGAGGCGAGTGGGAGTTTTTTGACCTTCCGGACGACTGGTGCATCCATTACAGAGACCTGACCTTCCGGCTCAAGCCCTTCAGCTTCAAACACACCGGCCTCTTCCCCGAACAGGCAGTCAACTGGGACTGGTTTTCGGAGCTCATCCGCGGGCGTGCCGCCTCCGGAAAAAAAGTCCGGGTCCTGAATCTCTTCGCCTATACAGGCGGCGCAACTGCCGCTGCAGCAGCCGCAGGAGCGGAAGTCACACATGTGGATGCCTCCAAAGGCATGGTCGGCTGGGCCAGAGAAAATGCCCAGCTCTCAGGTCTGGGCCAGGCGCATATCCGCTGGCTTGTGGATGACTGCGGAAAGTTCGTAGAACGTGAAATCCGCAGGGGCAATCACTACGACGCGATCATCATGGATCCGCCCTCCTATGGCAGAGGCCCCAAAGGCGAGATCTGGAAAATAGAGGACAGCATTTTCCCCTTCCTGCAGCGCTGTGCCCTCCTTCTCTCGGATACACCGCTCTTCATGCTGGTAAACTCCTACACCACCGGACTGCAGCCCGCCGTACTGAGCTACATGCTTCACACTGTACTGGATTGCAGGTACAAGGGAACCGTAGAGGCCGGCGAAGTAGGACTCCCGGTCACCTCCAACGGACTGGTCCTCCCCTGCGGCGCCGCGGGCAGATGGGTAGCACAGTAAACGGACCTGCGCATATACTGAAAAAACCAGCTGTAAAAACCGGCTCGTAAAAGGATCAGATCACAAAAAACAGACTGCAGACAATCAGACTGCAAACAGGCTAAACAGAAAACAACAGGCCGTGCCCTCTTCGAGGGCGCGGCCTGTCGCTGTTTCTTCTATATAATAATATACTATATATTGATTTATACTCTTTATTCCGGTTTATATCTGCTTTTTACTTCTGTCGCCTGCCTGCTTCCGCACTGTCTGTCTCTGCATCAGTGCCACTCCGACATGACGCGGTCTCCCTCTTCATTGAGTTCAATGCGGTCGCGGATCTGCAGCATGCGGCGGTCGAGCTGGTTGATTAGGTCGGCGCTGTAATGCAGTTCTTCAACAATGGATTCCGCATTCCGGATCTCGCGCTTGTACTTCATCTTGTGCTCAACGCTTGCCCAGAAATCCATGGCGATCGTGCGGAACTGCAGTTCAACACGCATGTACTTCTTTTCCTGCATGAGGTAGATCGGCACTTCCAGTATCAGATGCAGGCTTCTGTATCCATTGGGCTTGGGGTGGGCAATGTAGTCCTTTTCCTGGATGATGCGGACATTGTCCTGAGAGGCAAGGCTGTCACGGATACTGTAAATATCATCGATGAACGAGCAGATGACCCGCAGGCCGGCCACATCGGTCAGATATTTTTCAATATTTTCAACGGAAAAAGGAATCCTGCGGTGCTTGAGTTTCTCATAAATGCTCACAGGCTTCTTGAGCCTGCTCTTGATCGACTCAAACGGATTGCGGTTTTTCTTGAGACCCACTTCGCGGTTCAGGACCTCAAGCTTGGTGCGCACTTCTGCGAGAGCGCAGTCATAATACATCATGAGGATTTCAAAAGCTTCGAGCTGTCCCGTCAGCTGCAGGACACGGTCGATATCCTCCTGAGACATCTGTTTGGTCTCCAGATGGCGGATCCTGACACGTTCCGTACCGGGATAATCAAACGGATTGATCTCCTCTACAGGTCTCTGCTGATCCTGCCCGGCAGCAGTTGTGTCTGTTTTTCCTGCTGTTTCAGAGACAGGTCCAGTTTTCGCAGCCTGGTTCTCCATTTTCCCTCCTATCACGTCTTTGGTTTCCTTCCGCGGACAGTTCCGTCAACCGGAAAGCAGCGGCAATCTGCCCCGCAAAAGGTACAGCGCCTTGCAGCTTCCCAGCTTCCCAAAATACCGTGCTCCAGCATCCCTCTGGACACGGTCCGGCCGCCGCCTTCAGCCTGCATTGCCCTTCTTAGTTCAGGGCACGCAGCAGCGCGCTGTCAGTCATAAAATCATTTGCATCATAGAGATACAGAATTTTCGTCACTTCGTATTCCCGGGCAAGCCCTGCCACTGTCTTCGCGCACTTTGAAGGATGCATCAGTATGATGTGTTCAAACGAAGATACGAAGAGCGGTACGATGCTGTCCGCAGTCCTGTCTCCCACAACAAGCAGCGTCTCACCGTTAATTGCTGTGGTATGGATCTGGGTCAGGGCCTTTCCCCCCTCAAAAAACACGTTGTAGGGTGAAGTGCCCGCAGCAGCTTCCGAGTCATACAGGGAACCGCTCCGTTTCCCGCTGCGGCCATTGATACAGTAATAATATGCCTCTTTTTCAGGGACATAGATTTCCAGGCGCTCTCCCTGCCTGTCCAGTAAATGCAGTGCCGGGAGTCTGTCAGCCGCCAGCCGTCCGATCAATGTATTGGAAAGCAGGTAGCACTGGTCCCTTCCCTCAGGGATTTTGACCTCCATTGCGGTCATGGCAGTTCTCGCTGCATAGCGGCTGCCCCATCCCGTCAGATAAATATCCGAGTCATAATACAGGTTTTCCCCGGAATGCCCCGAAAGGGTCTCGGCAAGATCGATCCAATGCAGGCTCTGCGGCATTTTGCTTCGGATCTGCGCCAGATCAGCTCTCTGATCGCGAATCTGTGCATTCTCCGGAAGATCTTCCGGCTGAATGCATGCCGCCGCAGGGACAAGCATCATATACTGATCAACATCAGGAAACTTTTCCGCCAGATTTTTCACCCCCGAAGAGACAAGATCTGTCTTCCCGGGATCAGGTTCCGCAGGCGCTTCCAGCATTCTGCCGTTTTCACATCGATAGATGCCGTGCCGATAGTCCCTGCTTATATCCTTATACAGCAAAAATACACCTGCCGCGATCAAAGCCGCACAGAGCAGTACGATCGGGATCCTTCCGCCGTTTCCACCGCCCTTCTGTTCAGGACCGGACATCTCATCCCCGCCTGCCGCGGTATATTCATCTTCTTCATAGACAGTTTCTGTACGTGAAGGCCGACTTGCAGCTGGATCCATCATTCTCTTTTTTTTGCCTTGTGCTGCAGCTGCGGCATTCTGCTCCCGCCCTGCAGCATATTTTTCAAAAGCCATATTGATATCCTAATACTAACCGGCAGACACCCGCCCGTATCAGCAGACACCGCACCCGTTAAATGCGGCATCAGAACGATAATACGCCGTTTTTGCGGTCAAAAACAGCCAGCAGCTGGTTTTCTGCCCAGTACCTGTAAAAATCAGGCTGCATATGTACACCGTCATCAGCATACTGATCCATGTGCTCTTCGATCACAGAAGCATTATCAATAAATGCAAAACCCTCCCGTTCGCACATCTGACGCACAGCTTCGCTGTATTCCGGAATTCCCTGCCAGACCGGATAGGCCTGCGCAGCATCTCCGCGTGCAGGAATGATCGAATTGACATAAATCTCAGCCTCCGGAAGTTCTTTCTGCAGCTCATGGAGCTTTTCCGAGAAGGCAGACGTATATTCCTCTGCTGTAGGCCAGAAACCGATGCCGATATCATTTATGCCATAGCTGATAAAAATATATTTGGGCGAAAATGATTTGATCGTGTCCATTCTGTTGGTAATGGAATTGATCGTATCTCCTGCCTCGGCAAGCACCCTGTCAGAAGGAAGCAAGCCGTACACATCAAATCCTACTACACGGGAATCCCCCAAAAAGACAAAGTCTTCAAAGGCATCCCAAAGGCGCTTGCCCTCCAGACTTTCCCGGTATTTCTCCCGTTTTAATCTGTAGGCTTCTCTCTCCAGTTCCTTCTCATGCTCTTTCTGAGCCTCGGAGATCATGTATTCCATTTCAACCGGAGTACGCGCATCCAGAGAAGCCAGATAGGCATACCCGTTTTCAAGTTCTGTCATCACATGATCGAAGGCCGGCTTTTCCTCTTCAGCCTCTGCAGCGGCAGTGGTTGCCCCGTCGTCTGCAGCCGCATCTCCCCCGGCATCAGCAGAAGACCCGCCGGCGGATAGACCTTCAGAAGATTGCCTGTCAACAGACTCTCCTTCTTCCGGAGCTTCTGTCAGACCATCCTGCTTTGTTTCCTCCTCTGAGGAAGATGAGAGAAGCGGATCCGCCTTTTCCTGTGCAGTCCAACCGGCCGCCGAACCTGTCTCTGCCAAAGAGACCTGCTCTGCAGCTTCCTTCTCTGCCCTGCCTGAGGCAAGTCTGCCTGCCGCCAGACGAATTCCGGCGATACCGGCAGCCAATACGATAATCAAAATGACCAGGCGGAAGATTCCGCCCATGCGTTTTCTCTTTTTCATTAGCACTTGAGATTACGGATGTCTTTCCGAAAAAAGCCCCGCCGCGTTTAAGCGACGGGGCCTTTAGATCATATTCAGCCTGTCATCCGCAGGATGACCGATTGATCAGTCCTTAAGATCTATTCAGATTAGTCAAGAACAGAAGCAACACGGCCGGAACCGACAGTACGGCCACCTTCACGGATAGCGAAAGTAAGACCCTGCTCCATAGCGATGGGGTGGATGAGCTCGATGGTCATCTCAACGTGATCGCCAGGCATGCACATCTCTGTTCCTTCGGGAAGAGAGATAACGCCGGTAACGTCAGTTGTTCTGAAATAGAACTGAGGACGATAGTTGTTGAAGAAAGGAGTATGACGGCCGCCTTCATCCTTGGTCAGGACGTAAACCTGAGCGGTGAAGTTCTTATGGCAGGTAACAGTGCCGGGCTTTGCAATAACCTGGCCACGCTCGATGGCGGTTCTGTCAATACCACGAAGCAGCAGACCTACGTTGTCGCCAGCCTCTGCATAATCCAGAGTCTTGCGGAACATCTCGATGCCGGTAACGACGGACTTCTGAGTCTCTTCCTTGATACCAAGGATCTCGACGGGCTCCATGCTCTTCAGAGTACCACGCTCGACACGGCCGGTAGCAACGGTACCACGACCGGAGATTGTGAAAACGTCCTCGATGGGCATAAGGAAAGGCTTGTCGTTCTCACGCTGAGGGTTGGGGATGTACTCATCAACAGCATCCATGAGTTCCATGATGTTGTCAGCCCACTCGCAGTTGGGATCTTCAAGAGCCTTCAGAGCAGAGCCGCGGATAACGGGAAGGTCATCGCCCGGGAACTCATACTCGGTCAGCAGATCACGAACTTCCATCTCGACCAGGTCAAGGAGCTCTTCGTCATCAACCATGTCGCACTTGTTCATGAAAACTACGATATAAGGAACACCGACCTGACGTGCAAGCAGAACGTGCTCACGAGTCTGAGCCATAACACCGTCAGTTGCAGCAACTACGAGGATGGAGCCGTCCATCTGAGCAGCACCGGTGATCATGTTCTTGACATAGTCAGCGTGTCCGGGGCAGTCGACGTGTGCATAGTGTCTCTTGGCTGTCTCATACTCGACGTGTGCGGAGTTGATGGTGATACCACGCTCTTTCTCTTCGGGAGCCTTGTCGATCTGATCGAAAGCAACAGCCTGGCCGCCCTGGCGGACTGCGAGGACGCTGGTGATAGCAGCGGTCAGAGTGGTTTTGCCGTGGTCAACGTGGCCGATGGTGCCGATGTTGCAGT
>CAMKEX010000053.1 GCA_946411695.1 uncultured Lachnospiraceae bacterium
TCCCCGGTCTCACAAAAAAAAGAAAGGGCATATCACTTTAATGCGACAGCCCCATTTTGTATATCATCTTTTATTGAAGCGGATAATCAGAGCAAGATCCGCAGTCATTACTTGTTACTTGTCATCACTGAAGAGCTCTTCGACCTTGTCGGGTGCCTGTTCAAACTTCTCGGCAATATCAGAAGCAGCTTCCGCGGCTTCCTCCACAGCTTCCTCCGCCTTGTCGGCCGCATCTTCTGCGGCGTCCTGCACAGCTTCCGCAGCTTCTTCAGCAGCATCTGCGGCATCCTCAGCCAGTTCCTCGGCAACAGCCTCGTCAACTGCCTCCGCGACTGCCTCGTCGAGTTCCTCGTCATCTTTGACTTCTGTGTAATCCTCGTCAAAGATATCCTCATCGGGCTCCTGGAAAGCTTCCTTGACCTTGACAGCACCGTCTGCAAAGACGTCTTTCACCTTGCCTGCAGTCTCGCCGACCACTTCCAGAACTGTCTCGCCCTTAGGGCCAATCGCTTCCTTGATCCTGGTATAGGCTTCCGAAGATCCCTGCTTGATGGTCGTATAGGTTCTGGACGCGACAGCTTTTACCTTTGCAGCCTTCTCCTCATATTCGGCCTTCTTCTTGTCCTCAGCGGACTCTTCTTCCTCTTCCGTATTCTCTAATTCGTCATCATCCTCATCCATAAAGATCTCGTCGTCATCGTCCAGATCTGTATAGGAATCCTTGGATGTCTCTTCCAGATAATAATAGACTGTTGCTGCCGCTACGCCGAGAACAGTAGCTCCGAAAAACAATCTGCCCAATCTGCTCATTTCAATCCTCCATTTTCGTAACACATGAGTCTCAGTAGTCCCTGCTGCGATCCAGAGAAGGAAAGACAGCACTGATCACTTTGAAGCTTCCGTTCGTCCGCATAGAGCATAAATCACTCTGCCCGAACAAACTGTAATTAATATAGTACAGCATTTCCTGAAAAAATAAAAGAAGGAAAGCCCTCAATAACGCAATTTTCCGAAATCATCATTTTTCAGATCATCATTTTTCCGAAGAGGCAGCCGACATGGCCCTTCTGCTGACCAGAAAATAAGCCAGAAGAACAAGTGATCCCGTGATCAGCCAGGACACAGGGTATACATAGAGAAGAAAGCCGAAGCTCCTGTGCCAGGGAAAAAGAACAAAGGCCCAGAAAATACGAAATACACAGGTACCCACGATCGTGATCATGGTCGGTGTCATGGAATAACCCATTCCGCGCATGGCGGAACCCGATATTTCATAAATGGAAACCATCCACTGGAAGGCCAGGATATGGGTAAAGCGGATCACTGCGTACTGCACAACCTGCGGGTCTGTCGTAAACAGGGAAAGCGTGAATCCGCGTGCCGCAATGAACAGAAAATCCATGGTGCCTGCCCCGATCAAGGTGAAGAGCATGCTCAGGCGGAAGACTCTCCTGCATCTGTCATATTTTCCGGCAGCATAGTTCTGGCTGGTGAAAGTGACTGCGGCCTGGTTGAAGGCATTTACAACATAAAAGGCTATGATCTCAAAATTGAGGGCAGCCGCAGAACCTGCAGAAGCCGCGGAACCAAAGCTGTTGACCCCTGACTGGATCACAGTGTTGGAGAGAGAAAAAACGACGCCCTGCAGGCCTGCCGGAAGGCCGATCCTGACCATGAGCCTGAGATATCCCGTATCGATCTGCAGCCTGTCCCTGCTGAGCCTGAATTCATCCTCTTCATGCAGCAAAAACCACAGGACGATCGAAGAACTGATAATGTTGGATGTCACTGTCGCCACAGCAACGCCAATGACATGCAGGTGAAAAACAATAACGAGGAGGAGGTTGAGCAGAACATTGAGGACGCCTCCGCAGAGCAGCGCATAGACGGGGCGAGTGCTGTCCCCCTTGCTCCTCAGGATCGCGGAGCCGAAGTTGTAGAGCATGATAAAAGGCATGCCCAGGAAATAGATCCGCAGATAGAGTACTGCCAGATCCAGCACATCTTCGGGCGTATTCATGAGAGTCAGCATGGGCCGGGCGATGCCTATCCCCACAAACAGCAGGAAGACGCCGCTGATGAGGGCGACAACGATCGCCGTGTGCACTGCCTTGGGGATCTCCACCTGCCTGCCGCGCCCGATCAGGCCGGCAATGACAACATTTGTGCCGACCGAGAGGCCGACAAAGAGGGCGACCACAAGGTTGATGACCGAGGAATTGCTGCCGACCGCAGCCATAGCCTGACTGGAAGCGAAGCGTCCGACAACTGCTGTATCCGCCGCATTAAACAGCTGCTGCAGCATGCTGGAGAGGGCAAGCGGAAGCGCAAACAATATGATCGGCCCTGCGAGAGGGCCGTTGAGCATGTCGACGTTACGTCTGTTTTTTGAGCGGAACATATTGAGCCTTTCACGCTGAAATCAAAATTCATTTCCTGTCGGATCATGTCGAACCTTCCGGGCCATGATCCTTTTTACCGGAAACAGATCTGTGTACGTTTGTCAGGTAAGCATCAAAAAGGCGCCCTGATTGCCGCGCTTTCCGTCTGTCGCCCTGTGTGAGAAAAGCTCAGAGCTGTTCTCACAGGTACAGAGATTTGTCACGGTTATATGCTCCTGCGCTATTCCGGACTCAAGAAGGATCCTCTCGCAGGCCCGCCACAGGTCAAGCTGATATTTGCCGGGACGTCTTCCTCCTGTGAGGATCCTTGGAATGAGCTGCTCCTGTCCTTTCCCTTCAGGACAGGGAGAATTCCTGTCTGAAAAACAGCAGCGCATGGCCTCTGCGACATCCTCCGAAACCTCATAGCAGTCCGCGCAGATAGAGGGGCCGATGGCAGTATAGATATCCTGCGGCCTGCAGCCGTATATCTCCTGCATTCTGCGGATCGTCACCTGACCGATCCTGGCTGTCGTGCCCTTCCAGCCGCTGTGGGCAAGGGCAATGACTCTCCGCACGGGGTCATAAAAATAAATAGGTACACAGTCCGCATGGGAGGTGTAGAGGACCAGGCCGGGCACATCCGTGATCAGTCCGTCTACATCCGTATAGTCCCGCTCCCGGGTAACGCCTTTTCCGGCATCTGCTTCTGTGACTATGCGGACATTGCTGGTATGGGTCTGCTGAGCGCACACGATGCGGTCCGGTGTCGTGTTGAAAAAGAGGGCTGTCCGGCGGAAGTTTTCCTCGATGTTTTCATCCGGGTCATACAGACCGCGTCGAAAATTGAGGCTGGAAAGCCAGCCCTCGGAGACGCCGCCCTTTCGGGTCGTAAAGCAGTGCCGTATGCCGGGCAGATCCTCCCACGCGGCAAATGTCAGGACCGGGAAAGAAATGCTGTCCGTCACCGGCACCTGTTTTTCATAAAAAACTGTATCCTGCGTTTTAAAAATCATATTGTCTTCTCTATCCTGATAATCCTGTGCGAATTCTGTTGTCAGTTTTACAGCCGGGCACCGGGAATGTCCGCATGAAATTCTTCTGCTTGTCCGGAAGTTCCGGGGAGCCCGGACATGATTTATCCTTTACGGATCCCGGACCTCAATCCCGTTTTCTTCATACCAGGCCCTGGCGCCGTCATGCAGGGGGATCGGGAGGTCTTTGACTGCCTCGGACGGATCCGGTCTGTAATCCACCGTCACGGAATACTGCAGTTCATCGGCATGATCGAACAGGCTGCCGGTAATTCTCTTTACCAGATCTTCGCTCAGACTCTCGGATCCCACAAGAACAGCCTTTACTCCAATAGTATGTACTTCCCTGTCCATGCCGTTGTAGGCACCGGCGGGCACTGTACAGGATACATACCAGGGCTGCCGGGCGGTGATTTTGTCAACCTCTTCATCACTCAAACTGACAAGATTGAGCGGTACCTTTTTGGCCGTCGTCGCGATCGCCGTCATCGGCACACCCATGGTACAGAAGAAAGCGTCAATTTTCCCTTCCGCCAGTGCCTGCACGGACGCTCCGTAATTGAGATTGCGCATTCTGTACATTCCGTCTGCCAAACCGGATGCTCTCAGGATCATCAAAGCATCCGACTCTGTCCCTGACTCTGCCTCCCCTACACTGATCAGTTTTCCCCTGAGGTCACTGACCGTTTGAATGCCGGAATCCCGCCGCACAACAATCTGCACGGCCTCGATGTACATTCCTGCAATCGCCTTTACGCCTGAAGCGCCCTCAGAAGACGGACTTCTTGAGACAAGGTTCTGTGCGAGCAGATCCGACTGCACGATTGCCAGATCCAGTTCGGGTTTCTCACTTGTGAGCATGCGCAGGTTTGCGCCTGATCCGGTCGTGACCCTGGCCTGGACATCTGTATCCTTCATATCCTGCATCATAACCTGTGCAAAAGCTCTTCCGAAGCTGTAGTAATTGCCCCCGACGCCTGCGGTACCGATGCTGATCCTGGTAGATCGCTGTCCGCAGCCCTGCAGAGAAAAGGCGGCCGCAAAGAGCATAGTCAGGACGAAGATGAAAATACTCTTTTTCGAAATATGCCTGTCACAGTTTTTTCTCATCTGCTCATCTCCCCCGGTGCTTTGCTTCCGGCTAAAAATGCCGGAGCGAGCCTGGTCACGGACACCCTGAATATACTTCGACATACCAACTATTTCTCCACTATTGTATCAAATTTTCTTATCCTTTTCACTCTTTATCAAACATGCGGAAACCTGTCCGATAATTCTCCGGGACACTTCTCTTGAATCGCCGCTTTGCTGAAGATGTCCCGTGAGAAATCCGCATTTAAATCCTTATGTAAAAGGGCCTGGAAACCGGCGGTCTTCTGCACTGCGGTCACAGAATGTCCGCGCTTTCCCGCGGCAGAACATACCTGATCTTCGTCAGCATGGGATCGTTGATACGAAATTATTCTTTTTTAGAAAAAAATATCGACATGTCGGATTTTATGTTATATACTAAATTCACTTTTTTCAATTAATTGCAAATTATCTAATTCCAGGAAATGATTTCAGTAAGGAGGATAGAGATGGACGGAAGAACAAAAGGCAGGCCGATAAAGAAATGGAAGTTCACAGTGATCTTTCTGGGTATTGTCACAGCCTTCCTGCTGGCAGGATGCGGAAGAGGAAACCGCCGGCAAGATCTGCAGGACTCCGCTCCTGTACAAACCGGTGAAGGCACAGGCGGCAGCTCCGGAGCGGAGAGTCCTGATCTTTGGGCCGGCAGCCAGATGACCGAAGATCTGGACCGGGCAGGCAGCGCAGATGATTCCGGCCTGGACCGGGAAAATGATGCGGAGAAAGCGGACGGCAAAAAAACAGGCATGCAGTCCGCAAAAGCGGATCCAAAAGAGCCCCTTCGGGTAGGTGACTCTCTGCAGGACGGTAATCTGAGGATCCTGTACACGGCCAGCGGAAAATATGACGGAGAAAGTGTGTATCAGCAGCCGCAGAGCGGCTATGAGTATATCTTCCTGCAGTTTGCCTTTCAGAATACCGGCCTCGGCTATGACTGCCCGATCTCCATCTTTTCCTTTCAGTGCTTTGCCGACGGCTATGCGGCCCAGGCCTTTTACGGAGGAGAAAAGGAGCCGGCGTCGTCCCTTTCTGCAGGCCGGTCAGCCATTGGAAACCTCTATTTCTGTGTTCCGGAGGATGCCAGCGAGATCGAGGTGGAATATCAGCCGGACAGCCTTACTCAAAATCAGGTGCGCTTTCTCTATGAAGGGGAGAAAGACGCAGGGATCAAACCCGAGGCAGACACACGCCGGTCGGAGGGAGCCTTCCGTGTCGGGGAGACCGCGGCTTCGGATCTTCAGAAGATCACCTTCGTGTCCTGCCAAAGGGATGACAGTGACAATGAATATTTGTGTCCGGAACAGGGGTTTTCTTTCTGGACGCTGACTTTTGAAATCGAGAATCTCCGGGAGGAGGACAGTCAGATCAGTGTCAGCGATTTCTACTGTTACGCCGACGGCCAAAGCTGCAGCCGGCGTCTCTTCCGGGACGACTATCTCTCCGCCGATATTCCCGGGGGAAGAAAGGCAAAGGGAACCGTCACTTTTGAAGTCCCCGATGATGCGCAGACGGTGGAGGCGGAATATAAAACCGGGCGTCGCGCGGACGCCCGGGTCGTATTCACGGTCAGATGATCTTATTTGCTGCTGTCACGGACCACGTCCATGCGGCGGACAAGGTCAGGGAACATAGAAATGCTGCGGCGCAGGATTCCGTTCATATAGGCGATCGCTGTCCCGTAATTGGTCACAGGGACTCCCTGGGAGACTGCCCGGCCGATCCGGCTCTGCATCTCGCGGCCGTTCAGCATACAGCCTCCGCAGTGGATGACGAGGGCAAAGGGGGTGAGATCTTCGGGAAAACCGGTGCCGGAGGATGTCTCGATCGTGAGCTTTTTCCCCGTGCGGGCCTGCAGCCAGCGGGGAATCTTGACAGTCCCTATATCGTCGCACTGTCGGTGATGGGTACATCCCTCCGCGATCAGAACCCTGTCGCCGTCCCTGAGCCGGTCGATCTGCGCCGCGCCCAGGACAGCGGTCTCCAGGAAGCCCTTATAGCGGGCCATGAGTATAGAGAAGGAAGTGAGCGGAATACTGTCCGGTACGTCCTTCTGCACAGAAGCAAAAGCCTGGCTGTCTGTGACAACCATGGCGGGAGGATTGCGCAGGCTGTCTATGGTCGGCTGTACATTGTCCTCCTGAACACAGACGGCAGTGCAGCGGGAATCGAGAATGTCCCGGATGACCTGCTGCTGGGGCAGGATCAGCCTTCCCTTGGGGGCTGCCTTGTCAATGGGAATGACCAGGATCACCTGGTCTCCCTTTTGGAGAAGATCCGAGATCAGACGCGGCTCTGCGCCCTGTCCCGCCTTCCATTTGCGGTAGATATCCGCGATCCTTTCCTTGAGCGCAAAGATACCATCTCCCGTCAGGGCGCTGACAGGGACGATCCCTTCGACAGCCGGGAAAGCCCGCACAATTTCAGAATCTGTCTGTGAATTTATCCGTGCATTTTTTTCCGGTCCGGTTTCCGCATCCGGTTTCGGATCGATTTCCGCGTTCTGCGGCAGCAGATCTGTTTTATTGCCTGCGATCAGACAGGGGATCTTTCGCTCCTCAAAGAGTCCCAGAAGCTCCCGGTCACAGTCACAGAGTCCTCTGGTCGCATCCAGGACCAGGATGGCCAGATCTGTCTGCGCCAGGATCTGGCGGGTCTTTTTGACACGCAGCTCTCCCAGCATGCCCTCATCGTCAAAGCCGGGTGTATCTATGATCACGACAGGTCCCAGGGGCAGCAGCTCCATGGCCTTTTTGACGGGGTCCGTAGTCGTGCCCTCCACCTGGGAGACCACCGCCAGATCCTGCCCGGTGACCGCGTTGACTACACTGGATTTTCCGGCGTTTCTGCGTCCGAAAAATCCGATGTGTATCCTTTCTCCTGAAGGGGTATCATTTAAACTCATGCTGTTCTCCTTATGGCAGCCGGTCTGTCTTGATGACATCGAGACGGCATCCTGTTCACAGGCATTTGCAGATATCAGTGTGTATCAGATCAGGTATGTCCTTCAGATGGATCCGGCCGGAAAAAGCCAGGTGAGGCAGAGGAATGAGGCTGCATCCGGGAGGGAGGACATCTCTGTAATAAGGATCCGCGACGACTTTCACACCGCCTGCCGCTTCCTCAGCCGCTTTTCGCAGAGCCGTTTCCAGTTCCTCCTCTCCGCTGAGGGGGGCATCCTTTTCCCCGAGAAAAATATCCGCGTCTTCAGTGGCGCCGTAAACATGGGTCACGGCTCCTGTCTGCAGCTGCAGCGACGCGGCAAGAGAAGTCATGATCACAGGTTCCCCGATCAGACAGACAACAGGTTTTTCCGGTTCAGGCTCCTCTAAAGGCATTTTGAAGCCGAAGAGCCTCTCGCGGAAGGGAAATCTGTTTTCCCCTCTCTTTACAGCCTTGCGGACAGCATCAAAGTAGATATTTTCCGCGCCTTTTGCAGGGATACCGGCAACAAAGGGAATACCGTATTTGTCGTACATGTAATGAGCCGCATGAAACCCTGAACTCGCAAGCACAAGATTTACATCAGCCGATGCGCTTTTTTCTATATCCGCCAGGGTATCGTCCATCGCCCAGCAGGATATTATCTCCATACCGTTTTGTTCAAGCCTGGCATGCAGACTGGAGATAGTCGTCCGGCACGCGAAATCGAGAGGGGTCATACCCAGGATATTGCAGCGCAGCCCACTGCCCGCCCCTTTGTCTGCCGAGGGTATCTTCTTGTCTGCTGAGGGTATTTCCCGGTCTTCGGAAGTCTTACTCCCGGGGATCTCTGCAGGCGCCTTTACAAATCGGTCCGCCAGATGCAGGAAGGCAAGGCCCGCCCCGCATGTATAATCGTGCATCCCGTTGGTGGTGATATAGAAGGTCGGAATCCCGGTCTCCTTTTCCACAAGGCGGCTGATCGCTTCAAAGTCCATGCCTGTTACATAGGGGATGGGGGAATTGGCGATCGCGATGAACTTCGGCCGGTAGATCCCGGCAGCTTCCACGATGTCCCGGATCAGGTCATCGTCGCTGCCCATGATCGCCTCCATCTCATTGAGGCCGGATATGAAAATGAGGCTGTCCTGATCGTACCAGCGGATCTCGTCGTGAGTATTGTAAGTCGAATTGCATCCTGACGGGTCGTGCATGACGACCATTCCGCCCAGTTCATAAAGAGCGCTGCAGACGCCGGATACGTCACCTGTATATACAGGTATTTTTCTGAAAACCTGTCGCATAGTAGTCTCCATTACAGAACGCAGGCACATCCCTGTCCCTTACGGGGGACTATGGACCTGGTGTCTTTTTCATGCAGGAAGGCATCCTCCATCAGGGCTGCAAGTTTGACCAGCCCGGAATTGCCCCAGATCCCGCCGTAATCGACCAGGTTGACAAAATGATCTGTACCGCCGAACCAGGCCGCCTTGGGGCCCAGAGCAAGCATTTGACCGGTCTTGTCCTGATTGTGGAGGACGCGCATTTTGGGGTGGATGGTCGCATTGAGTATAAGATCGGGATAGCTGCCGCAAAGCCATTGGAAGTCCTTCTCCTCTTCGGGAAGAACAGCATCCAGATAGACCCGGGTAACATGAAAACCGCTCTCCAGCAGACGTCTGGCAAGATTCAGGACGCGGGGATTGAGAATATAATCGATAGTGATCTCCGTATCTCCGATCAGGGCTCGGGCATTGGCCAGGGCCGCCTCCGCTTCAGCCGCGTAAACAGGGCAAATACCGTATGCTTCCTCTGAACCCTGCAGCGGGGCATCCGCCTCTTCTCCGCAGAGACCAGCCCTGCCTGCCCGGTCTCTGATCTCACTGAGCACACGGCACAGCTCTGCGGTTTCCGCCTCTATCTCCTGCTCTGTGCAGACAGGCGGCAGGTAGAGAAAAGGTCTGCCAAGTCTTTTTGCAAGCTGCGAAACACCGTGGACCCCAAGCGGGCTGCGGGTAATGAAGAGCCCGGCGGCGCCGATCTGCAGATAGTCCTCATAGGTCCTGCAGGGAGTCATGAAACTGTATTCATCTTGTGTACCGTCCTTCTTCTCTGCTCTGAGCAGGGAGGATATGCCGATGCGTTCGTCATGCTGTTCCCAGTCGTGCAGCTGCAGGATCCTGCAGCCTTCCTTTTTTACGACCTGTGCTATGTCGCTGTCCGGATCCAGAGCCTGATTGTCCCCCAGGACACAGACAAGTCCGGGATCTACGGGAAGGGGACGGACCGGACGGAACATGGATTCCTTGAGTTTCTGCTCGGGAGTAAGTCCGGTCTTCTGCATGACGGGATCCATCCAGCAGCGCATGAAATCGATGTCAGGGAACCGCTCCTCCAGAGCGGAAAAAACATATGCAGTATCTGTGCCGACAAAGTGGTGCAGGCATACCAGGAAGACCGCCGCTGCACGGGGCCGGTAGGGAAGACGGCGAATAACATCCGATACACCCTCGATCGTGATCGTTTCCAGATTACCGTCGTAGAGATCGTTCTCCTCGATCAGGACGCTGGAAAAGCGGTCCGCGGCTGCCATCTCCGCAGCGGTCAGGACAACGCCGCGCATGCAGTTGTCCGCACATACATAAATCTGGTGGCACTCGGGGACCAGGAGGCCGATATGGACAATGTTCCAGGTGCCGTGTACCGGGGCGTTGAACTCCAGGCGGTGGGAAAAAGGAAGGGGGAATTCCGCGTCTGCGATCCTCACGGCAGCGTCCTTTTCATCCACATATAAATCCCCGTATTGAACTCTCTTCAGCATATTCTTTCCTCAAAGGCACTCCGCCGTATTCGGGAGGGCAGAGTCTCCTCTCCTTCCCTGCTTTGCCCGATCAGGCAAAATATCATCACAGGCTCTCTGCTCAAACAGGCTGGCGGAATCTCACTGCAGAGCCCCTGTTCATTCAGAAACAGTCATCGCCGCAATGACATCTGCCAGTCTTCTGTACTCCTCTGCCATCTCCGATTCCGGAAATGCCTGAAGCAGGCATTTTCCCTCCTCTTCGGCGCGCAGCACCAGAGGGCTGCGAGAGAGTCTTCCAACGACCTGTGTGCCGAGCTCTTTTGCGAGGGCGGACACACGGTTTTCTTCATCGGCTGCTTCTCTGCGGTTCAGGATGATCCCGGACATACGGGCATAGCCACGGCCGCTGAAACCCTGCAGAGCAAGGCCGATATTGGCCGCCGCATAGATGGACATGCTCTCGCCGGATGTAACGATGAAAACATGGTCCGCATAGCCTCTTCGCATGGGCATGGCAAATCCGCCGCAGACCACATCCCCCAGAACATCATAGAGGACTACATCGGGGCGAAAAAGATCGTAGACACCGATTTCATCCATCTTTTCAAGGGCAGTGATGACAGCGCGGCCTGCACAGCCCTGGCCGGGAAGCGGCCCTCCCGCCTCGGCGCAGAGAACACCTGCCGCTCCGGTCTTCACGATCTCCTGTGCGGTAAAGGGCTTCCTGGATCGGATGTGATCCATGACCGTTAAATATCCGCCTTCCCGCATTCTCCGGACCAGGGAAGCTATGTCTAAGTCCTGGTCTACTGTTTTTTCACTGCCTGTCCGCAGGAGCCTTGTGGAATCCGCCTTGGGATCACAGCCGACCTGCAGCACCCTGAGGCCC
The DNA here is from genome assembly GCA_946411695.1 of uncultured Lachnospiraceae bacterium. GTDB lineage: Bacteria > Bacillota > Clostridia > Lachnospirales > Lachnospiraceae > CAG-791. The sequence goes on from CAMKEX010000053.1 coordinate 11,158, forward strand.
CGCTGCGCCAGGGCAATAGAGAGATTGGAGACTGTAGTGGTTTTTCCAATCCCGCCTTTGCCGTAAAATGCTATCTTAACCATTTATTGAACCCTTTCAGTTATTGTGCAGATCTTATGTCTGATCAGATATTGTGCAGACCAGTGTCTGATCAGACCTTTGAATAAGCGGTCTTGGTGCTGACACCGTCCAGACGGCCGATCTTGCCGGACATGGCCGTGATCTCAGGTTCTGGCGCATCGACAGCCACACTGATGATATTGATATTCTTCTCCCGGTAGGGAATGCCCATGCGGCCGACCACGTAGCGCCGATAGGCGTGCAGAATAGAGTTGACGCCTTCGGCAGCTTCTTCCTTTTCAATAATGATTGCTATGACAGCGACACGTGTTTCCATAGATTCCTCTTTTTCAGTATTAAGACGATAAAACAGACTGGCAGCTGATGCCGGTATCAGCAGATTCTGGGAAGCAGCTCATTGCCGGGCCTGGGAAGGATGGTCTGTGCACCGATCTCCGTGTTGAGAACAACGCGTCCGGGGTGATCGGCCGTGACTGTTCCGATACAGGCGGCTCCTTCCGTGTGCGGACTCTGCCGCAGGGACTGCAGAATGATGTCCTTTTTGTCTGCAGGCGCGATAATGACCAGCCTTCCCTCGCAGGCGAGGTAGAGGGGCTCCAGCCCCAGCATGCCGCAGACGCCGCGGACACCGGGATCGACCGGTATATTCTCTGCTTCCAGGGAAAAGCCGACATTGCTCTGACCGGCGATCTCATAGAGGACCGTGCCGACACCGCCCCGGGTCGCGTCGCGGATGACGTGGATGTCGGGAGCTGCAGTCAGCACATTGCGGACTGCCGTCCAGAGGGGAGCACAGTCGCTGGTCACATCGGCTTCAATTCCATAATCATCTCTGGCCAGCAGGATCGTGCAGCCGTGGCGCCCGATGTCGCCGGTGACGATCACGCAGTCTCCGGGTTTTGCCAGGGCACCGCCGGTCTGTACATCATCCATGATGCGTCCCACGGCTGTTGTGGTGATAAAGACACCGTCCACCTGTCCCCTGCCGGCGACCTTGGTGTCTCCCGCGACAATGCAGACACCTGCTTCCGCCGCGGTCTTCTCCATCGCCGAAGCGATCTCCTCGAGCTTTGCCATGGGAAAGCCCTCTTCGATCACAAAGGCGCAGGTCATATACATGGGCTTTGCGCCCATGCAGGCCAGATCATTGACTGTGCCGCAGATGGAGAGTTTGCCGATATTTCCGCCGGGGAAAAAGGCCGGAGAGACAATAAATCCGTCTGTGGACATGGCCATTCTGCCCGCGGGGATCTGCAGCACAGCCGCGTCATCCGGTGTAAAAAGCGGATTCTCAAAATGTGCCTTAAATACTTTTTCGATCAGTTCCGAAGTCTGTTTACCGCCGGCACCGTGGGCCAGCGTAACTGTATCCTGCATAGCTTTATCCTTTCAGATGTTGTTCAGAGGTTCTTGACCGGGGACAAAGATCCAAAATCCCGGATCAGCGGTCCCCGCCGTAGAGATAAAAGGCGGAGCAGGCACCCTCGCCGGATACCATGCACGCCCCGATGGGATGTTCGGGTGTACAGCCTTTTCCGAATACTTTGCAGTCCGACGGCAGGCATCTGCCCTGCAGTACTTCGCCGCAGCGGCAGGCGGGATTCTCGCGTCCCTCCATGGAGGGCAGGTCGAATTTGATGCGGGCGTCGTAGTCGGCATATTCCGGGCGGAGCTTCACTCCCGAGCCGGGGAGAACGCCGATCCCTCTCCACCGTGCATCACAGGGTTCCATCATCTCTTCCACCAGGCGCCGGGCCGCGGGCGACCCCTCTGCGCGGACGACGCGGGGGTAGCAGTTCTCGAAATAGGGTTTTCCCTCCTGGCTCTTTTTGACGATCACAGCAAGCGCAGTCATCAGTTCCTTTGCAGTAAAGCCTGCGACGACACCGCTTGAGCCCTCTCTTGCCAGCTGCTCGCAGATCCCTGTTCCTGTAATGGCGTGGACATGTCCGGGGTAGAGAAATGCGTCCGTACTGTCTTTCATGGCCGCGTAGGCAGCGGGCATGGTCTTGTTGGCAGTAAGAATGGAAAAATTGGTCAGTCCCTCGCTTTTTGCTTCCTGAACTGCAAGGCAGGAAGAAGGTGTTGTCGTCTCGAATCCGACGGACAAAAAGACCACCTGCTCATCCGGATGCTCTTTTGCATAGGCCACTGCGTCCTGCGGAGCATAGACGACCTGGATCCTGGCGCCGGCCGCTCTTGCGGCGGCAAGGCTGCCAATCCTTGCAGTTTTTGAGTCCTCTTTTTCCCCGGAAGCGGGGATCCCGAAGGAACCCGGCACACGGACCAGATCGCCGAAAGTGCAGATGGTCGCATTGTGCTCCATGGCAAGGCAGACGGCCTGGTCGATAAAATCCACAGGTGTCACGCAGACCGGACATCCCGGTCCGGAGATCAGTTTCACATTGTCCGGAAGGATCCCTCTGATCCCCAGGCGGAAAATCTCATGGGTATGCGTGCCGCATACCTCCATGATCCGGATCGGATCACCCTGATAACTGTCAATAATGCCGCGCGCACGCGCGATCACACTTGTCTTATTGTCACTCATAGAAAAGTATTCTCCATAAACCGTGGTTTTGATCAGAACAGGGATCCGAGCACAGATTCGCTCTCCTCTTCGTCTTCCTCTGTGATTTTGGCGATGGCTGCGCCTGCATGCACCATTACATAATCGCCGGGCATCAGATCATCCAGCAGCCGGGCAGAAATCTCCCTGCGCGCACCGGATGCATCCACAATGGCGGTACCGTTGCTCTGAAGACGGACAACTCTGGCTGATAATCCTACACACATATTTTTATCCTTTCTTATCTTTTCATCGTTTATAAGATGATTGATTCAAGGCCCTTGCTCAGTCCTGTTTCCGGGCCATTTGCTATTTCGAGAATTCAAAGCGGGAAGCTTCCCTGCCGGGTCAGATCCGGGATCTCATCATGGCGGCTGCCGCCTGTCCGAGTGCGATCCCGCCGTCGTTGGGAGGCACCAGATGGTGGATCAGGACCCGGAAGCCCCTGTCTCTGAGCCCGTCCTCTGTCAGGGTCAGGAGAAGGCGGTTCTGGTAACAGCCGCCTGTAAGGGCAGCCGTGTCGATGCCTTTTTCCTCCCTGATCCGGGCACAGGCCCCGACGGCAAGTTCCGCGAGAAATACATGGAAAAACCAGGCCAGCTTTTCGGGGTCTTCGCCTGCAAGTCGCCTCTCCAGAAGCTCTGCAAACAGGCGGTCAGTCGGCAGATGGCGGGTTTCCGCGTCAAAACGAAGAGCCGCACGAAGGTCATCCAGTTCCCTGTCGGGTGCCGGGATCTCATCTTTGGCCAGTTTTGCGGCGTAGCGCTCAGCGGCAAATTCCAGTTCAATGGAAGCCTCTCCCTCGTAAGTGGACTCCCGGCATATGCCGAGCATGGCGCTGACTCCGTCGAAGAGACGTCCCGCGCTGGTCGAAGTGACGGCCTGCATCCTGCGTTCCGCCATCATGCGCTGTACCTTTGCGTTCTGCTGATCGCAGACGGCCAGTTCCTCCATGATGGAGTAATAGCGGTCCGACCTGCAGTAGTTCCAGATCATGGATGCGGCGATGCGCCAACCCTGACGGGGTGCGCTGTCCCCGCCGATCTGGGTAAAGGGTGCTATGCTGTATTCACGGCAGAAATCATGATAGTCCGCCGTCAGGATCTCACCGCCCCAGATAGTGCCGTCTGTCCCGTATCCGGTGCCGTCAAACGAGACTCCGATGACCGCTTCACTGCGGTCATTTTCCGCCATACAGGACAGGATATGCGCATAGTGGTGCTGGATACGAAGGAGGGGGATCTTCCTCTCCTCAGCGATCTCCTCGGCGACCGCAGTCGCGTTGTATTTGGGATGAAGGTCGCAGACTACTGCCTGCGGGGTAACTTCCAGAAGAGTTTCCATCCGTCCGATGGTCTCCTTCAGGGCGCGCACGGTACGGAGATCCTCCAGGTCGCCCACGTAGGGCGACAGATAAAAGAGATCACCCGAGGCGATGCAGAAGGTGTTTTTTAGTTCTCCTCCGACAGCAAGGACGCAGTTGAACTTTGGGACAGCGTCCGGCGATTTGTCCGCATCGGCGGAATCTCTCTGTCCCTCCCGCTTTTTTTCAGCTGAGAGGAGCATGGGAAGAGGTGCATAACCGCGGGAGCGCCGGATCATGTAGGGCCTGCCGCGGTGGAAGTCCATGACAGAATCGTCGGCACGGATCCGGATCAGTCTGTCGTGGCTGAGGATGCAGTCGCAGAATGCAGAGAGTTCTGACAGGGCATCCCTGTCATCACGGCAGATAGGGGCGCCGGAAACGTTACCGCTGGTCATGACCAGACAGTCCGGCATGCAGAATCCGTCGTCAAAGGTAAAGAGAAGGTGCTGGAGGGGGGCATAGGGAAGCATGACCCCTACTTTGGGATTTCCCGGAGCGACAGCAGGTGCCAGAAGGGGGGTGGTTCCCGGGGCTGCAGCTGCAGTGTCCATACTGTCTGTTCTTCTGTCCAGAAGCAGGATGGGTTTCTGGTGGCCGGTCAGGATCTGCCGCTGTTCTTCGTTGAAACTGCACTCCCTGCCTACCGTCTCCTCGTCCTTCATCATGACCGCAAAGGGCTTTGCAGGGCGGTGTTTCCTGGTGCGGAGCTTCTGCACAGCCTCTTCATTGGTCGCGTCGCAGCACAGGTGAAAGCCGCCGATTCCCTTGACGGCCACGATGCCGCCTTCCAGGATGGTCCTGCGGGCGGCCGTGATGGCTTCCCGCCCGATGATCCGCGCCTCCACACCGCCTCTGGTCTTTCTGAGCGGACCTGCGGGCTCCGGATCAGTTTCTGCAGAATGATGATTTCCGAGAGCAGTTCCTGCGCGGCTTCCTGCGGAAGGCAGCAGATAGACTTGCGGACCGCAGTCATTGCAGCATACCGGCTGGGCGTCATACCTGCGGGACCAGGGGCCGTAATATTCCTCCGCGCAGGGTCTGCACATGGGAAACATCTTCATGCTGGTGCGCTCCCGGTCATAGGGGAGGGCGTCCAGAATGGTCATTCTGGGTCCGCAGCAGGTGCAGTTGATAAACGGGTGAAGATAACGGCGGTTGGAGGGATCGTACATCTCCTGCTCGCACTCCTCGCAGATGGCGATATCCGGGGAAATATAGATCTCACCGCTTGTTTTGGCACTCTCGATGATGGAAAACGAATCAAAGGCCGGCGCATCCGTGACCATCTTTTCATCGATCTTGAGGATGGCGGCGCGGCGGGGAGGCTGTTCGCTGAGAAGGGTCTCAAAGCATTTGATCTGCTCTGGTGTACCCTGTGCGAAGATCTCGACATAGGGTCCCTTGTTGCAGACACTGCCGCGGATCCCCGCCGTCCGGGCATGGCGGTCCACCGTCGGGCGGAACCCGACGCCCTGCACGATCCCATATACACGAAAGCGTACGGTTGCGCTGCTACTCATAGGACTGTCTTCCTTTCCGGCCGGGATCATGAATCCCGGCTCGTAACCAGGGGTCAGCCGGCGGACTGCTCGCCTGAAACCGCAAAGTGGGGCAGATGGAAAAACCGCACGGGCAGTCCTGCCAGGATGGGTTTCAGAGAACGGTCGGCAATGACGTTGTCATATTTTCTCTCCTGCACAAGAACGCGCAGGTCTGTTTCCTCCCTCAGGCGGACGTCGTCCGCTCTCTGCAGGCCGGGTTTCACCATGAAAAATCCGGCGCTGTCCGCCTGCATGCCTTTTTCGCGAAGGCTTGCGCAGAAGGCATCCGCCAGTACCTGCTGGTGTACGACCAGGGTCTTTCCGGCCGGCATTGAGGAGATGAATCTGTCAAGTATGCTGTTTATACCGGGGATACAGTATTCCCAGGGCGTTCCGAATTCTTCTTGCAGCCATTTGGCAGCTGCCTCCCCCGCGGGCGACAGGACGAGATTCTTCTCCGCACCCGCAAGCTTGTGCAGATCTTCGGCTCTGCTTGCGGCACCGCAGCAGATGATCTCCCCGTATCCCATCTGCCTGATCCGGCTGCGCAGTTCATCCTCTGAAAGGATCCCGGCAAAATCCAGGGGAGAATAACCCCAGATGCCGACCGTGCGGGAAGCCGCTTCGTATGCGCTGTCACCGGACAGGGATTTCCGGCCGTCCTGCCGGCGGCAGAAAGCCTTGACAAGAGCCAGGTAAGCCTTTTCCAGTCCTCTGTCGTAGTATTCCATGCCGTCCGTATCCACACCGATGACAGGAAGACCCGTCTTTTTTTCCGCCATGCGGCAGAGGGCACGGTAATCGGTCCCGATCACAGCGGGGACAGGTGTGCCTACAATGGCGGCAAAGGAGGCGGGGATCATCCGGGCCGCGTCGGCCAGCTTCTCCACCAGTTTGTCGTCCCGTCCAAGGATGGCATCCATATCCCGCAGACCCGCACTGAAAACAGCGCTCTGGCTGCCGAACCACCGGGGCTCGTCAAAGCCGCAGATATTGCCGGTGCATCCTCCGGCATCACAGATGACACAGATCCCGCCCATATCGTAGAGGACGGAAACGGCGCCGGACTGGTCCGGTGCAAAAGGTGTCGTAAAGCGGCGGAACCCGACAGGGGCCGATGCCCCTTCGAAGAGCTCTGCCCTGCCCGCTGTGCAGGCGGGCTGTACAATGTCTGCAGCGCCCAGGGAGACATCGGATGAATAGCTTCCTCTGCTGCCCGTCTCCATGGCTTCCTTGAGAGCCCTGAACAGACCGGTGACTGCCCGATAGCCGAAAGGCTGCACGTCCGTGATCCACTGTACATTTGCTGCCTCAGGATGGTACCAGGCGGCATCCCTTCCGATGCAGATGGTGACGCCGGAGGCAGCCGCCTCTTCCCGGCTGTAGTGGAGCATGGAAGGATGAAGATTTGAATAAATACGTGTCTGCGGACTGAGTCTGTCCAGAATCCCCAGCCAGACATAGCTGTCCTTATTGACGGTACCGAAGATCTCGCGGACCTCAAATCCCTGGCGGACAAGAGCACAGGCCAGTTCAAAGGGATTTCCGTTCATGGCTTCGCCCACGGAAAAAACCGCGTCGGGGAAGGAAGCGCGGAAGGCGTCTACAGCCTCTTCCGCCTCTTTTTTGTAGAGGGAATCGTCGAACTGTGTCTGCAGGACCCTGCCCAGGGCGGCGTACTGCGCCTCGATCCGGTCGATCTGATAGAAACGGCTCATCTCGATAAAGGGGATCCCCAGTCTCTCCTGCAGTTCATAGGCCGCCGGCCTTGCCTCCGGATTCAGGACAATGTTGAAATTGGCCTCCGCCATCTCCTGAAAGGAATCATAGTCGGGACATGCGCCGATCTGCCGGATCCTGCGGACACCGGCCTGGCCAAGTATGGGCAAAAGCTCGCTGCCTGTATAGGAGCTGCCTGTACCATCCGCGGTATTCCACGCAGTGCTTCCCTCCAGAGGAGCAAAAAAGCCGAGCAGGTTGACAGAAGATGCTCTTTTCTTCCTGGGCTCCAAGAGTTCGTAGATGGACTGGCGAACATGCACCATGGGTGGTTTTCTGCCCTCTCGGGTGAGGGCATACATGTAACAGGGCTGCACGCGTACGCCGGGAACCTTTTCCTGGGCGCGGCGGCAGATGCGCTCCATATCAGTGCCCAGAAGGGCGTCCACACAGGTGATGCAGATCATAACCACACGAGGACGTTTGTCCTGCTGTTCAAGACCGCGGCAGAGCTCCGCGACTGCCCGGGGGATTTTTTTCAGATGACGGCCTGTGACAAGATCCGTCTCATCCATTGTCAGATAGAAAAAACGATCTTCATAGCCGGGCATGCGGCTGATGGCTGAGGTATTTCTGCCGCAGCAGCCGGGCGAGACGATCAGCATGACGGAGCCAGGAACAGCGAGGCCGGCGCGCTTGACGCCGTATCCCTCCGCACCCGGCGAGTTGAAGGCCAGTGTCGCGGGCGAGCTGTAGATCAGATGGGTTGTGGATACAAGCTCACGGGGAATGTCACTGCTTCCCCTGGCGGTAAGTTCCGCCGCTGTGTAGTAGACAGGTTTTTCTGTTCGCATGTATGAATACTATCCTTATATCTTTTGATCCATGAGTTTTCGGGCAAGTTCCAGGAAGGTCCGGCTGACAGGGAGGTCGGGATCGGCCTCGACCGTCGTCATGCCGCGGTCTTCACAGCGGGTGATATCATCACTTCTCGGGACTTCTCCGATGATCTCGAGTCCCCTGGAATCCGCAAAGGCGCGGACCTTCTCATCCTCTCCCACTACATTGCGGTGATTGAGGATGACACCGCGAAGGCGGGCGTAGCTTCTGTCCGCAAAGTTCTCCACCGCGCAGGCAATATTGTTGGCGGCGTAGAGGGCCATCTTTTCACCGGAGGTCACGATCAGTACTTCCTCCGCATAGCCCTCGCGGATGGGAGCGGCAAAGCCTCCGCAGACGACATCCCCGAGAACATCGTAGAGAACGACATCCGGTTTCCATGTCTCGAACAGACGCAGGTCCTCCAGCAGCTGGAAGGTCGCGATGATCCCTCTGCCCGCACAGCCCAGACCCGGAGTAGGACCCCCGGTCTCGATACAGAGGATCCCTCCGAAACCGATCCTGGATATCTCTTCCAGTGTCTCGGGATCTTCGTCCTCTTCCCGAAGATAGTTCATGACCGGACGCAGGGGCCGGCCGCCCAGCAGATTGATGGTGGAATCCGCCTTGGGATCACAGCCGATCTGGATCACCCGTTTGCCCAGTGTCGCGAATGCCGCCGCCAGATGGCTTGTGACTGTGGATTTGCCAATGCCGCCTTTTCCGTAAATGGCGATTTTAATCATAAAAAAGACTCCTTTATGCGCACGGGACGCAAAAGGAGCCTTACTTTACAAAACAATCCCGGAATAAATCCGGACACACTGCTGACAGAGACTTCCCAAAGACCGGGGATATGTAAAAATCCCGGGACTGTGTCCGTCTCTCCTGCAGGATCTGTTCTGTCAGGCTCTTTCGGGTCGAAACGCATGCTTCCCGTCAGGTTGACAGTATATAGTATCTAATTCAGTTTTTTATCAAATCAATTTCTCTTCCGCAGTTGTGAAGAGTACCGGTTTTCCCGGATCTTATCTCCTGCCGCGAAGAGAGGTAGCGATCTTGGCTGCGAGCACAGCGTTGTTGAGCAGGAATGCCTTCTGGGATTCCATACTCTCTTTGCCGAGGTACTCTCTGATACGGCCCATCA
>CAMKEX010000054.1 GCA_946411695.1 uncultured Lachnospiraceae bacterium
TCTCGATCTTTGTTATGTCAAATTCCACGATGCGCCCGTCGCGCTTCCTGATCTTGGTGATACTCATTCTCTTTACTCTCCCTTTTCTCCGTACACCCGGTAGAAATCTTGCTGTATATAGAATCGTCAGTCTCTGTCAGAACGGCATCCTGCCGCTGACATCTCACGGCTCCGCCGGGCTTTTTCATTGAATCCGAGCTGGGCCCGGAAGGGCGAAAACCGGCTTGCTTTTTTACGTGCACTACTAATATACCTACATTTAGGTCAAAATGCAACATAAAAATACAATATATTGTGTGTCCATTATGTGTATAAAAAAAACAGGAAAGTGTCAGGGAAAACGGTTTCTCTCTGACATTTTTCCTGTCTGCAGGGATATTCAGTAAACAGTTTGCAAATAATAACCCTGTGGATGCCTGCTTTCTGCCCTCCGGAGCCGGTGACCCGCCGCCTTTCGGACAGCTGCCGGCCCATACGCTCCGTACAATCTCCATACTGTATATCGAAATGGTGTATCCATATGGTGTCCCATATGGTGCATCCATATGGTGTATCCGGTCAGCGTATCTGTCACCAGGCCCCGGTCATGACCGCCTCCCCGGCTGCAAGGCTGGCCTGCACATCGATCAGGCGCTGGTTGCTGCTGCCGCGGAAAATATGCTCTTTGGAGAGCAGATCCTGTACAAAAGGACCGTCCACCAGGACATCGATGTGCCGCAGTGCCTCCAGGGCGGTCTCTCCCGCCGCCCCCTGCAGGAGCGCTTCAAAGGTCCAGCCGGTATAGCACCAGACGGACAGGCCTTTTTCGCGGGCGGCATCCGCCAAAACGATCACGGCGGAGGGCTGCAGGAGGGGGTCGCCGCCCGAGAGCGTGATGCCGTCGAGATAGCGTGTCGAGCGCATCTCTTCGGCCAGATGCTCCGCAGTGGTCTCCTCTCCGCCCGCGGGATCCCAGGTCTCCGGATTCTGACAGCCGGGACAGTGATGGGGACAGCCCTGAAAAAACACCACATAACGTACACCCGGACCGTCCACACTGGAGTGGCGGACCGTGCCCGCGATCCTGCATCGTGTATTTTCACTTTGCGTACTCACATTCTTCCTCCTTCTTCGGCATTTTCCGAATCAGTTCTCCGGGCCAGTTCTCCGGATCAGCTTTCCGGATCAGTTTTCCGGTCAGTTCTCCGGATCGGCTTTCCGGATCAGCTCCACGACCTCCCCGGGAGAGTCCGCCAGATATGTCGAACCTGCCAGGCAGAGCTCCTGCCGGTCTCCGTAGCCGTAGAGAACTCCCAGTGAATCCACACCGGTCTGCACCGCCCCTTCTATATCGTAGTGTCTGTCGCCGACCATGAGAGAATGCGCCGCGATCTCCCCGGCCCTCTGCCCATCATCGGCTGCCGGATCATCTGCCAAATACCCTTCTTCCGGCTGCCGGGCATCGGTTTTTTCTCCTTCTGCCGCATACTGTATGGCCCGGCGGATCAGGGATGCCTTGTCTGTCTGCCTGGCAGAGCGGTCAGGTCCGACGACCGCCTGAAAATATCCGTCGATGCCTGTGTGGCGCAGCACCCTCTCCGCCATTTCCTGGGGTTTGGCAGTGACGGCAAAAAGCTTTTTGCCCATTGCCGTCAGTTCCTGCAGCATCTCCTCCACCCCGTCGTACAGGGGAGCCATGTAGATGCCTTCCTTCTCATAATGCTCACGGTAATAGACGACTGCCCGGTCCGCATCTTCCTTATTAAAATGGTAAAAATTCTGAAAGGATTCAAACAGGGCGGGGCCGATGAACTTTTTCAGTTTCTCGCGGTCCTGTCCCTCGATCCCGAACTTTTTCAGGGCATAGATGACAGAATCCACGATCCCGAATTCGGACTGCACCAGGGTCCCGTCCAGGTCAAAGAAGATCCAGCGGTAATCGGGCTTTACTCCGCAGGCCAGCTTCAGCGCCCTGCACAGGTATTTATAGCGCTCGTATTTCTCTTTTCTGGCAAAGTGAACCTCGCGGAACTGCTCGGGATTGCCCTCGTAAGACAGGTCCTCGCCCTCGAACTGCTCGCTGGTAATGTCAAACACATGCCCGTCCACATCATTATAGCAGTGGAAAGTGCCCCCCTCGCGCGGGACGCCGTATACCTTTCCCCCGAAAATATCCTGTACCAGAAAAGCCGTGATCGAGCACTGCCCGGAAGTAATGTGCCTCTTGTTGTACCCCTTCCGCAGGCGGGGCGCACAGGTATATTCGCACCAGACACCGCAGAGGACATCATAAAGATCCTTGGGCGTGCGGATCCCGGGATATATGTCACTGACTGCCGTCACATCCGCGTTTTCATTTCCGTAAAAAGTATAACCCATGAATATCTGTCTCCGTTTTCTCTCAAATGATCCGTCTCTGTCCGGCATGACTGCCGCTGTCCTGCATTCCTGCAGAGGGCACAGACAGCTTCGGACAGGCCTTCCCAAGGCTGTCTGCATCCTTTTTCTATTATTGCACAGGACATGGCAAATTGCTAAAATAAGATGATATTTTTCCGGTTAACAGTATCCTGTTCACAGATATCGCCTTATAAGAGATATCATCTCAGATTTGGAAAATATCAGGATCATGAAAACATACACAGTCAGAGAAAGAACGTAAAAACGTAGAAAGAGCTCTGAAATATGAAGATGAAAAACGATCTGAAGACCCGGACGGAACAGCTTCTCGCACGTACACTGCTCATCCTTTTTTTGACAGTCCTGACGGCTGTTCCGGCCATGGCGGCCTCACCGTCCGCCGCCGGCTCCGGTCCGGAATCCCTGATCGACAGCAGCCGCCTCTCGCAGATTCCCTCAGGCACCTCCGGTGCCCGCTGGGTCAGAGTCGGCAGCCGGCTCCGCCTGAAAGGCTCAAACGGAAAGTACAAGACCGGCTTTGTAAAATACAATGGCAAATACTATTATTTTGACGCAAAGGGCAATCTGAAGACCGGTTTTATCACTGTCAACGGCAAAAAGTGGTTCGCCAGCAGTATCAAAGGGTATATGGGCAAAGGAGAGATCCTGTCAGGGCTCGTCTGGGTCAATGGCAAGACCTATTTTCTCAATCCGGCCTCCTCTCCCTGCCCCGGCGCTGTTTCCACCGGCTTCCAGAAAATCTCGGGGAGAAGGTATTATTTCGACGCAAACGGCTGCATGGTTACCGGCTGGTTCACCGTCGGCGGATACAGATACTACGCCCACTGCAACAAAAAGAACCATCTCGGCTCCCTGATGACAGGCATAGGGAAGATCGGCAGCAGGTACTACGAGTTTGATTCCTCAGGCAGGCTCCTGCGCACGGTGGCTGATCCCTCCAAAAACACTCCCAAAAAGACCCTGGCCAGTCTGGTTCCCATCCATCAGTTTCCCGAACTGCCGACCGGCTGTGAGGTGACTTCCCTGACGATCGTTCTCAATTATCTGGGCTTTCGGGCGGACAAACTCGATCTCGCAGACAATTATCTGCCCAAGGGTCCCATCGGCAGCACTGATTTCCGCAAGGCTTTCGTCGGCAATCCCCGCAGCAGCCGCGCCTACGGCTGCTATGCGCCCGTGATCGTCAACACCGCCAACAGTTATCTGAAAGCACAGAAATCGAAGCTTCGCGCCGTGGATATATCCGGCAGAGAGCTCACCACACTGACCGTCTATACAAAAGCGGAAATCCCCGTCATGGTCTGGGGAACCATCAACTGCCTCAAGCCCTACAGGGGCGTGACATGGACTGTCGACGGCAAAAAGCTCACCTGGACCGGACAGGAGCACTGCATGGTCCTGCTGGGTATCCAGAACGGCAGGGTACAGGTTGCGGATCCCTATTCCGGAACTATCCGCCTCTACGATCTCACGCTCTTCCGCAGCCGCTACAATTCGCTGTTCAAACAGGCAGTCCTTATCCGATAATGCAGGATATCCTGTGCCCTCTTTGAACAGCAGGCACAGGCACGACCAGCTTAATCACTTCTACAGGGAGAATATAAAATGTACGGTGAGACCGATTTTATACAGGAGCTTCTGGCTTCTGCCTGGCCGGACTGGAAACTGGCTTCCAGACTGGGCAAAGGAAGCTACGGTTCTGTCTATGAGATCTACAGAGATGACCTGGGGACGCGCTACACAGGCGCCCTGAAAGTCCTGTACATGGAGTCCGGGAATCCGGAAAACAGTACGATTCCGGATGCGTCATTCCCGTTTTTTCCCGATCCGGCGGGCTCCGGAGACTCCTCCGCTTCCGGCAGTTCTTCCGCCAGCCCCCTGCTGCAATATGCTTCGGACAGCATGGTCGAAGATTTCATCGTAAGCGTAAGCGCTGAGATCAAAACGATGATCGACCTCAAGGGGCACCCCCACATAGTTTCCATTGAGGACTATGCCGTGCGGCAGGGGAAGGGCTTCTGCGCCATCCTGATCCGCATGGAAAAACTGGAAGCCCTGAACGCCTATATCAAACGGACGGGAAGGATATCCCGCAGCGAAGTGATCCGCCTGGGGTCCGAGATCTGCGATGCGCTCTCCCTCTGTGAAAAAAAGAATATCATACACAGAGATATCAAACTGGGCAATCTGTTTTTCAGCGAAAAAACAGGCTACAAGCTCGGCGATTTCGGCATTTCCCGCACCATGGCCTCCATCTATGAAAAGGCCTCCATGAGCGGAAGCGGTACACCCCAGTACATGGCACCGGAAGTCTACCGCGGCGAGAAATACAATAATACAGCCGATCTCTATTCCCTTGGCATGGTCCTCTACATCCTCATGAATGATTTCGTGCCCCCTCTGTGCCGGGAATATTCCGACAGCGCAGACCGCATGGCCATCATTCATCAGGCCAATATGCGCCGCATGCAGGGAGAACCGCTGCCAAAGCCTTCTCTTGCGGATGACCGGCTCGCCGCAGTCATTCTCCGCGCATGCTCCCCCAATCCCGAGCAGCGCTTCCCCACGGCAGACGCATTCAAAAAAGCCCTGCAGCAGTGCACGATCCCTGCCTCCGCGCAGGACAATACCGGCGGCAGGATGCAGAGCCGGATCGTAAGGAACTTCCCCACAGAAATCGCCCCGGCAGACAGGCCCCGCAGCCGGGACGGCAGGGATCCGTCCGCTCCCTGGACACAGCCTGTCAGGAATCCCTCCGGTCACGGACAGGTTCCCTATCCACAGTCCGGAGAAAGGCCCTATGCCCAGTCTTCCATGAATCCCTCCGGCTATGGTGACAATCCCTATACCCAGTCTTCCATGAATCCTTCCGGCCATGGTGACAATCCCTATGCCCGGCCCGCTGCAGGTCCATCCGTCTATAGCGGCTATACTGATCCGGGCACCTCTTCCGGCACAGGCCGCGGCGGTCAGAAACGCAGTCCTCTGTCCCTCCTTCCCATCATCGGCGTCCTCTGTTTAGCCGCTTTAGTCATCGTTCTGGTCGCCGTCGCCAGGCTGGCCGGCGGGAAAGACAGCGGCCGCAAAACAGCGGACACGATCCCTGCAGAGTCACAGGTGGTTTCCGGCGGAGCCGCGGACGGCAGCGAAGAAGAAAGCGCAGAGAAGACAGAGACCGAAGCTGTCACCCCCAAAACGGAAGCAGACAGTTCCGGAGCAGAGGCAGATACCCCCCGGACAGAGGCTGACAGCCCTGCAGCAGAGGCCGACACTCCCGAAACAGTCACCAGGTCCATGACCGATCCGATCGAGTGGAGCGACAATAATCTTCGGGATGCCGTCTGCAATTATCTGAACTTTGACGGCACTATGACCTACAAAGACGCCTCTGCGGTCAAGGAACTGGATCTCACCGGGGCAGGAATCACAGACATCTCCTCTCTTGCGTATTTTTCAAGAATCGAGATATTGGATCTGGCAGAAAATAATATTGAGGATCTCTCCCCTCTGGCCAATCTTCAGAGTCTTACAAGTCTCCACCTCGAGAACAACCAGATCAGCGATCTGTCGCCCATCTCGAAACTGACCAGGCTCGACCACCTGGATCTCTGCGGAAACTATCTGACGGATATCTCGGATCTTGAGGATCTGAGATCGCTCAAAATGCTCGACATCCGGGAAAACTTCATTTCCGACATCAGCGTACTGGAAGACAAAGTGCTCATGACAGACCTCTACATGGGCACCAACCAGATCAGCGATATTTCCTGCCTTGCCGGTATGACCGGCCTCAACTACCTGAACATAAGCTACAATCAGATTGAAGACATCAGTGTTGTGGGAAATATGACTGACCTGCGGGTACTGACCATGACCTCAAACAGGATCAAAGACATCAGCTGCCTGCGCAACTGCCCGAAAATCTATCACCTGAAGATGAAAGATAACCTGGTGACGGACTTTTCCGTTCTCGACACGCTCAAAAGCCTGGACCACATCGAACATGACTGACCCTTATGTCCGGCTTTGAGCAGGACTGCGGCGGCGGAGTCTGCAGAAGACACGCATCCGGCTTAAAAACAGGACTGCGGTGGCAGAGTCTGCAGAAGACACCGCGTCCGGCTTCCGGTAAAAGGCAGATATAAAGGCCCGGTCTGCAGAAAGTTCTGCGGCCGGGCCGTGTTTATCAGTAAACCATGAGCAGGACAAAGGTCAGGACCACTCCTCCCAGCAGTCCCCCCACATGCGCCATTGCATTGATGCTCCTGTTGGAGAAGGTGTAGAAGGCATTGATCGCCAGCACACGCAGGATCCCGTACAGTGAGACGCCGCCGTAGCCCGGCATAATGGCGAATACCAGATAGGATCCCAGCAGACCGAAGATGGCGCCGGAAGCTCCCGCCGAGATCTTGTTCTGCCCGCTTCGTCTCTCCGCGGCATAACTGAGCAGGTTTCCTGCAAGGCCGCAGACGAAATACAGGACCAGAAACAGGGGAACGCCGAAGAAATGCTCCAGGGCCGGTCCCAGATTGTAGAGAGAGTACATATTGCAGATCAGATGGATAAAACCGAAATGCAGGAACATGGATGTAAACATCCTGTACCACTGCCCCTTTTTGATATAGGGCGCATACATGGCGCCGAATTTCAGGGCAGTCTCCCGGTTTTCCGTTCCGCCCGCCATCGTCTCGGCCGCAAAGACCAGAATATTGATCCCAATCAGGATGTATGTAACAGACAGATGCATTTTTCTTCCTCCAGTGCCGCTGATAAAGCATGACCCGCCGCGGTATTGCGCGCTTTTTGTCCAAAACAAGCGGATTCCGAATGCCCGGATGCGGGCAGAAATCCGATCTGCGGTTTATCATGGCGTGCAGACGCGGCAGCACACGCAGTTTCTTCATACATGTAAGTGAACAGAAGCTCACGGGCACAAGTATGAAGGAAAATCTTCGCAAAAACAACCACCCCGCTCTTTTTCAGGAGGCTGTTATGCAAAAAGACTCCGCTTCCCCTCTCTTCCGGTCAAAGTTCCCCCTCCCGGGACAGCGAATTATCCGCTCCGTCTTCGCTGTATGGCTCTGCATGCTCCTTTATTATATGCGCGGATTCAAGGGCGAGCCTTTCTATTCGGTCATCGCCGCCCTGCAGTGTGTGCAGCCCTACTCTTCCAACATGCTGCAGGAGGGCAAGGACAGAATCATCGGAACCATGATCGGTGCCTTCTGGGGCGGCGCTGTTCTGTTCGCGGATCTTCTGCCTCTGGGCAGCGGCTTTCAGACGATCATGCTCCACTACCTGCTGCTCGGTCTTTTCGCAGGTCTGGTCATCTATTCCACAGTCATTTTCAACATCTCCAAATACGCTCTGTTTTCCACGGTCGTATTTCTGGGAATCGCCATGTATCATATCGAAGATACAGCCTTTTATGTGCATATTTTTAACAGAACCCTGGATACCATTATCGGCGTGGGAATCGGGATCCTGGTCAATTCCTTCCATCTCCCCAGAGTCTATGACTGTTCAACGCTCTTTGTATCCGGCATCGACCATGTCCTCTTCCGGGAGGACCGTCAGCTGTCCTCCTTCACGCAGATCGAACTCAACCGCTATCTGGAGGAAGGCATGCGCTTTTCGATCTCCACCAAACAGACACCCGCCACCGTGCGTGAAGTGCTGGCGGGCGTCAATTTCCGCCTTCCCATCATCGCCATGGACGGAGCCGTCCTCTATGATCTGGTCACAATGAAATATATCCGGACGGAAAAAATGAGCCCGGACCTGGTCCGACTGATCAGTGATTTTCTCCAGGCGGAGGGAATGCCGTTTTTTGTAAATACCATACAAGACCAGCTCCTGATCATCTATTTCAAGGACTACAAGGACCTGATTCTCGAAGAGGTAAAAGACGCACATCGCGAAAACAATGCGGACAGCGCAAAAAGCAGCTTCACACTGACCAAATCCGCCTATCTGTGCATGGCAAAGCTATACAGAAAGAAGCGCGTCTCCCCCCACCGCAATTATGTCCGGACAGATACCCCTGTCACAGAGGACGTAGTCTATCTCCAGGTCATTGATCTGGCGGAAAATAGCGATGCCCTCTACGAAAAACTCATGAGCCATCCCTGGGCAGACCGCTGCCGCACAAATTTCGAGACGCTCGACTGTGACGAGGGAGAAAAGATCCTGCGCATCTATTCCGCCTCAGCCACCCGCGACAATATGCTCGAACAGCTCAGGCAGATGACAGGCGCCCCCAAAGTCGTCACCTTCAGCAACAAACCGGGCAGTGCCGACGTCCTCGTCAGGGACCCTTCCCGCGACCAGGTGGTCAAAGAACTCAAAAAGCGCTTCAAACCCGTCAGCCTGCGCGGCTGGAAAAATATATTCCATCTATGACAATATCTTCCACATGACAATATCTTCCACCTGCGGCCATCCGATACTGTTGCCCTGTAAAAAGCCTTTCTGTAATAATGAAAACAGCCCGGATATAACGAAAATATTCCGCCTGTAACGAAAAAAAGATCTGTACTGCATACTGCCTTCCCGATTGAAAGCAGATACAGTACAGATCCTTTTATGATTCAATATTCAATTATCCAGCAGGCTGCCTGCGCAGCCCGACCGTTTTCCTCCGGCCTTTCCGCTTCTGATTATTTAAGGAATGCAGCGTTTACATAGCCGTCCTTGTGCAGTTTGTGAGAATGCACCTTGATATAAGTAGCTGTTCCATGAAAATCATTAGGTACGGTTACAGTATCGCCGATCACTTCGACTTTGTCGCCGTTGTACAGCTGGCCGATCTCGTTGCTTGCATCATAGCAGGGAGCGCTTCTCAGTGCCAGCCATCCGGAGGTCAGACCTGAAACAGTCTTCTTGGAGCCGTGAGATTTGGTGTGAGGTCCTGCCACAACACCATCTGCGATACGGTCTTTTCCGCCTGCAACTTCCTCAAGTTCAATATCATTTACTTTCTTCATTTCTTCGCTCATTTTTTTCTCCTTTTCTGTTTCAATTGATGTTGTCCTGATTGATCACGCAAGTCTGCATGTAGTCATGCATGTCTGCGTTTTTGTTTGTTTTTATTTTACGAACTCAGTATATCATGGGATTAGTCACAAAAGCGTCACACGGATAAATTTTTAGCTGTTTTTTATCGAAAAGTGCTTCGCCCGGCCCAGGAAAAGGCTTTTATTCGTATGACTGTTCCCAGACCTCCGAAAAAGCGTACAGCGGGTCCTCTGTGAGCAGACAGACCAGGAGAAAAGCTTCATATAAATTGGAAATATTCAGTCTCCCCATGTAGCAGTGGGCAAGCATGGCGTCCGCGTTCTTCACAAACCGCCTGTAACGGGGGATGGGGCTCTCATCGTCCCTGAGGACAGAATTCAGAAAGAGCAGGGTCAGCAGATCGTAACGGGTGACCGCCGCTTTTCCGGCAAGCAGACGGCTCATGCGCTGCCTGCTCAGACGGTGTTTGGCAAAGCCTTTTCCCAGACTCGAGAAGGAAATGTTCATCAGATTGCCCTTGTCGTCGACAGGGACTCCGCTGTACAGGACCTTCTCGACCTCCGCCTCCCGGACATTTTTGCGTTCCTGCTCTTTTCCGAATACGTAGAGGTCCTCCTCCGCATTCATCTCTCCGATCTCATATTTTGCCCGGTCCAGAAGACTCACAAAAGTGCTGTAGGCAGTGCGGCTGTACCGGTTCGACTGCCTCTGCTGTTTCAGCTGCGAAAGGTATTCGATCAATTCCCTCTCGTTCATGTCTCTGCCCAGAAGATTCGAGCGTCTCCTGATCGTGGGGCCGTCCGGAAGCGGGAAGGAATCCAAATCCCCCGGAATCCTCAGCCGTGCGCCATCCTGCGGCGGCTGCAGACCGTCGTTCCCGTGAACATCCGTATTCTGATAGACCTCGATCATTTCCAGAGCAAACATGGCCGGCCGCCTGTTTCTGAAGCAGTACCAGAATATCGTCTCCTCGGGGTCGCTGAGGTTAAAATCCTGATCGCAGATCGCCTTCGTCAGGAACATGCTGACATCTTCCACCGGCATTTCCAGGGCAAACCCCAGCAGAAAGACCGTCTCGCGGCTCACCGAAGCCGCCCGCAGCCACCCGTTGATCAGGACTCCCAGACTGGTACTCGACCTGTGAAAAGACCTGGGCGTGTGTGTGCGGGAAAACGCTGTCTTGAGAAATTCTCTGTACTGCGCGTCATCCTGTTCCCGGTGATTGTATTTAATGCCGAAGCGGAGAGAAAGATACCTTTTTAAATAAGAACCGAAAGGGATCATCTCCGACTGGCTGCGCAGGTACTGCAGGATCCTCCTGCCCTCGTTCTCGGAAAAATCCTTCCTGCGGATCAGAGACTGGATCTCCCTTCCCGCTTTTCTGGTAAACTCAAGCGAGCCGCCAGACCCTTCGATTGTACTGTCAGTGATAATATTGATCCATTCAGACATACATACCTCTCAACATCTGTGACCATATCGGGACTGCTCCTGACGCCGACAGGACCTGAAAGAGCTGAAGAACCAGACAAACTGTGCTTCTCCCGCATCCCGCTCTACCGCATTCCCGATCTGATCTTTTCGATCAGGCTTCTGTCCGCAGGCAGCCAGTCCACACTGTCCAGGTTCTCCGCCGTCAGCCACCTGGCCGCCTCTGCCTCTCTGAGCGTCAGGTTCCCCTCTCTGATCGTGCACCAGAAACAATCCATAGATAAATGAAAGGTCGGATAATCATATTCTACTGTATCTATGAGATCTCCCACCAGGATGTCTGTGTCCAGCTCTTCCCGGATCTCCCGTCTCAGTGCTTGCTGCGGCGTCTCCCCCGGTTCGATCTTGCCCCCGGGGAATTCCCAGCCGCCCTTGTAATCGCCATATCCCCTTGCGGTCGCAAATACACGGCCGTCCCTGCAGATCACTGCAGCAGTTACTCGTACTGTTTTCATCGACACCTCATCACGTATACAATCCCTGAAGCTGTTATTCAGGAAGGCTTTCCTTATATTATGCAGGATTATTTCCTAAAAATTATAGTGACGGAGATTTACGCAGTCAAGTAACGGACCGAGAATGTGACATTTCTGTGCAGTTTCCCCTGATATACTTCAGGCATAACAAAAAACAAACAAGCAAATGCTTTTAAGCATAGAGAAAGGAATTCGAAATGAAAAACATCGCAGCAGCAATCGCAGCAACAGCAGGTTCAGCTATTATTATCCTCGGTACAGCCATGATGCCCACCACAGTATCCGCCGCACAGATCGGAACACTTTCCTCCGGTATCAACGGCGTCTGTGTTGACGACGTTCAGTCCTACAGCCACTATAGCGACGACTATTATGCATACAACAGCAATTATATTGATGAAGATGATCTCATGAACGGTTATCATTACGATGAGGATGATTTCGTCACAGCATCTACCGGCGACGCCTATCCCGGCACCTATGTATGCGGCCGCGCAGTGATCAACATTGAGAGAGACGGTCAGTTCTACGATGTCAACATCACCTGGAGCAATACCGCCGCCGAGCATACAGAGTGGACATATGTCTGCTGCTATGACCAGGGAAGCGGCTCCCTCATGGCTAATGGCAACGGTACAAAAGAGACCATCGGTTTCAACAAGAAAGGAAATGTGGAATACAGCTACACAGAGTACACCGATGGTTCCGCACAGTTCATGCTGGATGGCGGCGAACTGATCTGGGAAGATCTGGAAGAAAATGCCGGCTCCGGTATGGTTTTCGAGCAGGTGTAAACCTGTTCCGAACGTGAAAAAAATCCGAACATAAAAAAATCCGAACGTGAAAAAAGCTCCGAACGTGAAAAACAATTTAAATTGATTTAGAATAAAGTCGGATCTGTCAAACGATCTGCAGTAAAAAGCCCATGCCGGAAATCAATCAGGCGTGGGCTTATTTTTTAACTATTTACAAAGGGAGGAAGCGGACCGGGGACAGAGGCATCCGTTTCCGGCGGAATCAGATTGATTATCCGCCTCTGAAAATCAGTCTCTGACGACAACGGAAATACCGTTGGGGATGCAGGTCAGGGAAGCGTCCTCGCCCTTGATCTCTCTGGCGCGCCTATATGCTGCCTCGAGGCTGGGCGCATACTCCATCTTCAAGCCTTCGATCATGTCCTTCTGATCCTCATTGGCGACAAAGATCACTTTGTATTTGCGCACGATCCTGGCCAGGATCTGGCTGCACCACTGATCGGGAGCGGTCTTCTCCTGGGGTGTTGCCAGGAACTTCTGATAGGCCGTCTCAATGTCGGGTTCATCCGCAATGATATGGTAGAAGAAATCACCGCCTGTGCCGTCCGAGCAGGAAGCCAGCATGATGATGACTGCGCCGTCCTTTGCAGTCGCTTCACCGGCGGTCATTCCCTTGGGAGACTGGTAGGCGTTCTGGTCCAGCGGATAACCGCCGTTTGTGGTGATGACAATATCAGCGTAGGCAGGTTTTACGCAGACATAATCTGCGATGAAATCGCAGCCCCTGCGGTGGGCCGTCTCAAAGTTGCCGGCAAAGGCGGCAACCGTCTTTTTGTCCTCATCGATGACAACGTTTACGATATAGGCAAGCTTGGCCATCCTTGCAGCGGCCAGCATATCCTCATGCATGGGGTTGTGGTCCAGGATGCCGGTGCGGGAATAAGGGCTGTCAATGAATTTGGAGCAGTGATTGCCCATGACAGTGACAGCATCCGCAACGCCGGGAAGGATGCTCTTGCGTCCGCCGGAGAAGCCGGCAAAGAAGTGCGGCTCGATAAAGCCTTCCGAAACCAGGAGCTGTGTATTCATTGCCACTTTGTCGATGATGCAGTCGGGGCCGCTGGGGAGGGATCCGACCTTGACATTCCTGGAGGGATCGTGGGCGTCATGGACAACAATGTTGTCCTTGAACTCCTCGAAGAGTTCATCGCCCAGCTTATTCCTGAGTTCCTCCACTGTCGTGGGACGGTGGAAGCCCGTGGAGACCAGAAGGGTGATCTTGATGTCAGGGCTGCCTTCCCTGAGTTCGCGGATCATATTGGGCAGAATATCCCTGCTGGGAACAGGTCTTGTGTGATCGCTGATGATGATGACACAGTCCTCTTTTCCTTTTGCCAGTTCACACAGCCTGGGGCTGTCGATCGGATTCTCCATCGCCTCGCGGACGATTTCAATACCTGTCCGGTCACTGGTAAGCTGATCCACTTTGCTGGTCAGGACTGGTGTATCATCCGGTACCTGCAGATCCTGTGTTGTGTGCGCAAAAAAAATTTGACTGTTTTCATAAATCCTTCGCTTTTCTCCTTTCTGTAAAAAAGAGAGCAGGGTTACCGCAGCCGCTCTTTATTCAGCAATGCCGACCCGGTCTAAACACACGAGTGCAGCATGCACAACTCACTCTATAATAATATCACAAAATATCGTAGAACACTCTGTGCAGACAGATTGTTTTTAATTTGTACAGTTCCAGAGCAGTCGTCACCGCAGGAGATCCGATCAGATAAAAGGCAGTGCAACTTTGTCATAGACAACGACCTTGCCGTCATGTTTTGTACAGGCCTCGATGGTTCCATCCTGAGAAACGATAAAGGCAATACTGCCTTCAACCGCGCTGCAGAAGCGGTAGCCGGCTCTGTGGCGCATTCCCTGGTCCATAAAGCTCTTGTAGGTCTGTTCCCTGTTGTCATAGCCGATAAAACGCATATCGGGATGCTTGCTCTCCATCTTGTCCACAAGAGTCTCCGCGCCGAAACCCAGAAGCTCAAAATCCTTTGTGAGGATGACTGAGCCGTCCACAGAGGTGAGCTTTGCGATCAGATCAGCATATGTGACAATCTCTTTCTCGCGCATCTTCTTCAGAGGTCTTTCCGCATTCTCTCCGTCCTCAAACAGATATCCGCTGCGCATCCGATACTTGAAATCGATAAATTCCCTGCACGATTCGGCACTGGGAACGATCAGGACCGCGCCGCCGTGACCGTAGTTGCTCATCTGCCAGAAAATTCTGTACAAGAGCTGCAGGCGTTCTTTCTGGGGCACTTTTGAGCCTTTTTCCAGCTGTTCGGCTACGAGCGTATCAGTGAAGGTATCTGTGCGGAAGAAAACACAGTGACCTGAAGAATAGTTGACAACGGCTGCCTCTCCCAGACATGCCCCCAGCTCTCCCGGGCCGTTTACAAAGAGATTCGGGATTTTGGGCATCCTGTTGCCGGTCGTGATTTCTTTTGTGAGGATCTTTTCCCAGGCGGTATAGGCGGCGATGATTCCAATCATCTGAAAAGGGCTGGTGCTGACATCCACGATCAGATAACTCATATCGGGATTCAGAGCCGGTGCAAGCTTATGAAGATTCCTGGCATTGAATTCTGTAGGGTTCTCGAAAAGAAGTGCATGCGCGTACACATATGTAGAGAGCAGATCAGAATCCGGCTTTATAAAGCATACCCTGAAGGAAGGAAATCTCCCTTCCTCGCGCATACAGCTGACATCCAGCAGAACCTGACAAATGTCACCGATCACTTCTTTCGCGGGAAGGAACTGGTCCTCTTCAAGAATATACTGCTCTTTGAACCGAGACTCATATTTATAAATCGCATCGACAAACGATGATATTCTGCCCATCTTTTTACACCTCCACATGCTGTTCCGGCAAAACACCTGACGCAATAAACTCCATTGAAATCTTTAAAAATCACCTGCCTGCCGGGGCATCACCCATAAGAACACCGACCCGCTCGGACATCTCCATGTCAGAGCACATCAACGCGTGCCAGAACACCGAATCATCAGACACATTCTCATCGGGATTATAGACGGGGCTGAGATTTTGAAACAGGTCCTCTATTTTCCCCATCCGGCCAATGATGCCTGTATCACTGGCGCCGCCGTTGATCATGCGCAGAGCACTCAGCATATCACCGTATGCATCATAGACTTCCAGCAATGTTTCCATGTCCTTTTCAGTGAACCACACCTTCATAGCGTCCCCCATACAAAAAAATATAAATCTGCGACCGGATTGCAATTTTGTGCATATATCTTATTAATTATATCATAGTATAAAGCCGCAAGGCGCTACAAATTGCCTGATCCATCACCGTTTTCGCCTCCGTGAAAAGGCCACATGCACAATCGGAGCATGTACTGCCGCTCCAAGGAGCGGCATGGTCAAAAGAGTAAAAAAGCACTCAGGCCGGACTGCCTGAGTGCTTTTTCTGTGTCACATATAGATGTCGTGTATCCCGATCAGAGGGGCTCTTTGTTGTTGAAGACCTTGATGCAGTGTTTGACGTTCTCGTAGACGCCCTGTACAATCGCTTCGTTGAAGCCGTAGTAGTCGTGCTCGCCGGGCTGTGCCATGTAGGCTCCTGCGCAGTTGATGCATGCATCCATACTGGCTGTGGCGATGTTGATCTTGCGGACGCCGAGGGTGATGGCCTTGCGGAAGTCCTCATCAGAGATGCCGGAGCCGCCGTGCAGGACCAGAGGAAGTCCCACTGCCTCTTTGAGCTCTGTCAGGCGCTCAAAATTCAGCTTGGGGATTCCCTTGTAGTGGCCGTGCGCATTGCCGATTGCCACTGCAAGCGCATCGATGTCAGCATTTGCCGCAAAGGTTCTGGCCTCTTCCACATCCGTGTACTTGGAGACCTCTTCGCGCTCGGTAGCTTCCTTGCCGCCGATGGTGCCGAGCTCAGCTTCGACAGAAGCGCCGGCTGCGCGTGCCAGACGGGCGACTTCATTGGTCTTGTCAATATTTCCCTGCAGAGAATAGTGGGATCCGTCAAACATGATGGATGTAAAACCGTATCCCAGAGCTTCCGCTGCCTTTTCTGCGGTAAGACCGTGATCCAGGTGAACTGCGATCTTGACCTTTGCATCCTTTGCCGCCTGTACCATCAGAGGTCCGATCATATCGAGAGGAGTATGTTTTAAACGTCCCTCAGCGATCTGAATGATGATCGGAGACTCCATCTCTTCTGCTGCGCGGATGGTTCCCATCGCGATCTCCATGTTCGGGCATGTGAAGGAGCCGATCGCCTTGTTCTCCGCCTCCGCAATCGCCAGCAGTTCTTTCAGTGTAACCAGCATAATAATCCCCCTTGTCTCTTGTGAATTGTCTCTTTTGATGCGGGAATAATTGAGCAGTCCATGTACTGCCCCGCATACATTTTGCGTGCTACATATTATTATAAACGCATTACACTTAATTGCAAATATAAAAAAGGGATCCGCATCGATCACTTTCGGCAATCACTTTCTGCAATCACTATCCGCAATCACTTTCTGCAATCGCTTTCTGCAAAATCCCCGGTACATTCCTGCACCGGAAACAAAACAGGCACCATGCTCTTTCGGGCCGGTGCCTGTCTCTTTTTTCCTGATTTCATTTATGATCCCTTTTCCCTCCGTCGTCTATCTTCTGATGTGTTCGCACTGGAGGATGATCGCCGTATTCTTGTCATACACCTTTTCGGCCTCGACATTCTGAGAGACAACGATCCAGTTGTTCTCATCAAGAATATAATCGTCATCGGCCGCCGAAGTCACATTCACAAATCCCTGACTCCACAAAGATCTTCTGGCGTCTGCAAGATACATTCCTTCCGTATCGACCATCTTGATCGCATTTCCCACCAGGGAATCAAATACCTGTACCTGATCCACCAGTATGTCGGAATGTCTGGCATGAATCATACATTTGAAAGTTGTTTCCCCCTTGACATCAAAGGCATAATTGCCGGACACGCTTAAATCTCCGACTTTGCGAAACGAGATCATATGTGTTCCTTTTCGCAGATCAAAGAGCATGTCCGTGTAGTATTTTCCATGAGGAATGGTATCAATCTTCTCATCGTCTATATACACATCGACGTCATAGGTATCGAAAAAAACATTATCCTGAAAAGCTACATCAAGATACACTTCCTGGGGAAATCCCTTATATGCGTAATACCCCAGAGCAAAACACGTCATAATCAGATCCATACCATGTGTATACAGCAAACCTGCTGTTGCTGTAATGATTACCAGATTTCTTATTTTCTTTTTCATGGTCCGCCCCTCCTGTTTCCCTGACTGAAATACCACCTCCTCTATGAATAAAAATTTAACACGCATATGTTTAATATCATATATTTCAATATTAATACTACTATCTTTATCCTTAACGCATTTAATAACTCCGGATTGATTCCGGACTGCAGTCTTCTGCTGCCCGATGGCTCCGGATTCCTCCTGATGCCTTCTTATGCCGCTTGATTCCTCCTGATGACTCCCGATTCCGCCTGCTGACCGCCGGTGCCGCCAGATACCGCCCTTCTTCGCTCTGACCGGCGGCGGCTCAGGCGGGGACTCGCAGCTTGTCAGCATCCGGGATCTGCTGCTGGATATCATACCGTCCAATCCGGTCAGGCCCTTTTATGACGGAAACACCCTGCAGATTATTTTTATGGCAGCTATGATCGGAGTGCTTCTGGTGTCGGCCGGTGACTCCGGGGCAAGAGTCCGGGAGCTTGCTGCTGATCTCAACGACCTCGTGACGGATGCCATCCGGGCAGTCTGCAGACTCCTGCCCCTCTTCATTTTTGCTTCCTTTTCCATGCAGATCTGGGAGAGCGGCATCAAGACACTGGCGAGCCTGTGGAAGCCCATAGTCCTGTGCGCGGCAGTATGTGCGGTTTTTCTGGCTGTGAAGCTCATTATTGTCTACCTGCGTCTGAAGGTAAGCGCCGTGGTCCTGCTGAAGAAAATATTTCCCGCCATGGTGGTCGGTTTTTCCACCGCTTCCGGGTCTGCCGCCTACAGCCTGTGCGCAGAGATCAATGAGAAGGAGCTGTGGATCGACCCGACACTTACCCGGATCGGCTACCCTGTGGCAAGTTCCATTTACTGCGGATGTATTGCTGTCCTGTTTATACTGACTGCCTTTACAGCCGGGGAGCAGTATGGCACCGGAGGAAGTATCGGCTGGATGCTTACACTGTGGATCGTGTGCACGGTCGTGAGCTTTGCAGCTCCTCCCGTCACGGGCGGGACCATGGCCTGTGTCGGAATCCTGATCAAACAGCTGGGGCTTCCGGGAGAAGTAATGGCCGTTGCCGGTCTTCTGTCCCTTGTCCTGGATTTTGTCGCGACAGGGTTCAGCCTCGGCCTCCGCCATCTGGAACTGCTCCTGCAGGCTGATCGGCTCGATATGCTGGATCATGAAGTGCTGAGGAAATGAAAAAGAATCCCTGCCGGCTCAACCTGGTCTGCTTTATTGAATCGCTATGTTGATCAACTTTATAGATCAGCATTATTGATTGGTTTAAAAAGAATACATTTACTCAGGCAAATAGCATATAGACATATCAAAAAAACCAGTGTAATATCCATCTTGAAAGTAATCGGGAGTAGCTTGCACGATTTCCCTGGACGATTTCGTGTAACATATATTCGTCAATACGGGAAATGAAATCCCCGGTATATGTTGTCAAGAAGCGAGACTTTTACTGCATGTTGAATGCGGTAAAAGTCTCTTTTTTCATTTTAAGGATAATAATCATTTAAATTAAAGGTAATCATCGTTTAAAGGTTTTTATTAAAAAGTCTCTTTTCAATTTACAGGAATGATTTACAGGAATTATAGGAGGTTTGTAAGAAGATCATGATATTTGTAAACTTTCTGGTACTGATCATCGGATTTGCTGCTCTGGTAAAGGGCGCGGACCTTTTCGTGGACGGAAGCGCCTCTCTGGCGAGAAAATTCCACGTGCCGAGCCTGATCATCGGCCTCACCATCGTGGCCCTTGGCACCAGTGCCCCGGAGCTTGCCGTGAGCACCACTGCAGCGCTCAATCATTCCAATGAGATCGCCCTCAGCAACGTGATCGGCTCCAATATGTTTAACCTGCTCGTCGTTCTGGGCTTCTGCGCACTCTTTTCCCCTGTGCCGGTCTCATCGGAGATCATCAAGAGAGATTTCCCGATCTCCATTCTGATGACCGTCCTGGTCCTGCTCTTCGGCGGCGGACTGATGGCAGGCAAGGCAGCAGGCAGTACCGTCGGAACGATCAGCAGACTCGAAGGTCTTGCTCTTCTGATCGTATTCGCAGTTTACATGTTCCTTCTGGTCCGCAACGCAATGCACAGCCAGACAGAGGAAGAGACCGCTCAGGAAACTGTTTCACTCAAAAAGTGCATCCTCCTCATGATCGTCGGCATCGCACTCATTGTGATCGGAGGCCAGGCCGTTGTCGATTCCGCAAAGACCATCGCCTACTTCTTCGGAATGTCGGAGACTCTTGTCGGTCTTACGATCGTAGCAGTCGGCACATCTCTCCCTGAGCTTGTGACCTCCATTGTGGCATCCTACAAACATGAGAACGGTCTTGCCGTCGGCAATGTCGTGGGCTCCAACCTGTTCAATATCATGTTCATCCTGGGTACCACAGCCCTCCTCAACCCGCTGCCTGTCACCTTTGAGCTCTCTGTCAACCTCCTTTTCCTGCTCCTGATCAATGCGGTGACCTTTATCTTCATCACAACCGGCAAACAGCTGAACCGTGCAGAAGGTGCCATCATGTGCATGATGTATGTCGGACAGGCCGCTTTTGCCATCATGGGATAATTACACCATAATAGAATAATTATTCCATCATGGGATAATAAAGGGAAAAATACGGTTTTGCCAGCAGGACTTTTCCTGTAAAAGCTGTATATGAAGAGTGTTATATATAATCAAAAGGGGCATTGAATACCATTTATGATATTCAATGTCCCTTTTTTATTGTCTCATAATACAAATGAAAATAATTAAAGCGATATCTCGCTTCCGCATGCAAAAGGTCACCTATGCCGGGAAAATCAAAGCGATATCTCGCTTCCGCAAGCCTGAGATCACCACATTTGGAAATCAGACTCTTTTGTAAATAGAAAAATCCGGCCGAAGCCGGATTTTTTCTTTTTTGAAAATACAACCGGCGCATTCTTGTGACTTCAGTCGTGAGTTAGCAGGTTTTTATTTCCCCATATAAGGGAATGTTCG
>CAMKEX010000055.1 GCA_946411695.1 uncultured Lachnospiraceae bacterium
AGGAAGCGGACCGGTGTGCGGTCGACCGTCCGCTTGAAGCACCGCGTGCATTCCCTGGAACTGATGCCTGCCGCCTGTGCGATCTCCGTCACCCCGATCTGGTCGCCATATTTTTTGTAGACAAAGTCCAGCATCAGCTTCATACGCTCCAGATCCCGTTCGTTGCCCGCCTGATCCCTGGCAAGAATCTCCGCGGCCTCCTCGGAGAGCAGGATCAGAAAGTCTCCCAGGATCTGCCTTACGGCCAGCTCATAGCCTCTGGGCTCCTCTCTCAGAACATCCAGAAACTCCAGAATATAACCGATCAGACGGATCCTTCTCTCTGTGTCGGGCTTGATATGCAGGAAGGTCAGGGATCTGGACCGCAGAAGCGGTGAAAAATATTTTCTGTCCAGATAACTCCCGAACTCCCCGCCCGGAAAGCGGGAATCACAAGTCAGTGAGTAATAGCCACCGTCCACCGGAAAGTCATAGGCATGCAGGATACTGCCGTTGATAAAAACAGCCTCACCCTGGTGGATCTCCACGGTATGCTCCGGCGTCTGGAGCAGATAAGACCCTCTCTCCGTGTAGTTGATCTCAAACCATTCGTGCCAGTGCCAGGGAATATGGTGCCCTATAAACACGTTGCTCTCGTTGAAGTTGCATACAAAGGGCAGGCCCCCGGATTCCTTCTCTAAAAGTTCTTTACTGTCACTTGCCAGAACAAGTCTGTTTTTCTGATAACGTATCATTTTCCTTCCTCACCTGTCCTAATAACTGATCATAGTTTATGTCTTGATAATCTGAATATCTTAATCATCATTGTCAGGATTGAAACGGCCATGCCGTCCTCCGTCCTCCATCCCCCCGGTCTGCCTGCGCCCGCCGCAAGGCGGAAAATGCATTGAGATGACAGTGTCATAAAAAACATGCATAGAAAACCCATGCAGGAAGATGTAAATCGTCTATTACCTGCTGTTTCAGGTCGGTTTTTTTACATTTTGCAGTCCCTTCATTACAATTATAACCTTTTCACAGCCTATTTTTCCATGAAAATCCGCTGTTTTTTAAAAATAAAGCATCAATTGAGTATGTCGGTTTTTTTACATTTTCAGTCAGTAAACCCTCTGAAATCACGGCGGTAAAGCACCTATAATCAAATCATCAAAGAAAACAGCAGACCTCAGAAAAACAAAAAAAGATACAGCAAAACAATTCACCCGAAACAATAATGATTGATAAAAGAAGGAAGTTCAAACACAGAAAAGATTGACATGAAGGAGGATCCAAAATGAAAAAGTTCAGAAACATTTTTGCCGCCGGTATGATCGCCATGATGTGCCTCACCGCCTGCGGAAGCGGCGCGTCGGGAAGCGGCTCTGCAACAAACGCACCTGCAGGCAGCGCATCCACTTCCCAGGGAAGCAGCTCATACGATATCTGCTACGTCTCCACTGTGGAAGACGAATGGCTGTCTGAACTGCTGAAAGACATGAGTGTCAGCGCGAAGAACAACGACGTGGCTCTGGAAGTCAAGCATGCCGGAAATGACTCTTCCAAGGTCATTCAGTGCATCGAGCAGGCAAAGGCAGAAGGCAAGGAAGCCACCATCGTCAACGTGGCCTACTCCAGTGACGTGACAGCCTGTGTGGAAGCTGCCGGCGACATGAACCTGGTATTTGTCAACCGCCTGCCTGAGCCCGATGATTACAGTCTCCTCGGCGGAACAATCGCAGGTGTAGCCTCTGATGAAAACCTCGCAGGCACCTTCCAGGGTGAATTCCTTGCAGACTACTTCAAGGAAAAAGGCCAGACAGATGTCCGTTATCTGCTGATCCAGGGACCTCTGGATCTGTCCCACTCCGTCATCCGTTCCCGGAAGCCTCTCGAAATCCTCAAGGACGCCGGCCTGAACATGGTTGAAGTCGCAACGATTTCCGCAGACTATGACCGCGCAAAGGCACAGCAGGGCGTCGAATCCTTCCTTGAAACAGGCAAAGAATTTGACTGCATCATCTCCAACAACGACGCAATGGCACTCGGCGCTATCAAGGCCCTGGAGAACAAAGGCATTGACCCCGCCTCCATCCCGATCGTCGGCATCGATGCAACTGCTGACGCAGTGGAAGCAATTCAGAACGGAACCATGTCCATGAGCGTCTTCCAGAGCGCTGCCGGACAGGCAGAAGCAGCTATCCGCATCGCCAGGAACCTGATCGACGGCAAGCCCGCCGGCCAAGGAACCGGCTGCACAGTATCCGATGAGTGCGACAGCCTCTTCTACGTACCCTTTGAGAAAGTCACATCCGAGAACGTAAACGACTACGCGAAATGAAAAAAAGACAAAACAAGTATCTGCTGCGCTGTATGTACCTCAACCAAACATCGATGGGAATCTATCTTCTGCTCATCGGTGCAGTCCTGCCTATGATCAGGGCGGAGTACGGCCTGACCTATAAGCTCAGCGGAGTAATGATGGGAGTACAGTCTGCCGGCTATTTTCTGGCCGGGCTTGCAGCCCCCCTTCTTCCCGGCTGGTTCGGCATCAAAAGGTCCTATCTGGTTCTTGCCAATCTCGCGCTTGCCGGTCTTGGCATGATCATGTTCACCGGCAATCCCTTTCTCCTGCTCTGTGCCATGCTCATGACCGGGCTCAGCAAGGGATCCTGCGGAAATTACAACAATTCCATCGTCAGCAATCTTTCCGGAAATGACGCTTCCAAACTCAACTTCCTGCAGGCCTGCTTTGCCATAGGCGCCTGTATCGCTCCTTTCATCGCCTTTGTCTGCGGAGATTCCTGGAGGAAGGCCTTTACATTGGAGATCGTGATTGGTATAGTCATCCTGCTTTATTGCCTCGGGATGAAGATAGAAGACGGCGCCTATCCGGCACCCGGCAGGGGCACCGGAATGGATCTGGGCTTTTTCCGCAGTAAAGTCTTCTGGATCTGTGCAGCCTTCCTGTCCTGTTACATGGCCATCGAAGCCTGCATCATGGGCTTTCTGGTCACATACTATGTCGACACAGGCCTCGTCTCCGAGGGCAGGGCGCAGATGCTGTCCATCCTGCTCTGGGCGTCGGTTCTCATCGGCAGACTTGCCTGCGCAGCCCTCAGCCGTATCTTCCGGCCTGTGCATATGCTCCTGGTCATGTCCGTCGGTGTGGCTGTCAGCTTTATTCTTTTTATATTCGGAGGCTCTGTCATTCCGGTTACGGTCGGTTCTGCCGGACTCGGTCTCTTTATGGCCGGCATGTACGGCACAGCCATCGGCGATGTCGGCGACCTTCTGGAAAAATACTCCCTGAGCATGGGGATGCTGATCGTCATTCCGGGTCTTGTATCCGCCCTGATGCCCAGCCTCATCGGTATCCTGGCTGATCTGTGGGATATCCGCAAAGGCATGATGTCCATCTTCGGACTGATCGTCCTGCTGCTGGCAGTCACCATTGCCGACCTGAGGCAGAAAAAATAAGCGGCAGCCGCAGAATCAACCGGAGAATCAATACGCCGCTGCCGTCAGGATCAGAACATATTTCCAAAGACAGATCGTTTCAGCCGATATTGTTTTAACATTCAGAAAGAGGAGCAGTCACTGAAAATAAGCGGTGACTGCCCCTTCTTTATGTTTACCCTTATAGATCGTCTGCTATGAATTTATTCCGTCTCCAGATCCGGAAAAGGGATCACCGGAGCAGGCGGCACGGTGTGTCTGCCGAGCATTTTTTCCATCCAGATCATGTTGTACCATCTGTCAAATTTACAGGCGCAGCTGTGAAATGTTCCGACTGTCTGATAACCCATTTTTTCGTGAAAGTGTACACTGTCGAAAGTGAGATACTGATCTTCCTTGTCTCCCGGGACAGCGATGCAGGCATTGGCATTTATAATATTCTGCCGTCTCAGGGCCTCTTCCAGTGAATCCAGCAGCCGTTTCCCGATCCCTCTGCCTCTTGCGTCCTTCGAGACATAGATGGAGGTCTCCACGCTCCAGTCGTAGGCGGCTCTCTGTTTGAAGGGTCCGGCATAGGCATAGCCCAGGATCTCTCCCTTCTCTTCCGCCGCGATATAGGGATATTTCCGGAGCGTGCGCTCTATGCGGTCCCGCATTTCCTTCAGCGACGGCACTTCATACTCGTAGGTGACAGCGGTGTGCAGAACGTAATGGGCATAAATATCCCGGATCTGCCCCGCATCCTCCGGACATGCTGTTCTGATCGTAATTTCCATCTTTTCCAAATCTATCTGATCCATTGATCTCTATTTATCTCTATCGATCTCCGTCACTCATAATCTGCCGATTTCCGACAGTTTTATGGATCAATCTCCGCGATTGCCGGCCAATCCATTCCCTGCGCGAATGTTTATTGATTATCTGTGATCAGGTTTTTGTAAAAATCCACTGCTCCCGGCAGGCAGTCATAGCGAAGAGCCTCGTTAGTGCCGTGGATGCCTTTTTTCTCCTCCGGTCCGTAGACGATGGGCGCAAAGCGGATGCAGCTGCCGCAGATGGAATCGTAGAAAGCGGAATCTGTCGCGGCGGTAAGGACGTAGGGACTGGTGCGCATGCCGGGGAAAGTCTTCATCACCGTCATTTCCACATAGTGGAAGGCGGTGCCGCCTATATCGACCAGTTTCGTGCAGGGAGCGGCGTCCAGCACCTCCATTTCAAGCTTATATTTTGCGGCCAGGCGCCGGATGAGGGCCAGGCTCTCCTCCATGTCCTGGTGATGGACAAAGCGCATATTCGCCCCCAGTGTGGCTTCCGCTGGAAATACATTGCAGGCATCCGACCCGGAGGCCATGGTGAAAGTGATCGTTGTTCCCAGCATGGCGGCAGCCTGGCCGCTGATGCGGGGTGTCACAAGCTCAATGGGTTTTTGGAAGAGGCCTGCGTTTTGCATGGCGATGCGGAAGGGAAGTACTGCGCCCGGGGCAAGGGCCTGCAGCATGGCTCTGGTTGCGGGTTCCATCTCACTGCGGAAGGGACTGTGCTTTTCGACTGCGCAGACAAAGGCGGCCAGCCGGGCAATGGGGGAATTTTTCCTGGGCGTGCTGGCATGTCCGCCCTCTCCCCTGGCGATAAACTTTACATTAGCGCGTCCCTTCTCTCCTATGCCGATCATGGCAAAGTTTCCTCTGACTCCCGGCATGGGATCCGTGTAGATGCCTCCGCCTTCGTCACAGACAAACCAGGGGCTGACACCCCTTTTCCGGAGTTCTTCCACAATGGCCGGACAGCCGGGGCCGCCCCACTCCTCCGTGCAGGAGGTGGAAATATAGACATCCTGTTCAGGGACGTATCCCTCTCTGAGCAGCTCTTCCGCTGCCTGGAAAAAAGCCATGCAGGAGCACTTTGTATCCACGGAGCCCCGTCCCCACACTTTTCCTCCGGTGATCTTACCGGAAAAAGGAGGATACTTCCATTCGGCATCTGTGACAGGCACGACATCCTGGTGCCCCATCAGGACAATAGGACGCTCATGGTTTTTTCCCTTCCAGAAATACAGAAGGCTTCCGTCCAGGTCCGTCTTCTCCAGCTTCTCGTGGACAAGAGGGAAAAGCTCTTCCAGAAGCCTGTGATAGCCGTGATATCGTTCCAGCTGGGCTGCGGCGGGATGTGCATCGGAGTAGGGATGGGATGTGGTGTCGTATTGAACCATCCTGGACAGGATCCCGGCGTACTCCCGGGCTCTTCTGCTCTGAGTCCCTGCCTGTTTCACCCTCTTCGCCGTTTTTTCAGTGCTTTTCCGCAAAGACTCCCGGATCCAGTTTTTCAGTTTTCCCGGATATGTCTTTCCGGAATTTTTTTTATGATCTGAGATATTCATTGCAGTGTTCCATAATCTCCTGCATGATCTGCAGGTCCTTCAGACAGTCTCCGGTCTCCATGGAGTGATTGGTCCCTTCCGTGATATAGAGGGGAAGTTCCAGTTTTCCGCAGCCTTCTCGGATGTCCTGCGTCTTGGCCCAGGGGTCCGCAGTCCCGTGGAAAACGATCCCGCTCCGGGGCTGCATGAAGAGAAAGCTCTGTTTGACCGGTGTAAAATAGATGTTTTTTCCGACAAAACCGTGCTTTTGCTGGAAGGCGGCGGCCACAGCGGTTCCTATGCTCTTGGAGATGACCAGAATCTCGTTTTCCCCGGCAAAAATTGTCTTGCGGTCCAGTCCCTCCTGTTTGCATTCCCTGCGGAAGATCTCCTCCGCCTGGGCGAGGGCACTCTCAAAGGCCTCCTTCATCTTGTCGGGATTTCCCTTGATCCCGCCTTTGAATCCCCCGTAGGAGATATGGATCACGGTCTCATATCCATAGTTCTGCGCAAGCTTCCTGCCGTAAAAAAGCAGGGGCTTGTCTGTGTGATAACCCACGCCGGGAAAGAGAAGAACGATTTTCTGCATGTGATGATTTCCTCCGTTCAAGTTCGTCATTTGGTTCCGGGAATTTTTCACTTCTGTTCATACCTGTCCGGTATGTAACCTGATCTCCCGGTTTTTCTCAAAATATTGTAACTCTGTATCAGAACCTGTCTGTGTGCGGATCGCCAGGATCTGCCTGAAGAGTTTCTCGTTTCCCGTGATCAGCAGGCAGAGTTTCTCCCGGGCGCGGGAAAGGCCCTCGTAGAGCGGCGGAATGGCGGCTCCTTTTTTGCCGTCCGCGCACAGATGCATGGACTCGTCATAATAAAAGCGCTTGTCCAGGACCATCAGAACTCTCTCGAATTCCTGGCTGATGATCTCGCCGGACTTAAAGGATTCCGGTGTCGACCGGATGAGTTCATATCCCTTTGACAGGTAATAGGCGGTCAGCCTTCTCTCCTCCTTCCTGTCCGCGGCATAGAGCACGTCGATGCAGCTGTAATCCGCCGAAGCGGACCAGTCCTTCTGGTGAAAGAGTGTGCGCAGGAAGGAAAAAATCGGCCGGTTGATGCGGATATTGCCGGAGAGTTCCAGGCGCAGCGTCTCATGGCGGCTGATCATTGCCTCCGTGTCCTCCATGAGGGGAATGGCCCCCAGAATGCTATGGGGATCGTAGGAAATAATGCAGGGAATGCCATGCTCGATGGCTTTTTTCACAAGAGCTTCCAGGCGGGCGGAATCAAAGCGGTTGGCCTCATCGACCAGCATACAGGCGTACTCCGCGAAATCATGCCTCCTGCCGATTTCTTCGGCGGAGGATTCCGTCCCGGAAAAAACATGGACCTTGTGCAGACGTTTGTCGATGATATGATGCCCCTCCCTGAGGGGTCCGCCGTGCACAAAGAGCACTTTTTTCTTTCTGGAGATCTCGATGGCCAGATCAAATAAGAGCAGGGTTTTGCCGGTGCCGGCATTTCCCGTCAGTGAGATTACGGGGACGGCTGCCCCGTTTTCAGGCATTTGCCAGAGACCGTCCTCGAAGAGCTGCAGTATCTCGAGGATCTGTCTGCGGAATTCCGACTGCTGATTGGTCAGAAAATAGCGGCCGGTCAAAAGCTTTTCCGGATTTCTGACCGGTGAGATCAGGTAATCCTGTGCCCGGAAAAACTGTCCGATGTTCTCTTCCACAAAGGTCTGCAGGACCGGGCGCTGCATGGCGGCGGCAAGCTCGGACAGAGGGCACCTGCGCAGAAAGCCGTGGTCATTGAGGCAGTAGAGCGCATTGCTCTCCATGACATAGGTGTAGGAAAGGATTGTCCTGGAGACATGGGACAGATAGTAGCGGTTCTGTTCAAGCTGTTTCCGGATCCGGTCCTCCTCGATCGCCTCGCTCTTGAGCTCGATATTGAGGGCACAGTCCGCGTTCGCGGAGAACTTTAGCAGATCAAATTCCTTGCTGATATGTTCAATGGTATAGGAAAAATAAAATCCGTCGAAGAAAGAGACCCAGTCATCACCGGGCTCCGGATGCTGCCCTCCGGAATTGCTGGCTGCAGCATTTCCGCCGGAACCGGCACTTGAGCCTGCAGCATTCCCGCCGGAACCGGCATTTGAACCTGAAGCAGCAGAGTCGGCGCCTGCTGTACCCGCTTCCATAAAACAATCCGCCAGTCCGTTCACAAGCGCGCACAGAGAGGCCGCCTCGTGGCTGCTGAAGTGTTTGTGCCACGGGCGCCCGGAAAGGGCATTCTCAAGTCCCGAGAATGCCTCGCTGTCATTGATCCTTGTGAGGGTATAGAGGTTCAGTGCTCTCATTTTTTCACCGGTAAAGAACTTTCATGGCCTGAAAAATGCATGGCCGGTCAGTAAGAGATGCATGGCCGGTCAGTTTTTGACAGCCAATGCAAAATGCAATGCCCGAAAAACAAACGGTTGACAGAAATCTGCTGATTATAAGCCTATGCGACGAGGAAGGAAT
The DNA here is from genome assembly GCA_946411695.1 of uncultured Lachnospiraceae bacterium. Lineage (GTDB taxonomy): Bacteria > Bacillota > Clostridia > Lachnospirales > Lachnospiraceae > CAG-791. The sequence continues at coordinate 8,317 of CAMKEX010000055.1, forward strand.
ATTTCTTCACGCTGTAAAGTGGTACAAAGGGCAGAAGGATCGGGACGGTTTTTATATATTTCTGATACTCCGGATCCAGTGCGTAGTTGCGGTCCTGGCGGATCTCCAGGCGGCGGGCGCCGCTGAACATGATATAGACGATCAGGATGAATCCCAGGGCAGCTGCACACCACTGCAGGAGTCCGTGCAGGGACCCGATTCCCGAGATCAGAACACCAACCCACAGAAGCATTTCCCCCAGATAATTGGGGCAGCGCACGATCCGGTAAAGGCCGGTGTCCACAAAGCGATAGGGATTGGTTTTCTTGGCAGCGGATTTCTGCATATCAACGGCTATTTCCAGGCAGATGCCCAGGGCCATGATGATCAGTCCCGCGATGACAGCCGCATTGGTACCGTCTCCGTTCTTCAGACGGAAAAAGACGGGGCAGACCTCCAGGGTATAGAGCAGGGCACAGCTGATCCAGATGGACACCTTGGGCACCATTCCCATCTGCCGGCTGCGGGTCAGTTCAGGGCTGAGAACTTTTTTATAGGCCGAACTTTTCAGTTCGCGGATGAGCAGGTAGCCGCCCAGACGGATGCCGTAGACCATAAAGAGCAGGCACTGCAGCGCAGTTCCCCAGGTAAGGGAGCCTCTGAACATGAAGAGCATGACTGCCCCGATCGCGGCAATCGAGAAGCCGTATCCCAGTGAGAAGAAATAGATATACATGTAAAAACCGCAGGCACTGAAAATGAGCCCTGTCAAAAGAATAATGAGATACTGCGACATAATGAATTCTCCTCTCTGTCAGGATTAAACCCCGCTGTCTGCAGGTTTACAGTCCCTGCCGCCGGGCGGTCCATTTAAAAGTTAAAAGCAATCGTCTCAGATATGCCGGACCTGTCACGTGTTCAGGATCTTTGTCTCAAAGGCCTGAGGGCTGATCTCCACTCCCGGGCCGTGCACAAGTCCTTCTTTGGCAAGCTGCTCACAGCCCGCAAAAGCCCATGCATGGATCTTCTCCATCCTTCTTCCGCACACGACTCTCCGCAGATTTTTACATTCCTTGAAAGCGAAGGGAGGAATGATGCGAAGCCCGTCCGGCAGTATGATCTCCTCGATGCCGCAGCGGGTAAAGGTATATCCCCAGAGTGTTTTCAGATGTGCCGGCAGGGCAAGGTGCCTGAGGTTTTTGCAGCCGTCAAAGACAAACTCCCCCAGGTCCGTCACTGTGTCCGGGATATGGATGGAGCGGATCTCGGAATGACCGCGGAATACCTTGTCGTACACCATTGTGATGACCTTGTCCTCAGGGATCACCACATCCGGCTCATCTCCCTCATATCCTGTGACACAATAGGTGCCGTCCTCCACTCTTTTATAATAAAACTCCTGCATGATTCCACCTGTACTGCTATGAATGATTCGTTTTATGAATGATTCGTGTGAAGGATCACGCGAATGTCATGAAGTCACGAAGATGCGCCGGCTGTTCTTCAAACCTCCGGCCTACCTTTTATCATACCATAAATCCCACAGCAAATCGTCCTCCAAATCGCTCTGCTTCCTGTGCGGCTGCTTTCTATATATCCTTGTCAGCGGAGAAAAACAGGGAGAAAATCATGGAACCGATCAGCATGGAACCGTTCCCGATGGGACCAATCACAGTCCCGATGTCTTGACACATATCCCTGAAAGTTTTACAATGCTGAAATAGAAAGAAAAAGGGGAGCTGGTTTTTAGCCGGCTGAGAGTGGACTGTATCGTCCAGACCCGGAACCTGATTTGGATAATGCCAACGTAGGGAAATAGCGTAAGATTTTTTTTGCGGTACCTGTCGTTGGCGGGTACCGTTTTTCTTTCTGCCGGCAGACCGGGGGCACCACTCTCTGCCGTCATCAAAACAAGGCGCTGACAGCATATATGAAAAAGGGCTGACCGGGCAGTGTGCAATTACCGCATACACCTGCAGCCGCATTCTCTGTCCGCGCACCTATAGGGAAAGATTCAAAGGGACGCACGGGCAGATGTGCGTCCCTTTTCGTATGCATGTTTTTGTGTAAACAGTTGACACCGGGAAAAGAAAGAGAGGTATCAATGGTCACGATCAACGGAAAGCAGGAGCCGGCTGCCGGCATGACGATCCTTGCATATCTGGAGCAGGCAGGCTACACACCGGAGAGAGTCGTGGTGGAAAAAAACCTGGAGATCGTCCCCCGCGAATCTCTGGACAGCACCCTCCTCGAGGAAGGCGACAGCGTGGAAATCCTCCGCTTTGTGGGAGGAGGCTGAAACAAATGAAAAATGCAGAAGTTCTCACCGCGGTTGTCCGCGGATCCGGGATTTCAAAGGAAGAACTGGATCGTGCCTTTGACGAACGCTTTCCTGTCTGGATGAAGGAAAAACTGCAAAACGCCTCTGTCGCTGTCGCGGGACTGGGGGGCCTGGGGTCCAACATCGCGGTCAGCCTTGCCAGGTCCGGCGTGGGGCATCTTTTCCTGGTCGATTTCGATGTCGTGGACGTCACCAACCTCAACCGGCAGATGTACATGATCCCCCATCTGGGCATGCCCAAGACACAGGCCCTGCATGACATTCTCACACAAATCAACCCCTGGCTGGATATACAGACACAGCAGATCAGGGTGACTTCGGAAAACGTCCGGGAACTCTTTACGGGCTGGCCTATCGTCTGCGAGGCCTTTGACCGGCCGGACCAGAAAGCCATGCTGGTCAGCTCTCTCCTTTCGCAGTGCCCGGATACCATCGTGGTCTCCGGTAACGGCATGGCGGGTCTGGGGGACGCAAACGACATCCGGACACAGCAGAAGCTGAGAAGGCTCTATGTCTGCGGAGACGGCACGACAGAGAGCGCGCCGGGCGCAGGCCTCATGGCTCCCCGCGTCGCCATCTGCGCAGGACACCAGGCAAACAAGGTCCTGCAGCTGATCGTCGGAGAGGGATGAAGGAATCTGTCCGGTGATTGCTGATCTCCTGCCGTTTTTTCGGAAATCCCTTGTGCATTTAGAAAGATATGCATTTAGAATTCATTCCTTTGAGTGAAAATCCGAAAACCTGTCTCATTGAGAATTACTTCAAACATATTGCTTACATTTGTATTTTTCCATTCACATTACTTACATAAAGAAAGGCGGTATTAACAATGGCAGATACTCTCGTTCTGGGCGGGCATGAATTTCAGAGCCGTTTCATCCTGGGCTCCGGCAAATACAACCTGAAGCTGATCAAGGCGGCCGTCGAACAGGGCGGCGCACAGATCATCACCCTGGCACTCCGCAGGGCCAACACCCAGGAAAAGGAAAATATCCTGGACTTTATCCCGGAGGGTGTCACGCTCCTGCCCAACACCTCCGGCGCACGCAACGCAGAGGAAGCAGTCCGTATAGCACGTCTGTCCCGCGCCATGGGCTGCGGCGATTTCGTCAAAGTTGAGATCATGCACGACGCCAAATATCTCTTCCCCGACAACTACGAGACCATCAAGGCGACGGAAGTCCTGGCCAAAGAAGGCTTCATCGTCCTTCCCTATATGAACCCCGACCTCAATGTTGCCCGCGACCTGCAGAACGCCGGCGCGGCAGCTGTCATGCCCCTGGCGGCGCCGATCGGCAGCAACAAGGGTCTGGCGACAAAGGCAATGATCCAGGTCCTGATCGATGAGATCGACCTTCCCATCATCGTGGATGCCGGCATCGGCAAGCCCTCCCAGGCCTGCGAAGCCATGGAGATGGGCGCCGCTGCCATCATGGCAAACACCGCCATCGCCACCGCGGGTGATGTTCCCGCTATGGCAGAGGCTTTCCGCCTGGCCATCGAAGCCGGCCGCAAGGCCTATCTGACCGGCATGGGCCGTGTCCTGGCCCGCGGAGGCAGCGCTTCCGACCCGCTCACAGGCTTCCTCGGCGGAAACTGATCCTGATGGGGGACGGTCCTTTTGTTTCTGTCCCCCTGTATCGAGACAGGGGGACAGAAACAAAAGGACCGTCCCCTCCCCCACCAACAGCAGAGGTATTACCACTATGAATGAAGAAAATCAGGTCTATTTTATAGACAGTGACACACTGCCCCCCGAAGCACTTGCCAGAAAGCACCGTCTGGAACAGGATCCGTCTTTCCGCACTGATCATATGAAGTACATGCCCGGAATGGAGATCATCGACTCGGACATCAAAGATAAGGTCCTGGCGCTGATGAAGGACTATGATCCTTCCGTCTACACCGCCCGGGAAGTCATGCGCGCCCTGAGTAAGGAAAACTGCTCCATTGAGGATTTCAAGGCACTGCTCTCCCCCGCTGCTGCCCCCTTTCTGGAGCAGATGGCGCGCAAAGCCGAGCTTCTGACAAAAAACCACTTCGGCAACACCGTGTATATTTTTACACCCATTTATATCGCCAATTACTGTCAGAACTACTGCATCTACTGCGGCTTCAACTGCTACAACAAGATCCGCCGCAAAAAGCTCTCTTTTGAGGAGATCGAGCACGAGATGAAGGTCATCGCCGAGACCGGCATGGAGGAAATCCTCATTCTGACCGGCGAGAGCCGCAAATACTCCGACATCGAATACATCGGCGAGGCAGTCAAGATCGCGCGCAAGTATTTCCGTAACATCGGTATTGAGATCTATCCGGTGAATGTTGATGAGTACAAATATCTCCACGAGTGCGGCGTCGACTACGTGACCGTCTTCCAGGAGACCTACGACACCGACAAGTACGAGACTCTTCACCTGATGGGACACAAGCGCGTATGGCCTTACAGATTTGACGCCCAGGAGCGCGCCCTGATGGGAGGCATGCGCGGCGTGGCCTTCTCCGCCCTGCTGGGCCTGGCTGACTACCGCAAAGACGCGCTGGCGACAGGACTCCACGCTTATTTCATGAACCGCAAGTATCCCCACGCGGAAATCTCTCTGAGCTGCCCCCGCCTTCGTCCTATCGTCAACAACGACAAGATCAATCCCCGCGATGTGGGAGAGCGGCAGCTCACCCAGGTCCTCTGTGCCTACAGGATCTTCCTTCCCTTCGCCGGTATCACCGTATCCAGCCGTGAGAGCGCGGCTTTCCGCAACGGCATCACCAGGATCTGCGCGACCAAGGTCTCCGCAGGTGTCTCCACCGGCATCGGCGATCACGAGGAAAAATACGACAAACAGAAGGAAGCCGGAGTCTTTGAAGCGCAGTCTGAATCGGCCAACCACCATGTGGAATTCGAAGATTCTTCGGCAGACGGCCTGGCTGCCGATCCCGCCTCCGACGACGTGGGAGACGAGCAGTTTGAGATCAGCGACACCCGCTCCTTTGCCAGAATGTACGAGGATCTGGAGCAGGGCGGCCTGCAGCCGGTTTTGAACGATTACATCTATGTGTAACTTGGGGACGGTCCTTTTGTTTCTGTCCCCCCTGTCTCGAGACAGGGGGACAGAAACAAAAGGACCGTCCCCATGAAAGGAAGCCTGCCATGCATCCCTATGAAAATCTGATCGCTGTCACCGACCGCAGTCTTTGCAGCGGTGATTTCCTGTCACAGATCAAAAAAATCATCTCTCTCCATCCCAATTCTCTGATCCTTCGTGAACGGGATCTGCCGGACGGGGACTATCTGCTTCTCGCCCGGCAGGTGCAGGCAGTCTGCGAAAATGCGGCAGATGAAAAGATTCCTTTTTTCGTCCATTCCAGGATAGAGATTGCCAGGGAGATCGGCTGTCCCAATCTTCACCTGCCTCTCCCCGCCCTCGCGGCCCTGGGGGTCCGTCCCCAAGGGTTTGCCTGTGTCAGCACCTCCGCCCACAGCAGGGAGGACATGGAACAGGCTGTGGCCCTGGGAGCAGACCGGATCATTCTGGGCACCATTTTTGAGACGCACTGCAAAAAAGGCCTCCGTGGTAGAGGCCTTTCCTTTGTGGAGGAAATCTGCTCTGTCTGTCCGATCCCTGTTTTTGCCATCGGCGGTATCAAAGAAACAAACATCGAAGCAATCATCGCTGCCGGCGCCGCCGGCGGGTGCATGATGTCCGGATTTATGAAGATGTAATGTTTTTGTCTTTACATGTTCCTGTAAACCTCGGCAATATCTTCAAGAATCTGCAGATCCGGGAAGTCTCTCGAATAGATGAAGTTGATGTTGCGGGCCATATTGAGATTCTTAAAAGGCAGAGCCACGAGCTTTTTCCTGTGAAGTTCGCTTATGCAGGCACTTTTGAGCAGAATGGATACACCGAAACCGTGACTGATGAGATCCTTGACCGTGGAGAGGTTTTCCACCTCCAGAATAATATTCAGTTCATCTTCTTTAATGCCTTTCTCTTCCACGGAGGCACGTACCAGATCACGGGACCCGGGATCCGGCATCCACAGGATGACATTCTCGGAACGGATATCATCTGTCGTAACAGATTCCTGCCCGGCAAGGGGATGATTCGGGGGGATCACCAGCATCATCTCGTCTGTATCCAGCAGCATGGTGGCAATCCCGTTGTCACGAATATCATTATCAATAATGGCAAAGTCAAGCTCATAGTTGTGGACCCGCTCTCTCAGTCCTCCGAGAGTATCCGTTTCCAAAGTGATTGTGACGCCATTATGGTTGCCTGCATACCTGGCCAGCACCTCGGAGATCCGGTTGTATTCCATCGTCCGGGTGACACCGATATTCAGAGAATGCATGCGGGCTGCTCCGTTTTGCAGATCCCTGCTGAGATTGTTGTAGAGCGCCTGCATACGCCTGCAGTAACGCACGAGGATTTCGCCCTCGCGCGTCAGGATCAGTTTTTTGTCCACACGTTCAAAAACATGGATGTGGAATTCTGTCTCAATCGCTCTTATATGCTGGCTGATCGCAGGCTGAGTCAGATTGAGTTCTTTTCCCGCCAGTGTATAATTGCCTGTCTCGACCACTTTCAAAAGTGACAGAATTTTTGAATCAAGCAGCATAGGCTCCTCCTCTCTCCCCTCTCCGGGAATCCAGCGAAATACAGATGATGTAATGAAATTAAAGAAAGAACGTTACTGTTAAGGATTGCCGCGTTCGAGGTAAACCTTGGTCAGAGCCACTGTATATAACAACATACATGGCAAAACGAAAGAAATACTTATAGAAAGGACTTTTGTCTATCCTTATATTTTATAGTTTACAGAAATTTAACATCCAATACAAATCATGCTTTTTTATACCTGCAAAACGTTTTCTTATACTTGATTCCTGCAGGGCGCACTTTTCTTTTTTTATCCGGGAACCATACAGCCGCCGGCATTCATATCTCTATGATGCCGGCGGCTGTATGGTTCTCATTTCTATAAGGATTTCTGTAAGGATTTCTCTGCTTGTTTTTACACTCTGGATCCTTTGTTGTAGGGCACGCCGTTTGCCTTGGGGGCGGAGGCGCGTCCGACAAAGAGGATCAGAATGATAATGGTCAGGACATAGGGGAGCATGGCCAGAATCTCCGAAGGAACCGTAAAGCTGCCGCCGCCCAGGACGACGGTAAGAGCCTGCGCAAAGCCAAAGAGCAGGCATGCGAGATATCCGCCATGGGGTGTCCATTTACCGAAGATGACCGCGGCGATGGCGATGAAGCCCTGGCCGCTGATCGCAGTCGGCATGAACTGGGGAACAATGGCAAGAGTCATTGCCGCGCCGCCCAGGCCTGCCAGCAGTCCGGAGATCGTGACACAGATATAGCGGACCTTGTAGACATTGATTCCCAGTGTATCCGCGGCAGCAGGGTGCTCGCCTACCGCGCGAAGATGCAGGCCCCAGGTAGTCCCGTAGAAGATCCAGATCATGATGATCGTCAGGATCAGAGCCAGTACTGTGGTCATATCCACGTTGAGGTTGTTGAGGCTCCCCTCCAGGCCGCTGCTGCCGAAGAGCTTGGGAATCTTGTTGGTGACGGGATGTGTCTGCGTTGCGCCGTCAAAAAATACTCTGGACAGGAACAGGGCAAAGCCCGGTCCGATCAGGTTCATAGCAATGCCGCAGACAGTCTGGTCCGCCTTGCACGTCACAGAGGCAAAAGCGTGGATCAGGCCGAATACCGCGCCGGCCAGGCCTGCGCAGATAAACCCCAGCCAGGGGCTTCCGGAAAAATATCCGACGGCGGCACCGGTGAAGGCGCCGATCGTCATCATACCCTCGATACCGATATTGACAACACCGGAGACCTCGGAAATGACACTTCCCTGTGCCGCGAAAACCATCGGAGTTGAATACATCAGGGTGATGCCCAGAAGGAGCAGAACAGTATCTGAATTAATATTAATTGACATGAGCCCCTCCCTTCTTCATCGCTTTCTGTGCCTGTTTCTTTCTCTTTTTATTGAGCCGTGCAGCATCTCTGCGTTCCACAAAGCGGGGAATCAGATAGGACAGAGCACAGAAGAAAACAATGACACCGATGACAATATTGATGATCTCGGTCGGAGCACCGACTTTGGACTGCAGTCCCGCACCGCCATACAGGAGGCCGCCGAAGAGAAGGCCTGCAAACAGGCATCCGATGGGCGAACTGAAGGCGATGAATGCGACCGAGAGGCCGTTGAAACCGACATTTTCGAATGCGGAGAGCGTCGCGACGGTGTGCGGGGACTGTCCGGTGATATAGAAAGCCGCACCCAGGCCGCACAGAGCGCCGGAGATCATCATGGCATGCACGATGCTCTTATTGACATTGATACCTGCAAAACGCGCCGCGTGGATATTCTGTCCGACCGCGCGCAGCTCATAGCCTTTGCGGGTCCTGTTCAGCAGATGGCTGATCATAAATGCCGCGATCACGGCGACAATAAATCCTGCATTGACATCCGTCCTGCCCAGTGTCTCCTTGAGAATGGGATACTGCTCCATAAAGGCAGCTCCGGCTTCAGAGCGTTTCCAGGCGGGAAGGATCATGGTATAGGTGCAGGGATTGACCGGATACATGCCGATGGTGCCGGGCTTGTGGAAAAAGTCCAGCCCGCAGATCCAGTTGGAAAAATACAGGGAGATCCAGTTGAGCATGATGCCGCTGATGACCTCATGAATGCCCAGGCGTGCCTTGAGGAGACCTACAAAGCCCGCATAGAGGGAGGAGACCAGCATTGCGGAAATGACTACCATGAGGATTGCCACAGGTTTGGGGAAATCCAGCATGCTGCCGACCATAGTGGCGACAACGCATCCCATCACATACTGTCCCTCGGCGCCGATGTTGAAAAGGCCTGTCTTGATGGCAAAGGCAACGCCGAGGCCTGTGAAAATAATGGGCGTTGAGCGGATGATCACGCTGGAGATATCCTTGGGTCTGCCGACCATACTCTCCACCAGCGTGCGGATCGACTCAATGGGAGGATATCCCGCCGCAAGCAGGATCAGGCTGGCGACACAGAAGCCGAGTACGATGGCGATGATAGTCAGGACAAAGGGATTGCTGAAAAATTTCTTTCTGAGAGACATTTATACTACCTCCTTTCTCCTGATTATTGTCTGCCCGCCAGAGCTTTCTGCATCTCTTCGATCTGCTTCTGCAGATCTGCGAGACTCTGCTGCATCTGGGCGAGTGTGTTCTGCATCTGTTCCATCGACGGACCCTGTGGAGAAGTGTCTTCTGCGGCTTCAGAAGCTTCTTCAGCAGCCGCTTCTTCGACCTCAGCTTCTGCTTCCGGGATTTCCTCTGCTTCTGCCTCTTCGGCTTCCGCTTCCGGGAGTTCCTCTGCCTCTTCTTCGGCTTCCGCTTCCGGGATTTCCTCTGCTGGGGCTAAAGCCGCTGCCTCAGCTTCCGGAACTTCTTCTGCTTTGACTTCCTGTATTTCCTCTGCCTCGGCTTCCGCTTCCGGGATTTCTCCGGCTTCTGCTTCCTCAGCTTCCGCCGCTTCTCCGGCCACAGCTTCTTCAGCAGCCGCTTCCGGGATTTCCTCTGCTGCGGCTAAGGCCGCTGCCTCAGCTTCCGGAGCTTCTTCCGCTTTGACTTCCGCAATTTCCTCTGGCTCGGCTTCCGCTTCCGGGATTTCCCCGGCTTCTGCCTGCGGAACTGCCTGTTTTACAGACGCAGCTTCTGCAGCCGCTTCTGCTTCTTGCTGCTTTCTGATCATGGCCAATTCGGCATCCTCGACCTCGCCGCCCGCCATGACACGCCCCAGTGTGCGGTTGTCAACAGTGCCGTGCTCGAAGATCTGCTGAATGTGTCCGTCGTAGATTACGGCGATCCTGTCAGAGACGTTCATGACTTCATCCAGTTCATAGGAGATCAGCAGGACTGCAACGCCCTTATCCCTCTCGTGGATCAGCATCTTGTGAACGTTCTCAATTGCGCCGACATCCAGACCGCGGGTAGGCTGAATGGCGATCAGAAGCTTAGGCTGCTGAGCGATCTCACGGCCGATGATGATCTTCTGCTGGTTGCCGCCCGAGAGGCCGCCTGCCAGCTTGGGACCGCAGTCCTCGGGGCGTACATCGTAGGCCTTGATCAGTTCCTCCGCGAAACTGCGCATCTTCTTGCGGTTGATGCGTCCGCCGGGCGAAAACTCGTCCGTGCGGTATTTCTGCATGATCGTGTTCTCATATACAGTGAATCCCAGGACCAGGCCGTCCTTGTGGCGGTCTGCAGGTATGGTAGCCATACCGCGGTCAATACCGTACTTGGGATTTTTATTCTGGATCTGTTCTCCGCAGAGAATGATCTTTCCCTTGCATTTTTTGAGGTTGTTGACAGCCTCCATGAGTTCATGCTGGCCGTTTCCGTCAATACCTGCAATGCCGACGATCTCGCCTGCCCGCACCTGCAGGTTCAGGTCTTTGACGGCATTGATCCCCTGCTCGTTTTTGACGTACAGATTCTGGATGTCCAGAACAACCTCCCCGGGCTTGGAAGGTGTCTTGTCGACCACCAGCTTGACAGCATGGCCTACCATCATGGTCGCCAGTTCATCCTCCGTGATGCCTTCTACCGGCACAGTGCCGATATATTGTCCGCGGCGGATAATTGTGCACTCGTCCGAAGAGGCCTGGATCTCTTTGAGCTTGTGGGTAATGATTATGATCGTCTTGCCGTCCCTGATCAGGTTTTTCATGATGGCAAGGAGCTCGTCGATCTCCTGCTCTGTCAGGACTGCAGTGGGCTCGTCCAGGATCAGGATCTCCGCCCCGCGGTAGAGGGCCTTGAGGATCTCGACGCGCTGCTGCATGCCCACGGAAATATCGCGCACAAGCTTATCCGGCTCCACATCGAGACCGTATTTGTTGACGATATCCAGAACGTTCTGGCGGGCCTTTCTCATGTTCAGGCCGATGGGACCTCTGGTGGGCTCTGACCCCAGAACGATATTCTGCGTGACTGTAAAGTTCTCTACCAGCATGAAGTGCTGGTGAACCATGCCGATGCCGTTTTCAATAGCAGCGGTAGGATTTTTGATATTCACCTTTTTGCCGTTGATGTAGATCTCACCCTCATCCGCCTGGTAAAGGCCATAGAGGACGTTCATCAGCGTACTTTTTCCGGCGCCGTTCTCACCGAGGATGGAGTGGATCGTACCACGTTCCACGTCGAGATCGACGTCGGTCAGTGCATAGAAGGAACCGAATCTCTTGGTGATTCCATGCATCTGTACAGCATATTTGCTGCTGACTTCTGCCGCCATATTTACCTCCCTTTATTTCAACGTTTCCTTGTAGGCCTCAAATTCCTGTTTGTTTGCAGGCGGGACGATGGCGCCGCGCTTGATCTGCTCGCCGATCTCGATCGCCGCATTGTAGATCTCGTCGGAATAGTTCTCATGGTGCTCGGGGATACCGACTGCGTCGTCGATCAGGCCGAATCCCATGTTCTGGCCGCCGATTTTCCGTCCTGCAATGTGCTGTCTGGAGACCAGATCGACGGCGACATCCACGTTCTTGAGGGAAGAAGTCAGCACGTTCTCGGGTGCCAGATAAGCCTGGTCACGGTCGACACCGATGGCAAATTTACCCGACTCTTTGGCCGCCTCGATGACACCGGTTCCTGTGCCGCC
>CAMKEX010000056.1 GCA_946411695.1 uncultured Lachnospiraceae bacterium
TAAAGTAAAACTGCGCCACAGCCTTGGCAGGCCATCGCGCAGCGATTTTGTTCAACCTGAATTATTCATAGGCTTCGCAAAAAATAAAAAAGTCGGAAGCCTCATGAACGTATGCTTCATTATATCGACAAAAACAAAAAGCACATTATTTCCACACCTGAAAAAGGGCAAAGTACCCCTTTAAACGGCTGAAACACTGTATTTGTTCTTGTCAACGTAATCCTATACAGCCTGGGGCTGCGTCCACAGCTGCTGTTATTCCAGCTGTGGATTCAAGTGTCTTATACTCCAGAAGATCTGATCGATCTCCTGTTTCCAGGCACAGCTGCGCGCGCACTCGAATATATAATATCGAGCAGAATATCTGACCCTGGCAGCGATCTTAATGATCATCAGCCGAAGTGTATCAGCCTCAAGATGTTTCATCTTCGCAGGCAGGACAAGCCGGCGGAACCAGTTGAAGATGTTATAGGCCAATGCATGTGCAAGCAGGCGGTTCTCATTCACAGTAAAGGATGAACTGCTGACAGCTGAAAAGTCAAAATCATTCTTGCTTTCTTTAATGAAGTTCTCCATGCGGCCCCTGTCGCAGTAGAACTGTACGACACAGCGCGGGATACTGACCATATTTGTCACAATAAAGGTGTACAGGTGGGTCATCTGGCCTGCAGGTTTCTCGATCTTGAAGCACACCCTGCGGGGCTGTCTCCATGTGGCTGCCTTATATTCGAACTCACCGTAGATGACAGCACAACTGATCTGATCTTCTCTGGTCATCTCGTAGAGCTGTTCATCGGCCTCAGCCGCAAGACGGACCAGGGCCGCGTTCTGCTTCAGACGGATCGCATAGGAAATGTTGTTGTCTTCAGCCTGGTCATAAATGGCGGGGATGGCAAAACCGCTGTCACCTCTGAGTTTGAGCCGGATATCCTTATATTCTGTGCGGTATTCATCCAGGACAGGCTGGAGGAAATCAACAGTTCCATCAGAGGAATAAACATTCCCCGTCCGGAGCTGGATCTGGATCAGGTCATGAGTGTGTCCGTCATAACACAGGAGCGGATGATAGCCGCTGTCATGGTAATGGAAATTGAACAGCCTGCCCTCCTGCTGACCATAAGCAGTCAGCAATGTTGAATCCAGATCAAGGATCACTTCCCGCGGCATGGAGACAGAATAAACAGCTTTTCTCATCTTTTTGAGGATAGCAAGGAACTGTCCCAGCGTGGAATCGTCCATACGGTTCCAGAACCGGGAAAGCGTTGGCTGGGATGCAAGAGAATCTTTGTCTACAAGCCTTGTAAAGAGCGGATCCTTTCTGAGATGGTCGGCACAGTCATCTGTAAAGTAGGCTGCAAAGACCTGATACAGGAACTGGAGCAGCATGGAACTGTCGGAATGTTTGCGGAATGGATCTTTCCGGGGAGTTGAAAATATCTTCGAAATAATGTCCTCAAACCCCATGACCCTCATAAAATCATAGATCATGAGCAGGCCGGCATCCGAAGAAAGGTTTCCACCGTTAAAATTCATTTTAAAGCAGCTATTGCTTTCAAGAGAAATGGTGTTTAAAATATCCATAAAGAGTCCCTTTCTTATGGTATGTTTTTAGCTTCGACACCTAAATTTTACCATGGATCGGGCTCTTTTTTAATTCACCAGATCAGTGAAAGCAATATTCAGTTGGAGGCATTGTAACTACGCGGAAAAGCATTGTTTTTGACTTACCGCTATGAATAATTCAGGCTAAGTATACATACTGGGAGTATGAGAAGGCTTAATATCCGCAATATCCATGCCCATCCAGTAGAGAAGGGGTGGGATTTTTCGATATTTCCGATAATCTTGGAGTAATATGGTTTTTGTATCCACTCCGCGTAAATGTTCAATGTGTTCCAGATCCACATAATCGGAGCATAAATAAAGGATTCAATATCTAACAAACAAGATGGATGTACTATAAGGCAACAAAAAAGTGTAATAATAAAGGATCCCCATGCTGTTCGTTGACTTTTTTCCGCATTTTGCACACGTTTTTTTGCATCCTTTATTGCGCTCTTTTTCTCCAATGTTGCAGTATAGACTTTTCCCCTGGCTTCTGCTTCACAGGCTAAAATATCTTGTCTGGCTTTTTGCTCAGCAGCCTTTTGTGCGGCTTGTGCTGTTTGAACAGCCTCGACATTGGACATGTTGACCATACGCTTCAGATCAGCGTTCCCAGCCATGAGAGAGTGGCACCTTTCTTCGAGTTGTCTTTGTTCTTTTAGACTCCTCAGCCCGGCGTTGTTCCTCAAATCGTCGTTGCTCTGCGTCAGTGATTGATTGTTTCTCGTCAACGACTGATTGATTTTCTGTACGGATGACAATTCTGCTCTGAGATCTGCTATCGCTGATATCAGTTCTGATTTCTCTGATGAGAGTATCTGTATCGCTTCTATATCCGAAGGTCTGCCCTGTTTCTTCAGATGATCCAGTTCCTGTATTATACTGTCCGTCTGTGACTGCATTTCCGAAATCGTACTGGTAAGTTGCTGTATTTCTTTCATTTGTTTTTGTATTGTTTCGGACTGTTTCTGCAGAATCGAGTCCTGCGGCTGCGGATTCGATTTCAGCGTAGTACTGTCTGAGGTCATCATTTGCGCTGTCTCTTGCGACTTTGAGGGCTGAGTTTCGGAGCTCATTCTGTCTTTCAAATTCATGAGTTAATGCCTCCTTGTTCACTTCTAAACCTGCAAAGGTCTTTTCCAAGTTGCTATCCCTAACTTTTTTACCGTCATTATTACGGAAAACGATATGCTTACGGTGATCTTCCCACTCTACGGTCCATCCCCGATTTATCATGCCGGATATAAATTCCTCTCGGCTTTTGGACTGAGGGACTACTTCGAGGACGGCAATCGCACAATCCAGCACATAGCTTTTCTTGGAATCATTGAGGAAGAGATTATATTTGTCTTTGCTCCATGCGGTCACTTCTCCCTGTTCCATAGCTGTACCATCAAAATGACGGCCCTTTTCTGCGACAGTCAGACCATGCTCACAGCAAAGGCTGTTAGTAAATCTTTTCTGCCGTTCCAGGTCTCGTTTTGTCTGATGTAGCTTTGACCCATCAATATAGGAAACACTGTTTGTAACAATATGGCAATGAAGGTGATCCTTGTCCTGATGGACACTAACAACATATTGGTGTTTTGGGAAAAATTTCTCTGAAAAGGTTATTCCGATTTTAAGGACTTCTGCCGGGGATACTTTTTCATCTTTGTGAAAGCTGATGATGTTATGGGCATACATTCTTCCTGAGTCTTTATTCCAGAGTTGCTTCTCTTTTATCCAGGTCTGATATACCTCGTCATAGTTAATGGTATCTCCAGCATAAGGACCAGCAATAAAGGTATGTCCTTCCTTCACTTTTTCGCCTCGCAGAACGTATTCAAGGACATTTCTCATCGCCCCGTGGCTTTTTGTTGATTTATTGATGACCTTATTGATTGCCATATCTGTTCGCTATCCTTTCTATAGTTTCCGAGCTGGACTGACAGACGTTTCAGGTCATTTTCTGCTGGAAGAATTCCTAAGCCGTTTGCGACATGGGCCATCTGGTTAACGTTTGTTGCCAGCCCGCGTAGCTGTTTCTCAAGTTCGGCAAAAGTCTTGCTGATGTCTTTCAGTACAGCAATTTCATCGGAAGGGATTATGGTTGCGCCTCTGACGGCACTGATGATATATGCCTGCTGTGTCAGGCCGGATTCATCAACCTTAACCTGAAGCTCGGCATACTCTTCGTCATTCATCCGTACGGTGACGGCTTTATTTCTTCTACGTCTTGTTTTACGCATATCTATCACGATCCTTTCTTCATTTGCGTAGCATATTGAGTGCTGTGAATTGATAAAAAAGAGGGATCAGGTTCCAAGAGGAAGAATCCCCTGGTGGTGGCAGAGGCTGGCCTGGCCTTGCTGGGGGTTCCAAGGGGGCTTAGCCCCTCTGGCAAGTTTAGGGAACTGCGGAGCAGGTACCGGTGCACTGTGGCTTGCCACATTGCGAAACTTGCCTGACTGCCCGGTGTCGATTTAGAAGCTTAGGCGTTCGACAGTGAGTGGTCAGTGGTCTTGCGATTTGCCCGGAATGAAGATACATGGGGGAGGAGGCGGGTGAACAGGGAACCTGTCTATGCGGGTGCAATGTTCACATCGACGGATCAACAAACGAAGATAGAGAAAACTGCCCAGAGGGCATTTTTACTTATCGGGGTGAATGAACCTTAATCAAGCCGGGAAGAAATGGGATAGATGTATTGAGGAAATCCCATTTCTGGTCAATCGCACTGTCTTGCCGTGATTCGTTAAAAGCAGTGAAAGCGCTGACTGTTAGATGGATAAGGCAAGTAATTCCTTTTCAAAATCACTCCACTGTTCATCGGTATACTCTCGCTGCTGAAATTTCAGAAACGAGTTGCTGGTAACTGAAGGTGGTTTTGAAAGAGGCCGATAGTCTTTTTTGACAGCCGATATTAACCAGCCTGTAATATTTCCAATGCGGATAGTCTGCTGTTCGAGTACCTGTTTTGCATTTTTGCATTTGTTAATGTCATTCCCGGATGCCTTAACGATTGCTTTGATATCTTTGTCAGGTAAACCAAGATCACTAAAAACATCTTTTGCTTCATCAACAACAGTCGAAGTGGTCTTCTTAGAGATGTCATGGGGATTTTCGTCTAGTGCTGATGTCGAAGTCTCTGAGTTAATCTCTTTGGTAGTCTTTGTATATGTCTCTACTTTTTCGTCATGGGGGGATGCCAATTCTGTAATATGGTCATTCCTTTTTGATAAGGGGGTAGTTACATTTTTGTAAATAGGGTCTTCATTTGGGTAAGTAAGCATTTTTAATATATCTGGATTGAGCTCCAGGTACATCACATTTGAATGGCGCATGCCAGATACAGTGATGGTCCGGAAATGACGTTTGACGACACCAAGCTCCTCCAACGTAATCAGCGCGTCACGCGCCTGCTTTTTTGAAATACCAAATTTTTCGGTGATCTGTTCATAGCTTCTCTGGAGATAGTTCTCATCTCGAAATTTTTTCTTATAAATCACATTTTGCGTCGTTTCATCACGATGTTCGGTCGGACGATACCAGTAGACTATGTCAGCCAGCAGAAGGATGGCTAACGAGCAGGGTTTTCCGTTTTTTGTAATAGTTCGATACCATGCCTCGGGAATAATGTTTCCAGTCAGATTCATCTCCCCTACCGCATCTACGGCCTTATTGCCGGTCGTATAATGGATATTCATATATACCTCCCTGTTAAATGTAGAGGTAGCATCTTACGGTTACCTCTATATTGGTATGGGGATTTCTCCTGCTATGAATTGATTTACTGTAGGTGAAAGATGTGAGGAACACTTTGTTATAGGTGTTGTCAAGTTGCGAATCCGGGACATGACGGCTCCCTGTCGACAGGCCACGCCAACAGCGCCGGGGATATGCTGGCACGGTTGGAGACCATGATCCTTATGGGCATGGATCTGCCCCTGCCTGCCATCCGGGGACAGCTGGCCTCGGCAATCGACCTGATCATACACCTTGGACGTCTGCGTGACCGCAGCCGCAAGCTTCTGGAAATCTGTGAAGTGACAGGCCTTAGGGACGGACATGTTGTGACAGCTCCCATCTTCCGCTTCTGTGAAAAAGGAGAGAAGGAAGGGAAAATCATCGGCAGCTGGGAGCAGACCGGGCGGCTCTCATCGAGAGACAAGCTGGCAATGGCGGGCGTGGACTGTCCGTGGGGATGAAGACCCGGGATGTTCTGCCGCAAGGCGTGTTTTGCCGGGAGGCGGCGCAAGTCTTCTGCGACCGCATCGCGCCGCCGCTCAGGGAAAGGGCATGGATGGAAGGAAAAAAGATATGAAAAGAAGAAAGAAGTTCCCCGGCCTGCCGGAAAATCCCCGGTTTTTATTGGAGGGCGCAGTCCTGATCGGGGTGATCGCCTATCTCTTTTATGATTCGCCGGCTGCAGCGGTGTTTTTGTCTCCGCTTCTGTATCCCTATTACCGCAGGCGGGCCGGGGAAAAGCGCAGGCAGGACAAAAAGGAACTGTCGGCACAGTTCAGAGAGGCGCTGGCAGCGATCATCACAGCCCTGAAGGCGGGATACTCGGCGGAAAACGCCTTTATGGAGTGCCTTCGGGAAATGCAGTTCCAGTTCGGCGAAAAGGCGATGATTTCCAGAGAGATGAAGAGAATCTGCAAGGGGATCGAGAACAGGATCCCCCTGGAGAAGCTCCTCTCGGAGTTTGCATCGAGATGGCAGATCGAGGAGATCAGCGAATTCGCGGAGGTCTTCGCGATCGCCCGCAGAAGCGGAGGAAATCTTCCGGAGATCCTGGGGCGGACCTCGGAGATCATCCGGGACCGCATGGAGATCGATACGGAGATCGACATTCTGCTGAGCAGCAGAAAGTTTGAGCAGAAGATCATGGACGGCGTGCCGTTTTTTATCATTTTTTATCTCGGACTGTCCACGGAGGGATTTTTTTCCGTGCTCTATCACAACGCAGTCGGGGTGATCTTCATGACCTGCTGCCTGGCCGCCTATCTGGCCGCGATCCTTTTATCGGACAGGATCATGGCGATTGAATTGTAAGTGCTGACACTTTATCTGAGGAAGAGCACTTTACCGGAGAAAAAGAAATGGAGACAGAGCAATGGGAGTGATGGAGAAAGTGATCCCCGCGATCTACACAGGAATGTATATCCTGTTTCTGTGCATATTTATAATCCTCGCAGTTTTGTCCGCCCGGGAGGAACTCCCGACGTATGCGCGGGATCCTCCTCTGCGCAGACCTGTCAGGAGAATGGCATTATGGCTGATCAGAAAACTGCAGGAGCGCAGAGAAAAGCGCAGGCGGAAGGGAAGGGATCTGCTGATCCCCGGCGAAGAAGGAGTGCGCAATGATCTCAGAACCCTGTATCCCTCCATGAAGGCGGGACGAAAGGAAGTCCTCTACCGGATGGAAAAATTTGAGCGGTCACTGCTGCTGCTCTTTGCCGCTGTTGTGCTGGCAGGAGCCATGCATGTGCGGTCTTTTTCCTCCGGGATCCTGCAGGAGGGCGGAAGCGTCCGCAGAGAGGAGAGCGGAGGTGCGGACCGTCAGCTGACAGTCCGCGCACTCCCCGCATCCCCCGCTGCAGACGAAGAGGACGGGGACAGAGAAAACCGGGAAGACGCAGATTACGGGACTTATACGGTCACAGTTCATGCCAGGCAGTTTACACAGAAAGAGGCAGAGGACAGGGCACAGGAGATCCTGCGGCAGTTTCCCGAAAGCCTGCTGGGCCAAAATGAATCCGCAGACCGGATCCGATCCCCTCTGGCCATGCCGCAGGCTTTGCAGGTCCGGCCGTTTACGCTCGGCTGGGAGAGCAGCCGCTATGCAGTCCTTGATACGGACGGAAGTATTTTTAACACTGACTATAGGCAGGATCAGGCCGAGGAGGTGGAACTGACGGCAGTGCTGACCTGCGGAGAATACCGCTTTCAGAAAAAAATGGATTTTGTGGTGAGGGCCCCCCTGCGCGACGAGCGGCAAAAGCTGCAGGACGCGGTCGGCACTGCCCTTCTGGAAGCGGAGAAGGAAAGTGCGGACAGGAAGATTTTCAAGCTTCCTGACTCCGCGGAGGGGCTTGCCCTTGTCTGGCGCGAGAAGGTCGAGGATGTCAGCGCAGGTGTCCTGATCCTGGGACTTGTGATCTGCATTCTGGTCTGGTACGTGACGGATTACCGCCTGCATGAAAAGACGCGGGAGCGGAACCGCCAGCTGGCCATCGATTATCCTCAGCTGACTAGCAAGTTCGTACTTTATATGGGCGCCGGAATGAGTGTGCGCAATGTTTTTTACAAATGCGCGGAGGAATACAGGCTGAAAGCTGCCGCCGGCAGCAGGAAGGGAAAAGGAAATATCGGAGAGGGCTCGGGCCGCTGGCTCTATGAAGAAGTGCTCCTGGTCTGCAATGAACTGGACAGCGGAGTCCCGGAGGCGGATGCCTATATGCACTTCGGACGCAGGTGCCGTCTGAGACAGTACACGAAGTTCTGCACCCTGCTTGCACAGAACCTGCGAAGAGGGAATGATACGCTTCTTCAGGTCCTGCGGGAGGAGGCAGAGACTTCCTTTGAAGAGCGCAAAAACCTGGTCAGGGAACTGGGGGAAGAGGCGGGCACCAGGCTCCTGCTTCCGATGATGATCATGCTGGGCATCACTATGCTAATGATCATTGTCCCCGCCTATTTCAGCTTTTCCATGTGAACCGGCACAAAAAATGAGGACAGGGAAGGAGAAAACAATGAGAGCGGCGATACACAATTTCTGGAAGGATGAGTCCGGAATGGGAACAGTGGAGATCATATTGATCATCGTTGTCCTGATCGGCCTCGTAATCGTATTCAAAAAACAGATCAATGACCTGGTGACCAAGATTTTCAAGAAGATCACCACAGACAGCAATCAGATCATCGGGTGGGGAGGGAACAGAAACCTGCTGATCTGACGGCGTGCGGGCACTGAGCGCTGCGGAAAGCCGAAGTGCGGAGCAATGAATACGCCGTTTACCGATACACAGTTCATTCACGCATACCTGTGAATGCAGATCTGTGGATGTATACACAGGTATGCAGAGGACGTTGAAAAAAGGCAGAGCAGCTAAAGAGGTAAGGTCATGAATCGATGCAGGAAGACGGTTTTCTCTCAATATGCAGACGGATATCTGACCGTCTTCCTGGCATTGTCTCTGGCTGCGCTCCTGCCGCTGATCCTGACACTTGTGGAAGGGGCAAGGAGAAATGCGGTCCGCATGCAGACAGAGATCGCGGGCAACATCGCAGTCCGCTCCGTGCTGGGGGAATTTCACCAGGAACTTCTCAAGCAGTACGACCTGTATTTTGTTGATGCCTCCTACGGGACCGGGAGTGCCTCCGGGGACCGGGTGCGGCAACATCTGCAGACCTATATGGAGAAAAATCTTGTATCCGGGGGAGCGGATTTTACAGGAATGCAGCTGGAAAGTCTGACCCTGGATGGGGCGCGGTTCGCTGCGGATGCCCGGGCGCAGGCCCTGCGGGAGCAGGTCTATGCCTATATGTCCGCCGATCCCGCCGGTCTGCTCCTGTCGGAGGTCCTGACAAATGTGGATGTCTGGCAGGGACTGCTTGAGGACGGAACTGTCTGGGAGGAGCAGCGCCGGCAGGCAAAAGAGAACCTGCGCGAGCAAATGGAGCAGGCCAGAGAGGAAGCCAGAGAAAACTATACGGCCGAAGAGAGGCAGGAAGCAGAGGAAAAGGGAGACAACACAGCGGAGAAAGGGATCCGCGAGATGGAACACTTCCGCCTTTTGCCCATCCTCCGCCAGGTATTCGGGGATGTTTCCGGAATCTCTGCCTCCATTGCGGATCAGGACGTGATATCGACGCAGGAGATCCATTACGGGGATGCCCTGCAGCCTGTCAATTCACACGGTTATCCCCGCGCTGATGAAGCCCTCTTCGACCTCTATATCGCGGAAAAATGCGGATGCTTTACGGAGCCCCTTGAGAAGGGGAGGCTGAAGTACCAGACGGAATATATCCTGACAGGCGGAGCATCGGATCAGGACAGTCTCGAGAAAGTGGCAGAAAGACTGCTTCTGATCAGGGAAGCGGCCAATTGTGCCTATCTCTTTACGGACCGGTCCCGCATGGGGGAGGCAGAGTTTCTGGCGGCAATCGTCTCTTTTGTCCTGTTCAATCCGGAACTGAAGGATGCCATCAAGATCGTCCTTTTATTTGCCTGGGCATATCTGGAATCGGTCCGGGATCTGCGGACCCTCTTTGACGGAGGGAGGGTGCCGCTCATGAAGTCCTCCGAAACCTGGCAGACTTCTCTTTTGGGAATCCTGACGCCGGAGACGGCAGTCCGGGGAAAGGGATCGGAGGAAGGACTTTTGTATACAGAGTATCTGCAGGCCCTGCTCTATCTGCAGGGGAGCTCTGTCAAGAGCCTGCGGACAATGGACATCATGGAAATGGATATCCGACTGACGGATGGGAATGCAGGCTTCCGAATGGACTGGTGCCTGGATGCCTTTTCCATGACGGCAGCGGTAAAGAGCCGTTACGGATATGAATTTGTCCTGAAAAAATGTGAGGGTTACAACTGACGTTGAAGCCCGGGAAAAGGAAGAACAAAAAAGGCAGGAAAGGCGGTGCCGGGACAAAAAGGCCGGAAAGAGGAAGAACTTTCGGTTCTGACACACGGCCTTATGAGGTGGCTGAATATGATCAAAAAGTCTCTCCGGGCAGAAAACAGCAAAAAGATCAGCCGCAGCGGCAGGCAGCAGGGCACCGCCTTTTTTCAGGCCAGTATGACCGTTGAAGCGGCGCTGGTCCTCCCGCTTTTTCTGTTCTGCATCTTCAATATCATTTTTCTTCTGGATGTGATCCGCCTGCAGAGCCGCGTCACAGCAGCACTCCAGCAGACCGGGGATCAGATCTGCGAATATGCCTGGTACAGGGAATACGCCGCAGGGGGCGGAGAAGGGGAAAACACAGATGCGTCTGCCGAGGGCGGACCGGAGATCCCCCGGGCGGCAGGAGACATCTTTTCCCTGGCTTTCGTGACCGGCAGCATTCGAAAGCAGCTGGGCAGCAGCTACATGAACAGCACCTGCCTCCGCGGGGGAAGCGGAGGAATCTCCTGTGTCCGGTCAAAGATTTTATCCGGAAATGATATTGTGGAGATTCGGGCAGACTACCGGACAAGACCCTTTATCCCGATTCTGAGCGGTCCTGATTTTAAGATCAGCACTGCCTATTACGCCCATGCCTGGACAGGCTATCGGAACGGCAGCGGCACGGGAGAGGGAGGAGAGGACGGAGAGAGCGCAGGGCAGGAGGGGCGCGTATATGTGGCCGAGAACGGTGTGGTTTACCACACAGATCCCAATTGCGTCTATCTCAATCCCCGCGTTCAGGAAGTGGACGCCTCAGACCTCGATCACCTGCGCGCAAATGACGGCAGCATCTATCATCCGTGTGAATATTGCCATCCCTCCAAAAAGGGCAGGGTCTATGTCACGCCGGACGGAAACCGCTATCACAGCTCCCGCAGCTGTACCCGCCTGCAGCGCACGACCCACGAGGAGACGACGGAAGAAGCTTCCTCTCATCTGCGGCCATGCCCCAAATGCGGCCATGCTCACTGAGCATATCAACTTTGTGCTGATGCGGCAGACAAATTCAAAATGATGAAGAATCCTGTTTTTGCGGGCGGGCCAATCGCCGATGAAAATACATTCACTGCATCATACCGTTTGTGGAAAAACCGGATCAAAAAAGCGAAAAATGTGGATAAGTCTGTGGATAAAGTGGATTAATCACCGCAAAAAGGCGCCTGATTCCTGAAAAAGGGAGTGATTGTGGATAAAAAGAGGAAGGCGGGGACAATTGTGGAATTTGACTGCGTGCATAGAATGCGTGCAGAAACACCTGTACCAAAAGCTATCAGATCCTCCGAATCCATAAAAAAGAAGAAATGTGCTTTGGCATGAATAAAAAATCAGAAACCTGATTTAGTTCAAAAGGGAAAAGCAGAGACGGAACAATTCACGGGCAGGGCTCCTGTTATGACATAGAGAGGATTGGAGGGAGAGGCGACAATGCCGGCAGTCAGTTGTTTTTTGAAAGAAGGAGAAATGCTGCGGGAAGCTCTCTGTACAGGGTATCTTGTGATCTGTGCTGCGCAGGATCTCAAAAGGCAGACGATCGACATCAGGGTGTCTGTCTTTGCGGGAGGTGCGGCACTGGTCCTGGACGGGGCAGCCCTGGCCGGCGGACAGCTGGATATCCTGACTTCTCTCGCCGGACTTGTGCCGGGCATTCTGCTTCTGGCGCTGGCCCTGTTTTCCGGGGGTGCTGCAGGGGTCGGAGACGGAATCTGTTTTCTTGTGTTGGGAACACTGCTGGGAACATGGATGACCTGGGCAGTCCTGATGGGCGCGCTGATTCTCGCCTCTGCCGTCGGAGTCCTGCTCATGTTTTTACGGAAGGCGGGACGCAGGACGCATATGCCTTTTCTGGCTTTTGCAGCAACGTCCTGGGCTCTCATTCTGGCAGCCCGGCTGTCAGGAATCAACTGGTGAGGAGGAGAAAGGATGTTTCTGTACTCGGAAAAGAGGAAGCAGGGAAGGGAAGCAGAGGCGTATTTTACGGTGGAGGCCGCCCTGCTTGTCCCTGTTGTTTTGTGTATTTTCGTGATGATCATTTATCTCTCTTTTTATCTGTATGACAGATGCGTGATGGCCCAGGACTGCTATGTCCTGAGCTACCGGCAGAGCATAGAGAAAGGAGGGGCGGACCGTGCCGGAAAAGCGGCGGCAGGAGAACAGCTCGGACACAAGCTGTTCATGCTCTCGAGGATGGAAGCAGGGATGTCGGGAGGCAGAAAGATCTGTGTAAAAGTAAATGCGGTTATGGAGCCTCCTCTTTTCGGTCTGGATTTATTTGAGAAGGAAAGACACTGGATGCTGGGAGTTGAGGAGAAGGCCCGCAAAACAGATCCGCCAAAGGACTACCGCCGCGTCCGCAGGATCATGAATCTGGCAGCGACGGTAAAAAAGACCGGCGGAGAGGAGTATTGACGCGAAGCGGAAGGGAACACCGAATACAGGAGGCACAGACAATGGACGAGGACAGAAAGATTTCTTTTTACAGCGATGCTGCGCACAACTACATGGTTCTGGAATGCCCTCCCGGGCTGAAGGAAAACTATCAGTACAAGATGCTGGCGGCAAACCGGATCAAGGGTCTTCTGAGCTGCAGCGGACGGTCGATCGACAGCAGAGAATATCTGTATTATGACATCTCTTCCAGGCAGAGCCTGACGGACCTCTACGACAGAAGACCGGTCCGCAGCGAAGACCTGAACCGGATTCTGAAGGATCTGGTCAATGTGGAGGAAACTCTCACGGAGTATCTGCTGGACACATCTCATCTGATCCTGGATCCGGCATGTATTTATCTGGATTTCATGGAGCAGACATGCAGCTTTGTCTACTATCCCGGAGAAGAGCAGAAGACCGGCCCGCAATCTCTCTTTACTTTTCTTGCGGACAGAGTGGACGGCCGTGACAAACAGGCTGCGGCGCTGATCTACAGGCTGTGCATGATGGCGGAGAGGCCGGGGTTCAGACTTCGGGCAAAGGAACTTGCGGATCTGGGCCTGCAGATGGACGAAGAGAGTGAGAAAAAACCGGAATCCTTTGCCTGTGAACAGGGATCTGTGTATGAAAGGAGCCGGGAACAGGAGATTTTCGCGCCCGGGGTCAACAGACAGGAAGCTGTTTTCAGAGAAGAATATACGGAACTCCCGGAGGAGAGCCCGGGAGGCAGGAGGTCTGAAGGCGGAAGGGGCCCCATTCTGATTGCTGCAGCTGTTCTGGCGGCAGCGGGCATATTGCTTCTGCTTGCAGACAGATTTGTGAAACTGCAGGAGAGCTGTATTCTCCTGACCCGCGCCTTCGGCGGGGTGCTGACGGCGGCCGGTGTGATCCTGCTGATCGTGCAGCTGCTGCGGGGAAGGAAAAAGCAGACAGAGCAGATTCCGGAGACTGCAGAGACGATCATATATAAAGAGCCCGAGCCCTGGGAAACCCCGGGTTTTTCTACTGCGTCCTATCGTCCCGGGCCTGCTCCGGGGGAGACATGCCTGCTGGGGCCGGATACAAGGCCGGCAGCCGGACTCTACGGGACCGGCACCTGCAGAGGAGAGCAGATCAGCCTTGCAAAGCTTCCCTGTGTTGTCGGAAAGATGCGGGACTATGTGGACCAGGTCCTCGATGACAGCAGCGTGAGCCGCATGCATGCCCGTTTCGCAGTGGAAGGAGACGGGATCATTTCTGTCCGCGACCTCAACAGCACAAACGGAACCTGGCTGAACGGAGAACGGCTGCGGCCCAACGAGAGCCGCGCCCTGCAGCAGGGAGACCATCTGCGCCTGGGAAGGATGGAATTTATCTACCGCTGAAGACGGGGCTGCAGGCTGCCATCACCTTCTTATGAGGGCACAGCAGCTGCTCCTGAGAGTGTCCCGGACGTATCCCGGTCAGGGAGGCAATGCATCATTGACGCGTTTTTTTCACAATGATAAGATTATCTAGTGCGGACCGGAGAAAAACACTTCCTCTAAGTGCTGTGAATTCCGGCCGAAATGCCCGTGCAGTGTTCACGGGATGCTTTTGTATTTGCATGAGAAGAGTCTTTTATATACGAAAAGCAGGAGGTAGAGATGAAAGACAGTAATTGCATTTTCTGTAAGATTGCCAACGGTGAGATTCCTTCCAGAACATTATATGAAGATGAGAAATATCGTGTGATCCTGGATCTTGGTCCTGCAACCAGGGGACATGCCCTTGTGCTTCCCAAAGAGCACTTTGCCAATATCTATGAGATCCCGGAAGACTGGGCGGCAGGAGCCTTCAAAATCGGAAAGCAGATGGCTTCCCGTATGAAAGAACGTCTCCACACGGACGGCGCCAATCTCATCCAGAATAACGAAGAGGCAGCCGGACAGACAGTCCCTCATTTCCACCTTCATGTAATTCCCCGCTACAAAGGAGACGGACAGCACATGCTCTGGAAGCCCGGAAAGGCATCTGACGAGGAACTGGAAGCAATCGTAAAAGAGATGGCATAAATCGAAACTTCCGAAAGCGCAGCACAGATCTTGCGCCCGTGTATTGCAGGCAGGAGACTGTGTGTGCTGCGATCCGTTTTGGAAAACAGCAGTATATTTTGAATAAAAGGATGGAAAATGACACAAATCAGGACATACAGAGGTCATATCAGGAACTGGAGAGCGATGTGCGCGGAACTCGGAATCGAGGGAGCGGAGGCACTGTCCAGAGAGGAACGGGAGCAGGCGATCCTGCAGTGTGCCTATGAAAAATGGGGACCGGAAATGGGCCTGCATCTTCACGGGATGTTTGCGTTCGCGATCTGGGATGAGGACAGGCAGGAACTGTTCTGCATGCGCGATCCCTTCGGCACAAAGCCTTTCTACTATTGCCTTACAGAGGACGGAGAGTTCCTCTTCGGAACAATGATCCGCGATATCCTGGGAAATCCGGCCTATCACAGGGAACTGAACGAAGACATGCTGCAGATCTATCTGAGCCTGACCTATGTCGCCGGAGAGGATACCTTCTTCAAGGGCATTAAAAAGCTCATGCCGGGACGGTACCTGGTGTGGAAGAAGGGGGAGAGCCCTGTTATCACCCGCTATTTCACCCCTGAATTCAGGCCGGATGAAAGCCTGGAACTTGAAGACTGGGCCAATGAGATCCACACGACACTGCAGCAGATCATGACAGAGGTAAAGGATCCGGACGAACAGGCGGATTCCTTCCTTTCGGGCGGCGTGGATTCTTCCTATGTCCTTGCCATGTCGGATGCGAAGATGACGGATTCCTGCGGATACGATGAGGCCAGATTTGATGAGTCCGGTCTGGCAAAGCAGACCGCTGATCTTCTGGGACGCGGCTTCTCCCGCTGCCGTATCACTCCGGAGGAGTACTTTGCCATCGTTCCCTATGTGATGGAGAACATGGAGCAGCCTCTGGGCGATGCGTCTGCCATTGCCTTTACCCTCGGCTGTCTGGCAACGGCAAAGAACACAAAGCTCTGCTATTCCGGTGAGGGGTCGGATGAGTTTTTCGGCGGCTACAACATGTACCGCAATGCGCCCCGTTACGGCGATAATCTCAAAAACTTCTATGTGGGCAACACCAACATCATGAAAGAGGATGAAAAGGAGAGGATCCTTCTGCGCTATAACCCGGAGAATCTCCCCATCAACCTCGTCAAGGATATCTATGCAGAGACGGAAGATCTTGATCCGCTTGCAAAAATGTCCAATGTGGATATTCAGATCTGGCTTGAAGGCGATATCTATCTCAACGTGGATAAAATGAGTACGGCTGCGGGACTTGAGATCCGCATGCCTCTTACAGACCGCCGTATCTTTGACATCGCGGCCAGGATGCCCTCCCGCTTCAAAGTCAATGAAGAGCAGAACAAGGTGGCTTTCCGCACTGCGGCCGCGAAGGTTCTGCCCGAAGAGATTGCTTTCCGCAAAAAACTCGGATTTATCGTCCCCATCCGTATCTGGCTTGCGGATGAGCGCTACAACGCGGATGTCCGCGCAAAGCTCACCGGCCAGAGCGCTGCAAAATTCTTCCGGATTGAAGAACTGCAGGCGATTTACGACGAATACGTCGGCGGAAACTCGGATCTGTGGCGCAAAATCTGGACGATCTATACTTTCCTTGTCTGGTATGACATTTATTTTTGCGCATAAACAGAAGGATTTCTCGGGGGGAGAAAGGAAGCGCAGATGGTTGCGCTGCTGAAGCTGCAGTTTACTATTTTCGCACTTATAGGTGTCGGCTTTTTTACACGCCGGAAAGGTATGGTGAGCCGGGAAGGACAGAAGAATATCACAGACCTTGTGCTCAATATTGTTCTTCCCTGTAACATCCTGACTTCTTTTTCCCAGGAGTTTGCGGAAGGAACCATGCGCCAGTGTCTGATGGTCTTCCTGATCTCGGCAGGCATACAGGTCTTCTGTGTACTATACGGGCGCATAGCCTATCCCGGAGAGACCGAGGAGCACAAAAAGTGTCTGGCCTATGGAATCATCTGCTCCAATGCAGGCTTTCTCGGAAACCCGATCGCTGAGGGCGTCTTCGGCTCTGTAGGCCTGATGTTTGCAAGCGTGTATCTGATCCCCGTCCGCGTGATGATGTGGTCCGCGGGAATTGCCATCTTCAGCGGGGAGCACGATTTAAAGGGAACGGCAAAAAAGGTTGTCACGCATCCCTGTGTTCTGGCCTGCGCGATCGGACTTTTCATGATGGTGCAGGGGTGGATCTTCCCGGAACCCCTGCTGTCTCTGCTGCAGACACTCGGCCGCTGCAACACTGCCCTGTCCATGCTGGTCATCGGCATGATCCTCTCGGACATTGATCTCAAAAATCTGGCGGACAAAACCGTGGCCCGCTATACAGTCGAGCGCCTTGTGCTGATCCCTCTTCTGATCTGGATCGTCCTGCTGCCGCTGGTACGCGCGAAGATCCTCAGCAGCTTTACGGTAAACTTAAGTGTTCTTCTGGCCGCCATGCCCGCTGGAGCGACGACCAGCATGCTGGCATCCAAATATGAGTGCTCGCCGGACTTTGCGACACGCATGGTCATCCTTTCCACCCTTTGTTCCATTCCGACCATTTTCCTGTGGAGCATTTTCCTGGCATAGGACCGGCCTTTCACCGTAAGAAAGAAATATAGCAAGACAAGAAAAAGCGCCTTTGCGGTTTTGCCCGCAAAGGCGCAGAGTATATGTGAGCGAGTCTTACATTACATCCAGAGGAAGTTCATGAAACGCGGGACCTGTTTTTCCCAGCTCGCTTCATTGTGCCCTCCGCCGATCTGACAGAAGAAATCTGTTGCGGCGCCGTGCCTCTGCAGGTCCTGCTGGATGGTCAGATTCTGGAGAGCAGTACGGCTCTTCAAAGGATCTGTGGGGTGAGGACGGAATGCCTCTTCTGTTCCGAAAGACAGATAAATGCGGGTGTCCTCCTGGATATCCGCCTTTTTTATATCCCTGCGCAGAGGAGCCATGCAGGGAGAAATGGTGCTGGAGACGCAGGCGGCCTTGGAAAACCAGTCATTGAAGCAGACGGCTCCGTAAAGTGCCATCAGACCGCCCATGCTCGAGCCGCCGATGCCGGTGGCCTCGCGATGGGGCCAGGTGCGATAGTCACTGTCGATGACCGGTTTGAGCTCGGAGACCATCCACTGCAGGGTCTTGTGTCCGGTCCCCTTCAGCGTTCCGCCCCAGAAATTTCCGTGGAAGGTATAGGGACAGTATTCCCGGAGCCGCTCGTTTCCGACATGTCCGCATTCAATGCCGACAATAATGATATCCTTGCTCCAGTTTTCCAGGAAATCCTTCAGTCCCCAGCTCTTGCCGAAGGTGGCATCTTCATCGTTGAACAGATTATGCCCGTCGAAAAAATACATGACAGGGTACAGTTCATGCCCCTGTGAATAGCTCTCGGGAAGATAGATGTGCAGCTGCCTGGTTGCATTGGAAGGTGTGAATTTGATGTCTCGTTTTATAATCATCGGTCAGTAATTCCTTTCACTTGTTGACACAATAAAGTATAAGACGATTTGCCGGCAATCGCAACCGGACAGACAGAACGATGCGTACAGGCCGAAACCCTTAAGTGCGGAGGAATGTAAAATGAAAACCTATCTCGTCGGAAAAGAGAAGAAAGAAAATTCATTTGAAAAAATCTACGCAGTAGTGCGGCAGATTCCTGCCGGCAAAGTGGCGACCTACGGACAGATTGCTGCGCTGGCGGGGAACCGCCGCTGGTCCAGGGTCGTGGGATTTGCGCTCCATGTCAATCCTGACCCTGACGGAATCCCCTGTTTCAGGGTGGTCAATCGAAAGGGGGAAGTCTCGGAGGCCTTTGCCTTCGGGGGCGGGAACCGGCAGATCGAGCTGCTGGAAGCGGAAGGGATTCCCTGTCCCGACGGCCGTGTCGACCTGAAAAAATACCAGTGGGAACGTGTGACCACGGATTATCTGGAGAAAATGTAAAGGAATCCGCAGACTTTGCAGATGATCGCGGACATGATGAGGATACCGGCAGAAGTGTATGACGAAAAACCCGCATAGTACACCCGGTATATACTCAGGGACCGGCGGAGGTGATGCCGCTGATCAGCTTCCGGAAACTGCGGGGCGTGACGCCGGTGCTCTGCCGGAAGGCGCGGATGAAGTTTGCAGAGGAGCAGAAAGCGCAGTATTCTGCAATTTCTTCCACGGAATAGGCGGTGTTGAGCAGCAGCTTCATGGCATGTTCCATCCTCACATTCGTGAGATAGCCGTATGGCGTCAGGCCTGTCTCCTTGCGGAAGACGCGGAAGAGGTGGGAGGTACTGACCCTGGAAGCCTCCGCAATCTGCTCGGCGGAGAGTTTTTCCATATAGTGCTCATCCATATAGACTTTTGCCAGGGCGACGATGTCGGAAGGCGCGATGCTTTTTCCCACAGAGGAAAAGAGCAGGGCCAGGATGCGGTGGACATGAACGGACAGGATCCCTTCATCGGGACAGCCGCTGCGCATGAGGTCGTGGATCAGTACAAAGTTCTCCTCCATGTTGCGCTGTTCCCGGAAATGCAGCCCCTTATTGTCGCGGAAGTGGTTGAAGTAGGCTCTTGAGGCGCTCCCGTCAAAGTGAAACCAGTAGAATTCTGTGCGGGTCAGAGCCTGATAGCGGTGCGTCAGCATGCAGTCCAGGATGACGATATCTTTTTTCCGGGCGATAAAAGAGTGCCCTTCATATTCGAAGAGCAGCTCGCCCTCTTTGATAAAAAACAGGAGAAAAGAGTCCAGACCGGACCTTCGTACCTCGTAGCGCGGGCCGCAGGTATAGAGGGCCTCCAGCCGGATATAAAAGAGGTTATCTTTTGCAAATGCGGAGGGAGTGTGTACAAAGATGCCTTCCGCATCCAGAATATTCTGCTCCATTTTGACTACATATTCTTCCGGAATCTGCCGCATAGCTGCTCCTTTTTATCGTTTGGCTCCCCTGCGCGCATAGAAGTGCTGATATATGATAGGATTTGCATATTTGATGATAGCAATTGCAAGTGTGCATTGCACTTTTTTATTGTATCATAACTGCAATGAAAACGGCGGAACAAAGCGTTTCCGCATAGGAAATTTAATTTAGAATATAAGCAAACAGAGATGTAAAATTTGTCAACAGGAGATTCCAGGGGAGGGAAACAATGATGACATCCAAAGAGAGAGTTTTGACAGCATTTGCACATAAAGAGCCCGACA
>CAMKEX010000057.1 GCA_946411695.1 uncultured Lachnospiraceae bacterium
AAAAATTTTTCCATATCATTGCCTCCTCATCAAAACTATATAAACCAATTCGGTTTATACCATAATAACACAATAAACCGAATCGGTCAAGATTTTTTATTGCCTATCCCAAGTTAAACCTTATGAAGTTGCAAACCTAATTTTTTGTCTACAAGTCTGCAACTATCATCGCTCTTCGCAGTTATATATGTGATTAACGAATTCTGATCCACTAAATCTTCCTGCACATATCTGTTTGAGTTTCAAGCACATTGCATATCTTCAGAAACAGAGAAAATAGGGTAAGGCTGTCTCCACTTTTAATCTTGCGGATATGCACTTGCTTTTACTCCAAATAGTTCGAATAATCGCCCAGAGGTTAAGTCATTGTTCTTTCGTAGTTGACTGACCGTTAAAACATAAAAAAATATACTGTATTCTTTTTCTGTAATAAGCCTTTCTTAGAGTGGGAAGTTCTGGTGGGTCCACAGTGAACCGCACCTGGGTTCAGCAAAAAGACAATTCTTCCCCTTGGCGGAAAATCCGACTTTTCCCTTTGCTGCAGCCTGTTATTTTCTTAAAATAAGCCTGTTGCTGGTATTACTCCCATTCTCCCGATAGCGAGGTTCTTTTTCAATAAGCCCCACCTTGACCAGATCATGCAGTGCACGCTTGACAGTGCTGCGTGAGAGCTGCAAATCAGCGGCTATGGTTTTTACAGCAGGCCAGCAGTCCGCACTTTTTCCGGCACGGTCACACAGATATATATAAACAGTCCTCGCCCGGTGGGGAAGCTCATCGGGCGAGGCAGTGTAGATATGGTTGAAGTAACTCATGGATATCCCTCCCTTTAGGTTTTGAGTACAGTGCGTCGGCGCACAGCATTTTCAGTGGATTCTGCTACCGGGGTATGAAGGGTTCCTGTCCCGGCTGTCGACTCTAAAATCTCTCCGGTATCTTCATCCACCATGATGCATGCCATGTGCTTGCGGACGATGTTTTCTTCCAGTGTGTTCTTATCGGCATAGACCACTTTCCGGTGTGCTTTTTCCTCCACTGTATAAGGCTCTCCAAAACGAATGCCCCAATCAAGGAACAGCCTCAGCTTTGTCCTCATAGGATGGGTGCCAGTTTTCATAACGACAAAGCTGCCTTTGGGAATAGACTTCAATTCATCCGGCGTCATGAGGGTGCGCTCCATCATCTGCAGGGATTGGCTGGGATCGTTTTTCCCCCGGCTTACGCTGCCGCTCATGACGGTGCGGCTACCCAGCGCCTTACTCAGCACCTCTGCGGTCTGACTGTTTGGAGCGAAGCCGCCGAAGATGGTGTCCTGGCAGTTGTCTACGATGATCTCTGAACCCTCTTTACCATAGTTTTTTTCGAGCTGACCGAAGGACTGTATGATGGGCACCATGGAAAGCCGGCGTGAACGTGATGCACTGAAAATTAATTCAAGCGATTCAATAGCCGGAAGCGTTCCCAGCTCATCGCAGTAAAACATCACACGGTTTTTTAGCTTGCCGCCGTTTTCATCGGCCACCGCAAGGATTTCACGGTAAAGCTGCTGGATCATAAGGGATACCATAAAATACTTAGTTAGATCTTCTTCGGGAAGCACAATGAACAGTGCGGATTTTTCATTACAGAACTTTTCCGCATCAATAGCTGTTTCAAAGCAGAGTATCTGTTCCATCTCGGAGTCAAGGAAGGCATTTAAACGGGATAGTACGGTGGAGAGCACCGATGCCATGGCCTGCTCTGCGGAATTGAGGGCAGCTCCCGCAAACCAGCGGGCCTTGTGGTCGGATGGCAGTTTATCCATCAGGAGCTGGAATTGGCTTTTTCCTTTTACTTTGCTGGGTGATAATAAATCCTGTACCAGTTTGAACACACTGATGATATGACGGCAGTCCACCTTTTTCCCATCCACCTCAGTGGGGGGCAGATATTCGGCAATCAGCAGAATCACCGAGGACAGGAGTCCTTCGGCGGCATCATAGAAAAACTGATTTTGTCCATAATTCTCACCGCTGGCATTGATGATGGTTTTGGAGATAATCTTTACGTACTTTTCCGCTTTTGCCTTTGATACAAGGTTGTTTTCATCAGCAAGGTACTGATCCATGTAGGTGTTGACCAGATGGAGCATATTGTTGCCGTCTGAGCGGGTGGGGTTACGAAGATCGATGACCGCCACACGGTAGCCGTAATAATCACGGGCAATGGCACCATAATTGCGATAAAGATCACCCTTGGTGTCGGTGGTCAAAAAGCTCATACCCGAGGCGCAGGCATATTCCAGATTGGGGTATAAGAAGAATGCCGTCTTACCTACGCCGGAGGCACCAATCATCATGCAGTGGACATCATCGGTATCCACAAGTGCCGTCACTTTGTTCTTGGCTCCTGTACTGCCGAGGATGATTCCCTGCTCATCTGTGGCAGGGAGGGACTGTCCCCGTCGCCAAAGCTCAGGCCGGAATGGGATGTGTTTATAGATATTTTTGATTTCCCGCTTGGTGGAAAAACGTGCGGTACCATGCTGACCGTCACCTACTGTGCGGGATTTGATTCCGCTGAGCGTATAATAGTGTGCTAAAAGAGAGAGGCCGCCGATGACACAAAACATCACGGCGGCTACGGCAATCAGCATATAGATTTGAGATGACATAGGGTTCTCCTTTCGATTTGGCATATTTTGTGGTATTCTAAAACAAAGTGTTGCATAAATAAGAATATATAGTCCGAATGAAAGTGGTAAAGAAATGAATCCATTAAAATATATAAGAATTTTAGACGGTGAACCTTGTCCATGCGGTAGCGGTATGAAACATAAAGATTGCTGTAAAAACAAAGTGATGTCAATATCGCAAACATCCAAAAAGCCGCCAGAAGTTCAAGTCATGGAAATGATGCGAAAGTCAATGAAAAGATGCTGTATGCACCCTGACCAAGCCCAATGTAAGGGTAAAATAAAAGAGGCTCACGCATTACAAAACAATAAAATTATTTCGCTTCTTGCTGGAAATGAACGTCATGTATATATGATGAACTCAAAGAAACAGCCTTTAATTATTCCTATGAAAAAGGGTGATCCAGCCGTTATCGTTGAAATGAGTAGAACCAGTGCTAATGACGCAACTACTGAAACTTGTTTTTGTGATTTACATGACAACACTGTATTTGCCGCAATTGAAAAAGGGGAACCAGACTTCGATGAATCTAATGAAGTGATGAAGTTTGTGTATGCTTATAAGTCATTCATTTTCGAATACTATAAGCAGTCTACTGCTATAAATATCTTTAAAAAATGTTTTGAAAAGAATCCTGTAGCCTTCAAATCCTTTACGATGGTAGGAATGTACAGGATGCTTCAATTAAAAATGCAAGAGTTTGACCCAATTAAATATCATTTTGATAAAGAAATTATGGCGAATACTTATAGCGGTGTAGTAACCTGTGTTATTAAAATTCCAGAGCAGATTAGATTTGCAAATTATGCATATATTGCCCCAGACTATGATTTGAATGGAAAGAAAATTCGACATACACTAAAGGGAGTAATGCATCGTCTTGCTGTAACTGCGTTCCCAGAATCAACTCAGTCCTACATATTATTAAGCTGCTTAGAAAAAGAGAAGGATATTTATCAAGGACTATTTAATCAACTTACAACATCTTCCGTGGATAAAATTAAATTTTATATGTCGATGATATTGCCACTGTATTCAGAAAATATGGTTTTAAGCTCAGGATTATGGAATTCATGGAATAAAGATGCTCAAATGGGTTATACCTTTTACGCTAACTTACATGGTCCGGATGCTATCAGATATGGAAGGTGTATTGGTATGGGCATACGAAATGCTGCAAAAGATTCAAGGTACGATTATAGTAAGCGTGGAAAGATCGACCTATTTCCGTAAAAACCCTTATTCAATTGTTATAACGGGTATCCCTTTAATATGGATAAATAAAGTTTTTTAGAAAGGTGGAACAGTCGAAAAAATGACCGCTCCACCTTTTTCCTATGCCATCTTCATTTCAAAACCGCCCTGCATTTGACGTGCCTCTGTCAAATCGTCATTCCAGTCCTTGCCCTGTGATAGAATCCGCTCCGATGCATATCCTTTTTCGGAAAGCTGAGTTTCCAGCCGTTCGCTTGCCTTATGCCCGGCCTCATCATTATCCAAACAGAGGGAAATCTGTTGGAGTTGCGTATATTGTTCCAGCATCCACAGCATTGCCTGTCCTCCGACACCGCAGAGCGCTACATAACTGTGTTGCTTCCACTCTCTTGGGTAGAGCGTGATGTATGAGAGCATATCCACCGGAGCTTCAAAAACATACAGCACATCGCTTTGACCAATCCAGTGAAAGCTATAACGAGGATCGCAGCCATCCACATTTCCCTTGAAGCTGACCCCTTCGGTATAAAGCCCTCTCTTATGAGCGTGCCTGGCAACGCCCTTTTCGTCCACACCTACAAAGACTCCATTGTGGTACTTCTTAGTACCGTCCTTGGATTTCTCGCAGGATTCATACAGCAGCTTCTGTTTTGCAAAAAAACTCACCACCTCCCGATCGATGAGACGGGTTTTAACTAAATAGGCATAGACACGCCGCATATCCGTATGAGCCGGCGGAAGTGCAAAAGGCTTTTTGGATTCCTCTTTCTTTGCCTTGGCCGGTCTGTAGATTTCACCCTGCTCACCGCCCAGCAGCGTGGTCACGGCTTCAGGATATGACAGCCCATAGAACTGCCGCAAGAAGTCAATGGCAAACCCGCCGCTTTCCGCAGAATGATCATACCACCGGTTGCCCCGGACAGTGATACTACGGTCAGAGTCCAATCGCTTTTCACGGCCGCTGGGAAGAAGCTTTTCACCTTGTCTTTGGAGAAAATCCACAAGGTCTACATTGTTGGCCCGGTATTTTTGGTCATCCGTAAAGTGAATATATGCACCCATGGGAACACCTCCTATTTGTTGCGGCAGCCGATTCTATGAAACAGCACCGGGCGTTTTTCTACCCGGTGCTGTTTCTGGTTCATTCTATTTTTGCTTGGCTGCTGATTGATTTTTTGTTTCTGCTTTTTCATGATATCCTCCAATCGTTATAGCGACATGCTCTGCTCATGATCACCTCTGGCGTGACCTGCCGCCCGCTTTTTCTCACTGAGTTTGAGCCGCCGTTTGCGGTCGATCTGCGGGATAGACGGTCCTTGCGGTGGAGCGTTGTCGGCAAATATACGACTCATATGATGTAAAAGCCTTGTACCCGCCAGCAGGACGGAAGGGTCTTTAAAGCTGTCCATGTGGTCAAGGAAAAACTGAGCGTAAACATTGCCCTGAGCCGCCGAAAGGGTAAACCACCGAATGGCAGTTTCCTTATCCTTTTGAACATCCTTTCCCATCAGATACAGCTTTCCGAGGGTGTACTGTGCATATTGGTTTCCCTGATCAGTGGAGGCATTCAGATATTGCAACGCTGCCGTTACATCCTTTGGCGCATCCTCACCCATGAGGTAAATCTTATCCAGCAGTGCTGTGCATCCCCGGACATAATAATCTTTATCCGTAAGAGGCTGCACAATAGAGATAGGGAACCTGTCATGAATAATGTCCACCTTGTCGTCAAAGAGAACCGTTGTTACATTGATGTTATCGCTTTCTTCTTTCTGCTTCTTCAGCATTCCATTGAAGCCACCGATGGTGTCATCCTCAAGGCCGCTCATGGAACCGCTTCGATCCAAAATAAAAACCAACTCAGTCATATTTCCATTCATAATGAGTACCTCCTGACTCGCTCTTGATACGGATTCTTCAGATGCGTCTGCATCGGATAGGCAAGTATCACTGATGGTCTCATTATAGAATTTCATTGACATGAGTTGGTCGCATAGCAGGCGACATGCCCATTTTTTATTATTCGAAGATTGGCTGATCGTACTCGTAAAGTACTTCGTTGATATCAAACATGTTGTAATTCCGATTTTCCAGGAAATAAACCACAATGATATCGAATTTGGAACTGCGGGACAGCGCATATCCGGCAGACCGAAGCAAGTCCTTCGTTTCATCCAGGGTCAGTTCCAGCGCTATAGCAAATGCGAGAACCGTCTTTTTGCTGGGAGCATAATACTCGTCCTTTTTAATTTTCGCAAAATGCCGCCGATCCACAAATGCTTTTTTGTAAGCTTCGGATTCAGACATTTTTCTTTCCTTGATCATCCGGAGCAGGCGCTGGCTGAAAGTTTCGTCCATCTGAGACATCAGATCGTCTATCTTACGATTGCTGACCGTCATCTCACTCATGGGCCGACTGATCTTCCGCTTCTTCGCTGTAGTAATATCGAACTCCGGCGGTGCAGATGCGTCCGACACATTTTCCTGCTCTTTGGGAACTTCTACCGTAGGAGCTGATTCCTTTTCCCGTTCTTTCTTACCGGAAAGGAATTCCGTAATCTTATCAAAGAAACCTTTGACCTCTTCATCATCCACTACAATATCGTCATAGCCGGGGATATAGTATTTTTCTATATATTTTCCGACTTCTTCAATTCTCTGCTGCTTATCCATATGTACCTCACAACACAGCTGCCGCTTTAAGCTCACCGCTATCCATCTGAATTAGTGTTACATCCACAATGTCTCCCATATGTTTTCCAAAAGGAGCGTTCGGTTCATTCAACATCTGCATCTGAATTAAATGCCGCTCCGGATCTGCTCCAACGGTTCTGCACCAGATCCCCTCATTCCGATATCCTTCTTTTATGAAGAAGACTACAACATCGTCCGGGTACCCCGGCGCTCTGGAAGGATCCAGTTCCCGGATGCCTCTGATGGCAAGTACAGGTTCCGGAGCTCCATAACCATTCTTTATCATCTGAACCCGATCATGAAATGGAATCAGTTGACTCAGGTTGTTGAACGGAACCATATCTCCCTGAAACGAACCATACCGAAACTTGAAAGAGGTCGTTTTGCTGGCAGGCTCCAGGGATACTTCTCCGTCATCAAAAACACAAGCCGCGCACAGCAACTCAAAGCTCAGTCCGGCCTGCTGGTCAATGTAACCGAACAACAGCATCGCATTGTCGTCCTGTCGAATATGAAATCCGGATTTTTCAATCACCATCCTGGTTTTCATATCGATATCCTTGACCAGAAGAAACTTCTGATCCATGTCACGGA
This sequence comes from uncultured Lachnospiraceae bacterium, assembly GCA_946411695.1. Taxonomy (GTDB): domain Bacteria; phylum Bacillota; class Clostridia; order Lachnospirales; family Lachnospiraceae; genus CAG-791. The sequence goes on from CAMKEX010000057.1 coordinate 7,179, forward strand.
AGCTGATTTCATCATGATTTCCCGCCATACCCAATCACCATCTCTTTCGTCAAAATATGCATCTCCTGTCGGCAATTTGCAAGATATGCCGACTTTATCTTCTATCCGATATCCATCATAGCAGCAAGAGTAATCTCTATGGTCGCCTGTCAGGGGACATAGAGACCGCCGTTTCAATATAGTATTCCTGTTTTCTATTCCTTTTGGTGACGATCCGATTGGTCGTTGATGGATGAAATGGATTTGATGTTCTTTCGTGTGAATGGATAGCAATGGCTCCAGCTTCGTATACAATTATACAAAGATCACTATGTTTTCGCAACAGCACACAGATGGTTTCACAGTTCATAGTCTCAAAGAAAGTCGCAAGCTGGGCATCTGTATATACAGATGCTCTGTTCCGCCAAACTAGGCCTCCGGCCAGATTTGCGAAACCGGCTTGTTGGGGACATCCCCAATCCCCGTATGATTGCCAACTTCGTTGTCAGGCTGAGCGTCGTTTCACTCCGCTGATCACAATCACATATAATAAAAAAGCAGGGCAAGGCAGATCCGGAATCCATCCATTTCTGCCCTGCCCTTCTCATCACTACTGTTACAATTCTTTCCTCTGCTGTCTGGCAGCTTCCCGTTCTTTCTTCAGGTCATCTCCGTAGAACTGCTCCACGTTCTGTCTGGCCTTCAGCAGCTCCTGCATTTCCCGTTTTGCTTCCCGGTAGCCTTTGTAGGCTTCCTTTTTCTGAACGATCAGCTGCGCGTATTCCTGCCGGAGCTCTTTGATTGTTGGCAGCTTGGTTCCCCCGGCTGCATTGAAAGCTTCCTTCGCTGCCTTGTGAAGCGTGATCTCTGCCCGATGCTCTTCAAAGAACTTTTTGCTGTAGCCGGACTTCCGGTAAGCTTCGTAAACATCCCTGGTCTTTGCATAGTTCTGGATGTGTTTCTGCAGGGCCAGGTTCGCGGCCATCTGCGATTCCGCTGCTTTGATCCTGCTGCTTAAGTCATTGAAACGAACAACAGCCGCATCGGTCTTCTCATACAGATCTTCAAAACTCTCGATGTGCTTCTCCCGCATAAACAGGAAGGTCTCCGACATCTGCTTCAGGTTATAAACCTTCGCCCAGCGTTCATAACCGGCTCCCTTCCCCTGCTGCATCCGCTGCTGGATGTCGATCAGCAGATTGAAGCGGGGCTTCTCATGAGCCTGACTGCTCCGGCTTCTGGTATGGATCACCCTCCCGGCAATCCGGTCACGAATATCGTTTTCCGTATACCCTTCTCCCAGAGACCGCAGCCGGATGAACCGTTTCTGTCCGGCTCCCTTTACTGAAATCTGTTTTCCCCGCTTGATCTCATACCCCGCCAGCTCCAGCCGATGGAGGAAATCTTCAAAGTCCTTCGGCTTTCCGGAGAGGATCCTGTCGATCTCGTCGCAGATATGATCTCGCAGTTTTGGCCGCTTCGGATAATCTGTCCGCTTCACCCGCTCATGGTACGACTTCGGTTCAATGACGGACACTCCGTGCTCCAGGCAGATCCGGTCGCTGACCTTCTGCAGGGCCATATTGGAACGATGGAAATCCCGGAACTTCCTCCTGCAGTCCAGGGAAGTGGAATTGAAAATGATATGATTATGAATATGGGCCCGGTCGGTATGCGTAGCAACGATGAAGGCGTGTCTGCCTTTGGTAAATGCCAGAGCCAGTTCATAGCCGACACGGTTTGCTTCCTCGGCGGTGATCTCTCCGGGTTTGAAGGACTGCCGGATCTGATAGGCAATCACATCACCCCTCTGATCCCGTCCTGTAAACTGCCGGTACTGCCGTTTGGAAAGCAGGAACTCTTCGTCACAGGTCATGGGATCGCATTCATAGGCAGTGACCAGATTTCCTTTTTCCGTCTTCTCCGGATTCTGCGCGTAATCCGTCCTGGCCTCCAGACACTGCGCCAGCGTCTTCCCTTTATTCACATGCATTGCGATCAGCCTGGTCGCCGCCATCCTCTCACCGCCCTTTCTCGTTTATAAAAAAGGCCGGCAGCCCTGCAGAAAAGATCTCCACAGAACCGCCGGTATATCATTTGCTTCTCTTCTCAGTTTTCAGGAGTGCAGGAACACTGCCAGATGGCGATTCCAGCTTTCCAGTGTGACGATCACAAAGCTCGCACCGAACAGGACCAGAAAGCAGGCTCCCTCCATCAGTGCAAGGAGAAAGGTCTGGCTCCAAAGCTGTTTCACAACCGTGTAGACGCCGCATCCGAAGATCAGGAGCATCAGCGGCCCGATCAGATAGCTGGAAAGCTTCGTTGCCGTATTCAGTACAAAGTGCAGGATGCCGATCAGCAGCATCAGGGGAAGTATCATGATTTTTGCAAATTTCCGTATCACTCTCATCGCCGTTTCCTCCTTCTGGCTTCATTGTAGTCTTACATGGTGAAACCGGCAACGATGTCGCCACCGGTCACCAGATCGTGGAGAGCCTTGTCAACAGCTCTTTCCCGATTCTCCAGAACTCATCAAATCTCTCTTTCAGGTCCCGGACATCTTCTTCGTAAATGCTCCCGGTCTGATGCGCTTTTTTCGCATACTGGTTCAGGTTATTGCTGCACTGGCGGAGCAGGTGAACCAGTTCCTTCACATCGGTAAGATCCAGGTTCACGCAGTATCCGTCCAGTGCCATCTTTCGGATATAGGCGCTCATGTTCGAAATGCCAAGTTCCTCCATTTTCATCCGGATTCGTTCCTTGTCGGAAGGGGATACCCGGAGGATCAGGATCTCATCTCTTTTCTCTGTCACAGCGCCACCGCCTCTCTGGGCCTGTTGTGATGAGGCTCTCCGGCGGCCTGCTCCATCTTTTCTTTCAGCTGCGCCAGCACCGAGGGCTTCCCGTAATCAGCTTTGGTCTCTGCGACTTCCGCTACGTCAGAAAGATCCTCTCCGGCAACCGGCACATCCCGCTCATCCATATTCAGGGCTGCGTCAAGCTCTGCGAGTCTGGCGCTCTTTTCCTTGAGTTCCTCTTCCTGCGGGAAAGGTTTTCCGGATTCTTCCTTTGCCGCCGCCTGCTGCTGATACAGATTGTCCAGTGTGTCCTGTACTTTCTGCATCCGGTCCGGCATGGCCGCAAAGCAGTTATCCAGGCGGGTGATATTTCCCCTGGCATCCGTCCCCAGAGTAGCTCGGTGACTCATGCTGCCCTTCAGGATGATTTCGAAATCTTTCCGGAAGCTGTCATAGGTGAGTTCCATGGCAAAGCCCCGGTAACTGCCGATAGGAACGGCTGCATCACTGCCTTTGTATTCTTTGCAGGCGGCAAGGATCGCCTCGCCTGCTGCTTCTTTGTCTGTAAATTTCCTTCCCTTCACCTCCATTCCGACAAAATCCTCTTTGGGCAAAGGATGTACTTCCACGGTTTTCAGGTCCCTCTGGAATCCTGCGATATACCCCTTGTTTCGTTCGATCTCTGCCGGGAAATATTTCAGCAGCTTATCCTCCAGCCGGTACTGCTTGCTCTGGTGGTCTGCTTTCAGCACTTTCAGTCTTGCCACATCCACATCCAGATCCATCTTTTCCCGGATCAGCGGATTTCCCGCGCACAGCGCTTTGATTTCCGCATAGGAAAGGGCCTGCTCATCCACATCGTCACAGGAACGTACCGGCGATTTACTGGTCATGATCTGGCTGATGAATTTCTGCTTGTTCTCCAGTGTCTGATAGAGGTAAGCATCGAAGGTTCCCTCCGTCACATACTGGAAGACTATGACTTCCGGGTTCTGGTTTCCCTGCCGGATGATACGTCCGTTTCTCTGCGTCATATCCGCAGGCCGCCAGCCCACATCCAGATGGTGGACTGCAATCAGGCGGTCCTGGACATTCGTGCCGGCTCCCATCTTCTGGGTACTGCCAAGGAGGACACGCACCTGCCCGGTGCGGACCTTGGCAAACAGTTCTTTCTTCTTTGCCTCTGTGTCGGCATCATGGATAAATGCAATCTCCGCTGCCGGGACACCGGATGTCATCAGTTTACTCTTGATATCGTCATAGACGTTGAAGGTTCCGTCATTCTTCGGCGTGGAAAGGTCGCAGAACACCAGCTGTGTCAGCTTCCGGTCTTTGCCGTCCTCCCAGATCTTCAGCACATTGTTCACACAGGCGTTGAGCTTGCTTCCCGGATCATCCGGGAGAAGCGGGTTCATGAGTCTCTGGTCGAGGCCGATCTTCCTGCCGTCGGAGGTGATCTTCAGCATGTTGTCCACGGACGGATCCACGCTGCCGCTGTGCACCCTGGCCGCCCGCTCGGAAAGCGATGCCACCATATCCTTCTGGATCTCGGAAGGCTGCACCACCACCGTTTCAAACTTTGCATCGGGAACCGGCAGATCCAGCTGATCGCTGGTCTTGATATCCGCCACTTCCTTGAACATGGACATAAGTTCCGGCAGGTTAAAGAACTTGGCAAAGCGTGTCCTGGCACGATAGCCGGTTCCCTCCAGAGCCAGTTCTATTGCCGTTGTCGTTTCTCCGAAGGTGGAAGCCCAACAGTCAAAGTGCGAAAGCCCTTTCTGCTGCAGCGTTCCGTACTGGAGATAGCGCATGACCGTGTAAAGCTCCGTCATGGAATTGCTGACCGGTGTGCCGGTGGCGAACACAACACCCCTGCCGCCGGTGATCTCATCCATGTACCGGCATTTCATAAACATATCCGAGGATTTCTGTGCCTCTGAGGTGGATAGGCCTGCCACGTTCCGCATCTTCGTGTAAAGAAACAGGTTTTTGAAGGCGTGACTTTCATCCACATACAGCCGGTCTACACCCAGCTGCTCAAAGGTGATCACATCATCCTTCTTTCCCTCATTCAGGTGTTTGTCGAGCCTTGTCTGCAGGGACTTCCTTGTTTTCTCCATCTGCTTGATGGAAAAGTTCTCCCCGTGACTGTATTTCAGCTCGCTGATGGCTTCCGTGATCTCATCGATCTGCTCCCGGAGAAGCCGTTCCTGACGCTGTGCGGAAATCGGGATCTTCTCAAACTGCGAGTGTCCGATGATCACGGCGTCATAATCTCCGGTGGCGATTCTGGCACAGAACTTCTTCCGGTTTTTGGTCTCGAAATCACGCTTGCTGGCTACCAGCAGCTTGGCACTGGGATAGAGCCGCAGGAATTCATTCGCCCACTGGAGTGTCAGATGGTTCGGCACCACAAAGAGCGCTTTCTGTGATAAGCCCAGGCGTTTGCTCTCCATGGCGGAGGCTGCCATCTCAAAGGTTTTGCCTGCACCAACTTCATGGGCCAGCAAGGTATTCCCGCCATAAAGCACATGTGCGATCGCACCGAGCTGATGCTCCCGCAGTCTGATATCCGGGTTCATTCCCACGAAATGGATATGGGATCCGTCGTACTCCCTGGGACGGGTGGAATTGAAAAGCTCATTGTATTTCTGCACCAGCTGTTCCCGGCGCTGCGGATCCTTCCACACCCAGTCCCGGAAGGCATCCTTGATGGCCTGCTGTTTCTGCTGGGCCAGCGTTGTTTCCTTTTTGTTCAGGACACGGCTCTTCTTTCCTTCCGCATCCTCCACCGTATCGTAGATCCGGATATCCTTCAGGTTCAGCGTTTCCTCCAGGATCTTATAGGCATTGGCCCGGTCGGTGCCGTAGGTCACGTAAGCAGCCACATCATTGTAGCTGGGATTGGTCTTGCCGTTGATCCGCCACTCCGCGGTATAGGGGGAATATTTCACCTCAATGGATCTCCGCAGATAATAGGGCATTTCAAAGGTCTCCTGCATGAACTGCTGGATGATATCCGTGTCCAGCCAGGTTGCCCCCAGCCGCACATCGATCTCCGAGGCATCCAGGTCTTTGGGCTGGGCCTGCTCCAGCGCTGTGACATTGATCCGGAAGAAGGGATCACTCTCCGCAGCGATCCTCGCCAGCTTCAGCTTGTGCCGGACTTCACCAGACAGATATTCATCCGCTGTCTGCCAGCCTTTGTCGATCTCCACTTCTGCCATTGGATCTTTGAAAATGACTCCCTGCAGCTCCGCAATGATCTCTCTGTACTCTCCGGGAGTACCAAGAAGCTCCGCCATATAGGGAAGATCCACCCGGCCTTTCTCCCCGATGGAGATAGCAAGGGCTTCACTGGGCGTGTCCACACTGGTGACCTTCCGCTCCGGACGTATGGTTCGTTTCGTGAACATATCCGCCTTGCTCTCCAGCTCGCCGTCTTCATTGATATTCTCCAGTGAGCAGAGCAGGTAATAGGAAGAGTCCTCGGCAAATGCCTGGGCATTGGCACGGTTATTGATGATCCCATACTCCGCCGTGAAAGCGTCGTAAGCTGTGTTCAGTTCCCGCTGTTTTGCCGCGATATCCTCTTCCGGATAGTCATTCATCTGATAGTCGATCAGTTCATTCACGACCTGCCGAAGGGCGACCAGTCCCTTGATCCGGCCTTTCATCTTTTCGTTCAGGTCAACCGGCCGCATAACGGAGTTCTCCCGGAAGAAGACTTCTCCGGAGACCACCGTATAGGAGAAGTTTTTCACATTCGGATCCGCCGGAATCGAATCCGGCACGTCTCCGAAGTCCTGCTCCGTAATCGCCTGCGGCGTGTAGCTGCCCCGGATATGGGAAACTGCCTCTTTCAGCTGTTCGGAGAGCTCCACTCCGGAAACAGGGAGCACCGTGCATTCCTCTTTTCCGTACTGAGTGCTCTCTGTCGTAAGCTGCCCCAGAACCATCTCCGGGTGATCGATGAAATAGCTGTTCAGTGTCAGTCCTTCCGGCGTTTGTCCGAGGTGTACCCAGTCCGGTTCGATATCGATCGGGTGATCCCGCTTTTGCAGGAAGATGATATCCGACACGACATCTGTCCCGGCATTGGCACGGAAAGCATTGTTCGGCAGACGGATAGCCCCCAGAAGCTCCGCCCTCTGCGCAAGGTACTTTCTTACCTCCGGTGACTGCTGGTCCATGGTGTAACGGCTGGTCACAAAGGCTACGATGCCGCCGGGGCGCACCTGATCCAATGCCTTGGCAAAGAAGTAGTTATGAATGGAAAAGCCCAGCCGGTCATAGGGCTTGTCGCTGACTTTATAATTTCCGAAAGGAACATTGCCTACAGCAAGATCGTAAAAATCCCTGCGGTCGGTCGTCTCAAAACCTGCCACTGTGATCTCGGCTTCCGGATAAAGCTTCTGCGCGATCCTGCCAGTAATGGAATCGAGTTCTACGCCATACAGCCGACTGTCCTGCATCGTCTCCGGCAGCATCCCGAAGAAATTGCCGATGCCCATGGCAGGCTCCAGAATATTTCCGGATTTGAAGCCCATCTGTCCAAGGGCATCATAGATAGCCCGGATGACTGTCGGGCTGGTATAGTGAGCATTCAGGGTAGAGGCCCTTGCCATTTCATACTCCTGCTCCGGAAGCAGGGCCTTCAGCTGTGCATATTCTTTTGCCCAGTTATCCTTATTGGGATCAAAAACATCCGCAAGACCGCCCCAGCCAACATACCGGGAAAGGATTTCCTGTTCTTCCGGTGTGGCGTTGCGTTTTTCAGCTTCCAGTGTGAAAAGTGTCTCGATGGCTTCGATATTCCGTTCAAACTTTTCCTTCGGACCGCCCTCGCCGAGATGATCATCAGTGATGCGGAAATTGATGCCGGGAAGCGTTTCTGTGGTAATTTCCTCCTGCGTCTGCCCGGCCTCTGTACCAGAAAGATCCACTTCCTGAGTACTCTCCTCCGTGACACCCATTTGGTCATTCTGCCCGGCATCCTGGGATGCTCCCAGCTCTGCTTCTTCTTGTTTACGAGCCAGGTCTTCTATCGACGGAAATGCATGTGCCGGAGATGGCAGAGAAACCCCGCCAAAACCTGCATAATCCTCCTGCAGGCGGTCATACTCTGCCTGTTCCTGTTCAGACAGGTATCTGTCATCCCGAAACAAAGCATCGAGCATCTTTTCCACTTCCGGCCAGCGGAGCCTGCGCTCCACATCGTGCCCATAGTTCCGGATCAGCATTCCCTTGGCGCTGTAATCCACAAATCCCCTTGAACCGTCTGAAAACGTCCAGCTTCTGCCGCCCAGGCCATACTCATCCTTCAGGTAATCCGCCCGTTTCTTCGGATCGTGCTCACTGGCATAGAGGGTCTGGATCCGCATCTTGCCATTGGCAAAACCGGAACCGTTCTGCAGTACACGGTTTACCTCTTCATCGGAAATAGAAAAGGCGGAGGGCTTTTCGCTCTCCGCCATCTCAGCTGCTGTATCAATTCTCTGAATCTGTTCTGTTTCCGAAGGAATCAGATCTGTGAAGCTTAACTGGTGATAAGTTCCGCTGTCACGATCTCCTCCGCCTGTGCTTTCAGACTGTTCATATGCTGTGTCCAGGCCATCGGATCGGTCTTCTTGTCCGGAGCCGGATCCTTCTGCAGAAGCTGCATCATCAACTGATCGATCCGCGCGGCGGCTGTCCGCTGGATCTCCCACAGATGCGGAAACAACCTCTCCGACAGAATCAGGTCGTTTAACAGCATCGGATTGTTCTCCTCCAGAAAGGCTCTCCGCATCCTCCCGTATTTCCCGAGAGGCTGAACTTCTGCCGTCTCCATCTGAATGTCCGGGATCAGATAATCCCTCTTCTGCGTGTACGTTACTTCCTTCATCATGGCTTTCGCTCCCTTCTGTTATCGTCCCTGATACGGCCTGCACTGTTTCAGGTTCTCTTTTGTATTCTTCTTCCAGTGCCTGCTGCGCCGCCTTCGTGCGCTCATAGTTTCTTGTGGTTACTTCAATCTCCCGGAAGATCTGTGCGGACAGGCTGCTGACTGCTGTCCCCAGCGTATTGGCTGCCTGCCTTGTATTGAAATCAAAGATGTCCAGGAAATCCTCATGTTCAAAGTAGCTGTCCGGATCATCCGTGCACCGGCTGTACAGGCAGTAGGCAATGCTGGTTGCCGCCGCCCTCCGGAATGCCACTCCGGTTTCAAATCCATCATAGCCTGCCAGGTAACTATCCTCAACGATGTCGAGGATCTGCCGGCTGTAATTATCCCAATAGTCCGCAGCAAGCCGTTCCGCCGCCGCATAGATCATGGATTCCAGGGACTGCCCCTCCCGGCTTACTTCAAAGGCCTGCTCCAGGGCCTGCATGATGGGCTCCCGGTATTCTTCCTTCATCTCCCACAGCTGCACCGGACGGGAGTTTTTCCGCTCGCCGGTATCCGATACATCAAAGACATACCGCAGCCTTGGCCGGTCTCCTCTGGTGTCGATCAGTGCGATTCCCTTCGATCCGCGCCGGACGTATCTTCTCATGGTATCGTTCCAAAGATCATACTCTGCGCAGGCTGTCGCATCCGGGCGCTGGGCAAAGATCATCAGCTGTTCGTGATAGGGATATTTATAAAGCCGGGCTGCAGTCCGAAGGAACGCTGTCCACTGCTCCCGGCTCCCTGTGATCTGTCTTGCCGCGTCCTCCGCCATCTGCGCGTAGAACTGCATTTTATTTCCCATGAATCTCCTCCGTTATCCTTCCGTCAGCTTCTTAAATTGCCTGTCAGACATATGCCGAAGCTTCTCAAGAAGCTGTTCTGTCATCTCTCTCAGCTCTGTTTCATCTGCCTGCAGGGTCTTCTGCATTTCCATAAGCGCTTTCTGAAGTCCTGCTCTGGTGCCGTCCCCGTAAAGCAGGACAAGCATCTCTTCATCTTTTGTCAGCTTCATACGATATTCCTTTCTTCCGGCCTGCGGGGTCTCTCCGGATGGTCGATCTGCGGCGGCTCAGCCTTCAGCTGTTCCAGCACGGAAGGGCGCTTCTCCTCAGTTTCCCTGATTCGGTCCGCCTTACCGTTATTGATAATGCCGTCGATCATCCCGTAGTCATCCTCCATAGCCATCTCCGCATTCTTCAGGTAATTCTCGGGTTTCAGGAACTCGGGAAGTTCCTTGAAACCAATGGAATCCACATAATGGCAGGATACAATGCCGTTCTGCCGGATTGCTACGATGTCACTGACCGAAAGGCTGTGCCCCCGGAAGTCCTCCGGGTGATCGATGTTGAATTTCGTGTACATTTCCTCCAGCATGGTGCCCAGATCCTTGTAGGGCAAAAGGGGAGCTGTGTAAACGACTTCATAGTGGTCAATGTTCGGCTGCTTTCCCTGTCTGGCCAAACCGTTTAAGGATTCAAACCGCTCATAAGCAGTCACTTCCGGCTGGTCATAGCTCAGCTGCAGGATTGCATAGGTATCATTTTCACTGGTGAGAAATGCTTCCATGCGGTCTTCACTGCTGCCGGTTCCGTTGATTTCATCCCATTTCTGAATCTTCATGTTCTGCCTCCGTCTTAAAGAATGTGCCGCCTGCTGCGGCGTCTTTGATCTGCTGCTGTCTCCGCGCCTCGTTGTAAGGAGGGCGGATATTGACGCACCGCTTGGGAACTTCATACGTCACAGAGCGGTGTGGTCCTTTTTCTTTCAGCCGGAACTGATCCGGGTACTTCTTTTCCAGTTCCTTCAGCTTGTTGGCGATCCTCTGGTCGTGGGTGTAAACACTGGCGATATCCAGCTCGTTGTCCCAGAGAATAATGGTTTCCTGCTCAGCCAATGTCAGACGGTTCCTTCTGCTCATTTCCCGCCGCCTTTCCCGAAATCCATCCGGAACTTTGCCCTCCCGTCCGCTTCTGTTTCAAGAAGGAGCGTTGTATCGTAGGTCTTGCCGGTCCTTCTGGACTTACATCCGGAAAGACGGATCTTCCCGGAAGAAAGAAGCTTTTCTGCTGTCCCTTTGGTCAGCTTCTTTCCGATACTGTCAAAGAAGGCATTGTCTTTCCAAAGGGCAAACCGGCAGTCCCGGTTATCACAGAACCATCCCTTTCTCCGCTCTATAACCTCGCGTCCGCAGTGCGGGCATCTCCCGATCACGCTGCGTGAAGGGAGAAGGACATCCGCTTCCTTTACCACTTCATAGGTTCTGACCAGGGAGCCGATCATGCCCGTGATTTCCTCCATAAAGCTTTCCGAAGAATAATCTCCCTTCTCGATGCGGAGCAGCTTTTCCTCCCAGTCCGCTGTCATGGAGGGGGACTGGATCTGTTCCGGCATCACGGTGATCAGCGCCGTTCCCTTCTGGGTGGCACACAGGTATTTTGTTTTCTTATCACCGCGCCGTTCCACAAAGCCTTTCTGCACCAGCTTTTCGATCGTCGCCGCCCGGGTAGCCGGCGTTCCGATACCTTTGCGCTCCACTTCCTCCGGGAACTCATCTGCACTGGCTGTTTCCATGGCCTGCAGCAGGGTGTCCTCCGTAAAATGCCGGGGAGGATTCGTCTTTCCTTCGTGAATCTCTGTTTTGGAGAGCGGGAGTATTTCACCAGTTTTTATTTCCGGAAGAGATGCCGGTTCTTTCTCTTTGCTCCTTACCGGCCGGATCCTGCTCTCAGCATCTTTCCATCCCGCCCTAAGAACAGTTTTCCCTTTGGCTGTAAAAGGTGCGCCAGCACAGTCGAGGACCACAGTTGTCTCCGCATACTTATGGGCTTCTCCGACTGATGCGATCAGGCGGGCTGCAATAAGCCGCAGGATCGCCTGTTCACCGGAAGGGAGCCCGGACAAATCTTCCTTTGGCATCGTTTTTGTGGGGATGATGGCATGGTGATCGGACACCTTGCTGCCGTTAATCACCTGCCCCGGAGTTACCGGCAGTTCTTTCCTGATCCCATACGCCGCTGTGACCTCCTTTACAAGCCCCGGAATCAGAGAGACCATATCATCTGTCAGATACCGGCTGTCTGTTCTGGGATACGTGACCAGCTTCTTTTCATACAGGCTCTGGGTATAATCCAGAGTCTGCTGAGCGGTGAAACCAAGGATCCGGTTAGCATCCCTCTGCAGGCTGGTCAGGTCATACAGGGAAGGTGGCTTTTCTGTTTTCTCCTTCCGTTCGGCCTTCTTTACTGTTGCAGCACCTGCCCGTTCACAGAGATCTGCAAGCCTTGCGGCCTCCGCCTGTTCCGAAAAACGCTCGCTCTCTGCAGTCACTCCATTCATGCTGATCCGTACTGTGAAGAACGGCTCGGATTTGAAGGCATCTATGGCTACATCCCGCATCACGACCATGGCCAGGGTCGGCGTCATCACTCTCCCGACCGCCAGTGTCTGCCCATACAGGCATGAAAAAAGCCGGGTGGCGTTCATTCCGACGATCCAGTCGGCACGCTCCCGGCAAAGGGCTGC
>CAMKEX010000058.1 GCA_946411695.1 uncultured Lachnospiraceae bacterium
TACTTTGTAAGATCGATATTTGCCATTCTCATACCTCTTTCTGAATCATTAATATACTTGAATTAATGTACTTAAATAAGGACATTTATCCTCTCTTGGTCACATTATACCTATTGAGCACGATAAACGCAACTGACAGAATATAGGAAAACCAAGAATTTTGCATGCTTTTTTCGTGCATCTGAACAATTGCCCGGGCTAAATATTCGTTATTTTGCCTTTTTCCGTTTTCCTTTTACGTTCCCGGTATCGTAGGGCCAGTTCGAAGTGTCACGGGGGCGGTTCCGGTGACAACATTTCCTCATTGTCAGAGGGATGTTACCCGTTGTCGGAGGGACGGTTCCGGTGACAAGGTCTCAAATACCGGGGTATCTTCATTGTCAGGATGTTGGGGGTGTCAAAGGAACCGTCCCCCTGACAACCCCTGACAAGGTCAGACTTCTTCGCGCATGGAGTCCTCGAGGGCCTCGACGATGGTGGGGACCACCTTTGTCACGCGATCCTGCACTTCCTTGGGCGCATAGGGGAATGTGTAGGAGACATCAGAGGCATCGATCAGGGGCAGGTCGTTCATGGAATCGCCGATTCCGTAGAGGCGGATGTCACCGTACTCGTGTTTCATGTACTCGCGCAGGAACTGAACGCCCTCGCCCTTGGAGCAGCCCTTGGGGGCAATGTCGATCTCGATGACGTTCTGGAAGGCATTGACATAGTCGCCGAACTCGGCGTTGATCTCGGCGGCCATGCGGGCGGCGTCATCCAGACTCTCGGTGTGGATGGAGACCTGGTGGATGAGGCCCTTGGGGCAGTCGTCTACGCCGGTGATGATGTAGTATTTTCCGGGATAGTCCATTTCCTTGAAGACGCAGATGTCACCTTCGACGTCAAGGGTGAAGCGGAAATTGTCGGTGCCGTATTTTTTGATGATGGCATCGGCGACCTTGGGATCGACGCCCTTTTTGCGGATTTCCCTGAACTGTGTGTCGACAATGTTGGCGCCGCTGCTGGTGATATAGAAATCGGGCTCCACAAAGCCGGTGATAAAGGGGGTCAGACCGCCGACCTGACGGCCTGTGCACAGACCGAAAAGGTGGCCGGCCGCCTGGTACTCGCGGATCTTGGCTACGTTCTCGGCCGGGAGCTTTCTGTCATCTTCGGCAAGGTAGAAGTAGAGGGTTCCATCAAAGTCACTCGCAAAAACTTTTTTCATACTGGTTCGCTATCCTTTCCGGGAGCGGGGTCCCGCATAGTCATCACGCGGCCGGGCTGAAACAGGCCGACTGGGGAGGAATGGGAGGATCTGTGAGTCTTCGGGGACGGTTCTGAAAAACTCATTGCGTGCAATGAGTTTTTCAGAACCGTCCCTTTTGACTCACAGATCTATTCCCATTATCTTTCGATCTTTTGATCAGACGACAAAGTCATCCTTGACGGAAGGGTTGAGTTTGTAGATCTTGACAGCGGCGCCGTCTGTGACGGTGTAGTGGAACTCTTCTGCCTCGGGATAGGTGTGGCTGGTGAAGGTCGCCTCGCCGTCGTTGACAAAGTACTCGGTGGAGCTGCGGTCGATAAAGATGCGGAGGTTCCTGAGCGGATTTTCAAGAGGCATGTCGAGGACTTCGCCGACTGCCATGTTGAAGCGTTTGTTGAGGCCGGTCTTGTCCACGGTGCAGGTCTTTGATGCAGCGTCGTAGTGGAGGCGCAGGCCGCCGGAACCGTCAGCCTTGGTGTAGAGGTTGAGGTCGAAATCGGCGTCCGCTGCGGGCTCGACGATCATTTCACAGGCTGCGGGCAGGGTGCCGTCTGCCGGTGCTTGGCCGGCGCGGAGGGCTTCGATGCCGCTGACAGGAGTCTGGAGAAGCTTTCCGTCCTTGACGCGGAGTTCGCGGGGCAGGCCCATGCTGCCTTCCCAGTCCTCTTCCTCGGTGGGATAGTGGTTGTCGGGCAGGCCTATCCAGCCGATGAGGATGGCCTTGTCGGGATCGCCGACGTTGGAGGCGCCCTGGGCTGCGTAGAAGTCGAAGCCGTAGTCGAGGTGGCGGTAGCCGGACTCGGGCGTGAAGGTCAGGGTATCATAATCCATCTTGCCGATGAGGTAGACGTTGTGGTTAGTGCTCTCGGAGCGGCCGGGGAGTTTGGTGTACTGGGGGGAGAAGATCAGGACATCGCTGCCGCTGATGTTGACGATGTAGGGGCATTCCCACATGCCGCCGAAGTCCTCGAAACCGACGACGTTAAGCTGGCCGGCGAAGGACCATCCGGAGAGGAGGTTTTCTGACTGATAGATCTGGACGGTGCCCTTTTTGTCCAGGGTCTGAGCGCCGATGAAGATGTAATATTTATTATTTTTTTCGTTGTAAACGACTTTGGGATCGCGCTGATGTTCGCTGTAGTCATCGCGGGGGCCGAACAGGGGCTCGGGAAGCTTCTCGGGCTTTCCGTCCTTGCCCAGTTTTGCGGCACAGGTGTAGGGTGTGCGGACCCAGTTTTCGTCGCGGTGGTTGCCGGTGTAGAAGAAATAGAGGTCGTCGCCCGCGCAGATGGCGCTGCCGGAATGGCAGCCCTTATTGTCATAGAAAGTATCGGGAGCCAGTCCGACACCCTCGTTTTTCCAGTTGATAAGATCCGGACTGGATACATGATACCAGTATTTCAGGCCGTGCACGGCGCCCCAGGGGCACCACTGGTAGAAGAGATGCCAGGTACCCTTGTGGCAGGTGAAGCCGTTGGGGTCACTGGAAAGACCTGTGACGGGCTGTACGTGGTAGGTCTGGCGATAGACGGATTTGCTGATCTTGTCATAAAGATCGGAAATTTCATCGGGGCTGTGGAGCACTCTGTAGCGCTCTTCCGTTGTCCATTGTCTCATAAGGCGGATCCTCCTGTGTCGGATAGTTCTCGGATAGTTCGAGGTGGTTATCGGCATACTGTCTCTTAATTATACAGTAAATATGTATAATTCTCAATTTAATTAAGGACGTCTTATCGTGCAAAATGCCATGTTTTGATGCGGTTTCAGGCCGTCTTGAAATGTGGCTGCCCCAGCCGCAAAAGCAGTCTCCCTCTTCAGTTCCTCTTCAGCGCACCGTCCCTTACCGCCCCTTACTGTCCGAATGCATTGAAGTTTTGTTCCGTTTCGCATATACTTAAGAGATGGAAACTGTCAGACTCACTCGGACTAACTCGTCAGGGAACGATATAAATGAAATTCAACAAAAATCTTCTGAAAGAAAAATGGTTTTCCTATACCATTGCCCTTTGCTCGGCGGTCGTGCTGTACATGCTGCTGACGCACTTCAGCGGGATCCTTCAATTTCTGGGATCCATATGGCATGTCTTCGCGCCTGTCATAATGGCCTTCGTGATCGCCTATATTCTGGATCCCCTGGAAAACGTTTTCAGCAAATATGTCTTTTACAGAGTTGAACAGGTGAAACTGCGGCATACCCTTTCGGTCGTCTTCTCCTTCCTCTCTGTGATCCTGTTCATCGTGATCCTGATGGTCGCACTGGTTCCTCAGGTCATAGACAGTATCATCATGTTTGCAGGCAACCTGAACAGTTATGTGCTGTCCTTCCAGAGGCTGATGCGGCAGCTGAACAGTTTTGCCCTGCAGCATGACCTCGATCTGTCAAAATTTATCTCCTCGGGCGATGAGCTGCTGCAGTCGATCACAAGGATCCTGCCGGAAAATCTCAATAAAATTGTCAATGCCTCCTACAGCATCGGCGCCAAGATGTTTGACTGGATCATTTCCTTCATTCTGGCAATCTATCTGATGATGGACCAGGCCAAGCTCAGGAAAGGGTTCTCCCGCCTTCTCCATGCACTGCTGCCGGACCAGGCATACAGGAATACGGCATCTTTCTGGAGCCGCTGCAATAAGATCCTGATCCAGTACATCGCCTTCGATCTTCTGGACGGCATGATCATCGGTCTGTGCAACTGGGTCTTCATGGTGGTCGCGGGTATGCCCTATGTCGCGATTATTTCGGTCGTCGTCGGTGTGACAAACCTGGCGCCGACCTTCGGCCCCATGATCGGGGCAGTCATCGGTGCTTTCATCCTGGTACTGGTCAAGCCCTGGTATGCTCTGCTGTTCCTGATTTTTACATTGATCCTGCAGACGCTGGACGGCTATGTGATCAAGCCCCGTCTGTTCGGTGAGCAGCTGGGTGTCTCTGCCGTGTGGATCCTGATTTCCCTGGTGATCGGCGGACGTCTGCTGGGGGTCCCGGGCATCCTTCTTGCCATTCCTTTCGCGGCCATCGTGGACTTCGTCTATCAGGACTATGTCATCAAGTGGCTGGAAACACAGAATGAAGAACACAAAAAGGGCAAGCACGGCACCCTGTCCGGAATCAAAGCCGCCGGCGACATCGCTGTCAGCACTACAGCAGATCTTGCTGAGCTGGCAGCAATGGTTGTCACGGAGGCGGCAGACCTTATCTCCTCAGCTGCGGACGATGATGAGGGCGTATATTCTGAGGCCGATGCACCTGCCGAATCTCCGGCGGAAGATATGAGTGCAGGTGAGAAAGCCGCATCTGCAGATCCTCCGGCGAAAGATATCGGTGAAGGTGAAAAAGCCTCACCTGCAGATCCTCCGAAAGATGACATCGATGCAGGTGAAAAAGCCGCATATGAGGAATCTCCGGCAGAAGAAATCGGTGCAGGTGAAAAAGCCGCATCTGCAGTTTCTTTGGCGGAACAAATCGACGCAGGAGAAGTGATCGAAACTGCGGAATCTGCAGCCGGGGATGCCGGTGCAGAAGCCGCCGCAGATGCTCCGGTCCCGACAGCTACATCACCGGAAAACGGTGACAGCACTGAAAAGCAAAATCAGTTCTGAAGAACAGAGCGATTATAGAGACACAAAAAAACGGGCAGAATACAGGAATCCATGAAGTGGTCATGCAGGTTCCTGATCTGCCCGTTTTCTTTTTTTATTTATTCTGCCTTCACAGTGCCCTCTGTCAGCGCACTGACTTCTGCCTGTTTTTCATGCCGGAGGGCTTCCGCGCGGTCTGCTTCTGAACTTCCGGGGAAGGCTGCCGCACAGCTGTGTTCTGACTTTTTTGCAGGAGGGCTTCCGCGCGGTCTGCTTCTGGACTTTCGAAGGGTGCTTTCGCACAGTTGTGTTCTGATTTTAGTCCCGGTGCACTTGCGCGCGGCCTGTTTCCTGCCTTTGCTTTACTGTGCCGCGAGGAAGTCGCTGAAGCGTTTTGCCTCTCCGTAGGTGTCGGCGCCGAAGACGGCAGAGCCGACAACGAAGATGTTGGCGCCGGCTTCGAGAGGAAGCTGAATGTTGTCGTATTTGACGCCGCCGTCGACCTGAATGTCTGTCTTCAGTCCCTTTTCGGTGACGTACGCGCGTGCGGCGCGGACTTTGTCCAGGGTCTCGGGTATCATCTTCTGGCCGCCGAATCCGGGTTCAACGGTCATGACGAGGAGCATGTCCACCTTGTCCATATAGGGAATGACATCCTCAAAAGGTGTGCCGGGTTTGATGGAGATGCCGGCCTTGCATCCGCAATTGCGGATCTCGTCGATGACAGCCTGGGGGTCCTGGGCCGCCTCGAGGTGGAAGGTGATGAGATCGGCACCGGATGCCGCAAACTCCTTGATGTAGCGGATGGGATCAATGATCATGAGGTGAGCATCAAACACCATGTTCGTGGCACTGCGGATGGACTTCATGACAGGCATGCCGAAGGAGATCGAGGGGACAAAGACGCCGTCCATAACGTCGATATGAAGATAGGCAGCGCCGCCCTTTTCGACCGCTTTGATTTCCTCTGACAGATTTTTAAAATCCGCTGAGAGCATGGATGGAGCGAGGATGAGTTCGGGTTTCATGTTTTTTCTCCTTTTCTTTTCTTTCTTAATTTCTTTTTCTCTTTTCCGGTTTCTTTTTGTTCCTTTTTTGTTGACGGGTTCCGCTGTCTTTTTTTCTTCTCGGGGAAGCCGAAAAAGGCAGATCTATCTGAGCAGCAGCCCTTATTTGATTTTGAGCTGCTGGTAGATATCTCTTCGGGAGAGGCCTCTGTCTGCGGCGACGCGGCGCATGGCCTCCTTCTGCGAGAGTCCCTGGTCCAGGTATTGCTGCATGTGGTCCTCGAGGGAGAGGGCGTCAAATGCTGCGCGCGCCTGGGTCTCGAGTTCACCGGGATCGGCGCCGGCGAGGACCAGGACATATTCTCCCCGGGGCTCGTTTTCCTTGTAGTAGTTGACGGCATCTCCGAGTGTGAAGGGGATGGCCTCCTCAAATCGTTTGGTCAGTTCACGGCAGAGCGTAATGCGCCTGCTGTCACCGACTGTCTCTGCGAGTTCCGCCAGTGTTGCGCGCAGATGGTGGGGCGCCTCGTAGAGGATGATGGTCCGCTCTTCGGTGCGGAGCTGGTCCAGGATCCTGCGGCGCTCTTTTTTGTCCGTTTTTTCGGGGGGAAGAAATCCCTCGAAGCAGAATCGTCTGGCAGGCATGCCGGACATGGTGAGGGCGGTAATCAGGGCACAGGCTCCGGGGAGGGAGGTGACGCGGATGCCCTCTTCGATGCAGAGGGCTGCGAGAACCTCT
Source organism: uncultured Lachnospiraceae bacterium (assembly GCA_946411695.1). GTDB lineage: Bacteria > Bacillota > Clostridia > Lachnospirales > Lachnospiraceae > CAG-791. The sequence continues at coordinate 6,578 of CAMKEX010000058.1, forward strand.
CCGGGATCGGATATTGCAGGGGTGCCGGCATCAGTGACTACGGCGATGTTTTCACCCCGGTGCAGGCGGCCGATCAGTTCCCTGGCCTTGTCGTATTTATTGTGCTCATGATAGCTGGTCATGGGCTTTTTGATTTCAAAATGATTGAGCAGGCGCAGGGTGTTGCGGGTATCTTCCGCCGCGATCAGATCCACCTCGCGCAGGGTGTCAAGGACGCGCTGGGTGATGTCGCCGAGGTTCCCGATGGGGGTCGCGCAGAGATATAAGGTTCCGGGCATAATCCGTACTTCTCCAAATTGCAGGTCAAGGGTTCACTTCAGTTTTATGTCTTATTTTATGTCTAATGTTTTTTCAAAAGTCTGACGGCAGGTCCGGTGCATGTTCCGGACTCCGTTTCCGGCGCGGCAGATCCGGCGCCTGTTCCGGACTCCGTTTCCGGCGCGCAGGTCCGGCGCAAGTCCGGCTCATGTTCCAGACTCCGTTTCCGGTGCGCAGGTCCGGGCCGGACTTCTGCCTCGGCAGGTCCGGTGCATGCTCAGGGTTCCGGTTCAGTCGTAGTAGATCCGCATGAGCTCCGGTGTGTAGTTTCCGTCCTTCTCATAGACGATGAGGGGCGGTTCCACCCGCAGTTCGGGACCGCCTCCCCGCACACAGTCAAGCAGGACCATGTTGGGGGCCTGGTCAATGTGAGGATAGACCAGGCGCATGCGCTTGGGCTCGAGCCCCCTGCCGCAGAGAGTCGTGATGAGTTCGGGCAGACGAAGGGGCCTGTGGACGAGGTAAAAATGTCCCCCGGGCCGAAGGAGCCTGGCCGCGGCGCGGGCGACGTCGTCAAAGGTACAGAGCAGTTCGTGGCGGGCAATGGCGCGGGGATCAAGTTCCTCCGCTTTCCCCATTGATCCTTCTGCCGCAGCGGCTGAGCCGCTGACCCTGCCGCTGCCGACGGTGCGGTAGGGCGGGTTGCAGGTGATGAAATCAAAAGAAGCAGCTGCAAAGATGCGGTCTGCTTCCTTAATATCTCCCTCCACAATGGATATGCGGTCCTGAAGGCCGTTGAGGGCAACACTTCTCCTGGCCAGGTCCGCACTGGCGGGCTGGATCTCCAGGCCGGTCAGGTGCCGGCAGTCCGTCCTGTCGGACAGCAGGATGGGGATAATGCCGTTTCCCGTGCCCAGATCGAGTCCCCGGCGGGCCTTTTTCATCTGCACATATGCAGAGAGCAGGACTGCATCCATCCCGAAGCAGAAGCGGGACGGATCCTGAATAATGCGCAGTCCGCACTGGGGCAGACTGCTGTCTTTTTCATGGCCGGCGCCGGTCTCCTGCAGGATGTCTGTCTGCTCCTGCGGGGCAGAACTGCCGCGCTGGAGGTCATCGATCCGCTCGCCCGGGCGCAGATAATCATTTGCTCTCATAAATCAGTTCAGGTAAGATTTATTCTTCACCGCGCAAAACCCGAGACTTTGGCCGCGGGATCAGCGCACCGGACTCGCGAACGAGTCCTGAAATATCATTTATTCCTGTTATTCCTGGGGGATCTCTCTCTGTTCGGAATCGGCCCTGGCTGACTGGTCGTCTCTGTTCTGACGGCGGTCCTGCCTGCGGTCGGGGCGGCGGTCCCTGCGGTTTTTACCGTGCTCTTTTTTGCCGCGCTCCCGTGCGGTATTGTCGCCGTTCTCTCTGGGCTCGCGGGCTTCTGCGTTGTCGCGGGGCTCGCGGAAGTCACGGGTTTCTGCAGCTTCACGCCCTTCGCGGGGTTCACGCCCTTCGCGGGGCTCACGCGGCTCACGGTTTTCGCGGTTTCCCCTGCCTTCGCGGCTGTTCTCGCGTCCTCCTTTGCCCTCACGGTTTCCTTTTCCCTCGCGGGCCTCTTTTTTGTCGCGGTTTTCCCTGCCTTCCCGGGGTTCCCTGGTCTCCTTCGCGGGGGCCGGTTTCTGGGGCGGGGTGTTTTTCTGCATGGTGGGCCTGCTGGTGCCTCTCTTGCGGCGGCGCAGGATGGTCAGGTCGCTGACACTGTATTCGTGAAGCTCTTTTTCATCGTCTACTTCGACGATGATGCGGGCAGTCTGGCGCAGGATGTTGACACTCTCCACGAGGCCGTTCATGCCGTCGGAAGCCTCCACTTCGTCGCCGGCGTGAGGAAGAGTCTTGTTGAGTTCTTCGTAGGTCTCCGCCTCATTTTTGAGACAGCACATCAGTCTGCCGCAGACGCCGGAGATCTTGCCGGGGTTGAGGGAGAGATTCTGTTCCTTGGCCATCTTGATGGAGACGGGAACAAAATCGGAGAGCCATGTGTGGCAGCACAGGGGGCGGCCGCAGCTGCCGTAGCCGCCGAGGATCTTGGTCTCGTCGCGGACGCCGACCTGGCGCAGTTCAATGCGGGTGCGGAAGACGCCTGCCAGATCCTTGACGAGTTCACGGAAGTCGACTCTGCCGTCAGCGGTAAAGTAAAAGAGGACTTTGCTGTTGTCAAAGGTATATTCGGCATCGATAAGTTTCATCTCCAGGCCGCGCTTCTGGATGCGCTCGCGGCAGATCCAGAAGGCCTCCCTCTCGCGCTCGCGGTTTTTCTGCTCGCGCCGGTCATCCTCTTCTGTGCTGATGCGCAGGACTGCTTTGAGGGGCTGGGTAATGAGCTTTTCCTCCACTTCCATGGGCGGGCCCACGACGAATCCGTATTCAATGCCCCTGGCCGTCTCGACGATCACGTGGCTTCCGCGGCTGAGCTCGAAATCACCCGGATCGAAATAATATATTTTACCGGCAGTCCGGAAGCGGACTCCCACGACTTTCACTTTGCCGTTTTCGGTTTTTTCCATATAACACCTCTGAAAATACCTGTTCGGTATGGATCTTTCCTGTCACTGCCTTTTGTCCTGTGTCCGGTATGCCGCCCGGATCTCGAGGAGCATCATCTGCAGGGTGAGTTCCGTATTTACGTTGGAAAACAGGCGTCTGCGAGCCCGAAAGACGGCTTCGGAGGCGGCCTGAAGTCCCTGCCAGGACACAGTATGTGCAGCTTCTATAATATACTGTACTTCATCAGTAAAAATCAAGTTTTCTGTGCTGTGGGTGCTGCGGCAGACCAGAAGATCCCGGTTCCAGGTCAGGATCAGGTCGATCAGATCCCCGGTCTCCTCCTCCGCGGCGGCCTCTTTGGCGAAGGACGCGAGCTGCGCGGCATTCGTTTTATCTATTTTCCGCAGGATATCTATCGTCTTTTCACGCAGCGTGGCAAAGTTTTCATTTTCCAGGAGAAGGGCTGCGCGGCCGATGCTGCCCCCGGAAAAGCGGGCACAGAGGCGGGCGCGGTATTCATCGGCCCCGAATCGCTCTTTGAGACAGTCCTCGACGGCCTTCTCCGGCACCGGCCGAAGGGGCAGGGTGACGCAGCGGCTCATGATGGTCGGCAGAAAGGCGGAGGTTCCGTCGGCCAGCAGGAGGATCACCGCGTAGGAAGGGGGCTCCTCCAGCGTCTTGAGGAGAGCGTTCTGGGCGGCGGGGGTCATTTTTTCGGCGTCGGGAATGATGTAGATCTTGTGGGCCGCGCTGTAGGGCTTGATCATGACATCCGCGCGCATCCTCCGGATATCGTTGACGCCGATGCTGCTCTCTTTTTCCCGCTCCAGGGTGATCAGATCAGGATTGCTTCCGGCTTCCGCCTGTATGCAGGAGAGGCATTCCCCGCAGGGCTCGATCCTGTCCCCCTCCTTGCGGGGGCTTGCGCACAAAAGAGCAGCCGAAAAGCTCCGGGCGATCATATGCCGCCCGGAGCCTTTTGCTCCGTTGAGAATATATGCGTGGGACACGCCGCCTGTGCGCAGCGCGTTCTGCAGGTGCGAGAGGATGATGTCCTGCCCGATGATCTCAGAAAACGTGTTCATGAACACAGTATAGCGCATCCCGGAAGTTTTTTTCAATCAGAACACTTCAAAGACGCGGATCATATTGGTGTTGCCGGTCTCGCCCAGCGGCAGTCCTGCGGTGAGGACAACGGTGTCGCCCTTGCCGGCAATGCCCGCCTGTTTGGCGGCCATAACGGCTGCCTCGAGCAGCATCTCTTCATTGTCCTCCTGAGGAATGGTCATGGGGACAACGCCGAAGAGGAGGTTCATCTGGCAGGCAACGGGTTCGCTGACAGAACATGCGACAATGGGACATGTGGGTTTGTATTTGCTGATGCGGCGGGCGGTGAAACCGGACATGGTGACCGTCACGATAGCCTTGGCGTTGATGTCCTGGGCGACCATACAGGTCGAGTGGGAAATGGCTGTCGTGATGTCGGTGTCCTTCTCCTCGGGACGTTTGCCGAAGCGTCTGCGGTAGTTGACGTCATTCTCTGCGGCCTCGGCGATCCTGGACATGGTCTTGACGGCCTCCACGGGATAGGCGCCGCTGGCGGTCTCGCCCGAGAGCATGATGGCGGTCGTGCCGTCATAGACGGCATTGGCGACGTCGGTCGCCTCGGCGCGGGTCGGGCGGGGATTATGCATCATGGAATCGAGCATCTGGGTGGCAGTGACGACGATCTTGCCCCGCACTTCGGCCAGATGGATGATGTGCTTCTGGTAGACGGGCACTTCCTCCAGCGGAACTTCGACACCAAGGTCTCCGCGGGCCACCATGACGCCGTCGGCAACGTCGAGGATCTCGTCGATATTGTTGACGCCCTGGGTGCTCTCGATCTTGGCGATGATCTTCATTCTGCTCTTATGGGCATCGAGGATCTCCCGGATCTGACGGATATCATCGGCTGTCCTGGTGAAGGAGGCTGCGATATATTCGTAGCCCATCTTGCATCCGAATTCGATGTCGGCCCGGTCCTGCTCGCTGATAAAGGGCATGGACAGGTCGGTATCGGGGACATTGACGCCCTTGTGGTTGGAGACGGGGCCGCCGTTGACGACGGTACAGTGGATCTCCGTATCGGTGACGCTGTTGACCCTCAGTTCGATCAGGCCGTCATCGATCAGGATCATGCCGCCCTCGGAGACATCTTTGGGCAGGTCCTTGTAGCTGATGGCGGCGCGCTCTGCAGTTCCCATGACTTCTTCGGTCGTCAGTGTGAATTTGCTGCCTTTTTCCAGCATGACCTTACCGCCCTCAAAGTCGCGGAGGCGGATCTCAGGGCCCTTGGTATCCATCAGTGTGGCTACAGGAACACCCATCTCTCTGCGGAGGCGGACCAGGCGCTTGAATTTTGCCTTGTGCTCCTCATGGGTTCCATGGGAGAAATTAAATCTCGCCACGTTCATGCCCGCATTGATCAATTCGCGCAGAGTCTCTTCACTCTCGCTTGCCGGACCGATCGTGCAGATGATCTTTGTTTTACGCATAGGCTCTTCCTCCTTACTGTCTTACTGTCAGTTTATGCCCGGGTTAATCCGGTATTTCTGTTTTCCTGTCTTTTTTATATTATATTCTACTGCCTGCCTTTTCGAAATGAAGATAAGTATAATATTCTATGCCTTATGTTATGAATAACTGCAGGAGCCCCTGAATGAGTCAGGCGGGACGGTTCCGGAAAACTCATTGCACGCAATGAGTTTTCCGGAACCGTCCCTGGTGACTCACATGCAGTTCTCCGAAAATGGCCCTTTTTTATCCTCTCAAAGACTATGATAAAGCAAAATCAGGAAGGTTCTGTCAGAAGAGCTGCGGATCGGATCAATGTCCAGCATGTCCTTTATTTTGTTATATCGGTACATCATGGTATTTTTGTGGACAAACAGGGCTTTAGCCGCCTCGGTCAGGTTAAAATTGGTCTCAATGAGAGCGGCGACCGTATCGATGAGCTGTTTTCGTTCATCGCCCTGCAGCTGGCTGCCGTACTGGTAAAAGACCCGGTGGAGTTCCTCCCTAGGCAGGACCGAGTAAAAATACTCCGCCGCTTTGTCATAAAAAAACTTCACCCTGTCATCCCCTGCAGGGTCTGTCAGATGTCTGTACCTGGATTCCAGCCATTTGCAGTGGCGGTAGGCATAGATGTACTGGGTAAATGCGCTCTGCGGAGTTCCGACAAAAAAGACCGCTTTCATGCCTCCCCGGTCCATGCGCCGGAGCGTACTTTTCATATAGGAAAGGATCTCCCGCCGCAGGGAAAAAGCGCCCCCTCTCCTGTTCTCGCGCAGGGTGCGGAACAGAAGCACATGGGTGTCGTCCAGGATCGTGCTCAGGTCCTGGATCCAGTGTCCGTCATTGGAGCGGATCGTCTCCAGGATGCGGTCTGCCGGTGTGTTGTCCAGGATCCTGCACAGGATGGGCACACGGATGATGGACTCCTCATAGCCCAAAAGCTGAGCGGCCGCGCGCAGTTCATTGGGATCGGCATTCTCGACGCGGACCAGAAGCTGGAAAAAATTTTCCTTTCTGCCCTGGCGCAGGAGAAGGTTTTCCTGCTGTTTTTCATATTTGAGCATAGCCTCGATGGCCAGGCGGGTGATCATGGCGACTTCCCGTATATGGGCAGGGGAACCGGTGACGCCCACGACGCCCTCTTTTCTGCCGTTGACCATGATGGCCATGTTGATGCCGGGCAGAACGCCGGGGAACAGCTTCTCGTCATCGACCGTGACGATCTCCTCACTTCCGCGGATGATCCTGTCTGCCGCTTCGTGATAGATCCCGACGCGTTTGGGGTCCCGGCTGGCAATGATCACACCGGTTTCATCCATAATATTGATGTTATAGTCTGTATACTCCGTGATCTGGTCTATGAATTTCTGTGCCATCTCCGGTCTGATCATAGTACTACCTCCGCCCTCCGGGCCTTTGCGGCTCTGCCGGTCCAGGTTCTTTCTCTATCCACTTTATCATTTCCGCCCTTATTTTGCGACATTTGCTTATGTGATCAAGCACGGGGTGTCAAGGGGGGGTGTCAAGGGGACGGTTCCAGTGACAACTTGCGTGCAAGTTGTCACTGGAACCGTCCCCTTGACACCCCACGTGTATTGTAACAGAAACAGATTGACTGCAGATTACATCCGGAAGGGCTTTTATTCATCGTGTTTTTGCGGTATTATATGTAATTGAGAAGGTATGCTCATTTCGTGGGCTTCCTTGGAGCCGGTGCGGCAGCGGCACTGTTGAGAGACAGACAAACTCCATCGGAAGTTTTTTCAGATCTCACAGACGGGATCCCGGCGGGACTTTCGGTTTGCTGCGCATCCATTTTTACAGTACTGTCAAATGCTATTATATGAAATGGAGAATTTCCAATTATGAAGATCACAGATTCTATCAAGTATGTCGGTGTCAATGATCATCAGATTGATCTCTTCGAAGGTCAGTATGTTGTCCCGCTCGGCATGGCTTACAATTCCTATGTCATTCTGGACGAGAAGATCGCCGTCATGGATACCGTGGACGTGAAGTTCACCGATGAGTGGCTCGGCAATCTCAAGGAAGTCCTGGACGGCAGGAAGCCGGATTATCTGATCGTGCAGCACATGGAGCCCGACCATTCCGCCAATATCATGAATTTCCTGGCCGTATATCCCGACACCACCGTAGTCGGCAACGCCAAGACCTTCACCTTCATGGGCCAGTTCTTCGATCTGGATCCCGCCATGAAGAAGCTGGTCGTCAAGAACGGCGACAAGCTGGAGCTGGGCGCTCATGTCCTCAATTTTGTCTTCGCACCCATGGTCCACTGGCCGGAAGTCATGGTCACCTATGACAGCACCGACAAGGTCCTCTTCTCCGCGGACGGCTTCGGCAAGTTCGGTGCCAATGACGTCGAAGATCCCGAAGGCTGGGCATGCGAGGCCCGCCGCTACTATTTCGGCATTGTCGGCAAATACGGCATGCAGACCCAGAACCTGCTCAAGAAGGCATCCGGTCTGGACATCCAGATCATCTGCCCTCTGCACGGACCCGTTCTGACCGAAAATCTCGGCTACTACATCGATCTGTATGACAAGTGGTCCGCCTATACTCCCGAGGAAAAGGGTGTCCTGATTGCCTACACTTCTGTCTACGGCCACACAAAAGAGGCCGTCATGGAACTGGCAGAGCTTCTGAAGAAGGAAGGCTGCGAGAAGGTCGTCGTCACAGATCTGGCCCGCGACGATATGCCCGAGGCCGTCGAGGATGCTTTCCGCTATGACCGTCTGGTGCTTGCCACCACGACCTACAACAACAGCATCTTCCCCTTCATGCACACCTTCATCGAGCACCTGACAGAGCGCTTCTATCAGAACCGCACCGTCGGCCTGATCGAAAACGGCACCTGGGCGCCCGTCGCCAAGAAGACCATGCATTCCATGCTGGAGGGCTGCAAGAACATCAAGTTCCTCGAGACTTCCGTCACCATCAAGTCCGCCCTCAAGGACGACAGCAGAGCCGCTCTTGCACAGATGGCCAAGGAGCTGTGCAGCTGAGTATCCTGCATGCAGGTTGACTTTATCGCATGCGTATCCCGCGGCTGTTATGAAACCGCGGATACCGGGCGATGAAATTTCAAGACTCGCTTGCAAGTCCTGCGCGTGTATCCCACGGATGAAGCCGCGGGTATCGCGCGACTGAAGCCACGTGTATTGCGCGACGAAGAATAAAACACAGTCTATCCCTTATTCCGGAGTGACTACGCCGGGAGCAGGCGCCGGATGCCTGCCCCCGGCTTCTGTTTCCCTGAAAATACGGAAAGCAGCCGATCCGGGGGCTTGAGCATGATCTGTCCCTGCATCCTGCTCTCTCTAGGAGTTCTCTCTAAGAGTTCAGTTTATTGATTTACGAGGCATTTTTATCTATGATCACCTACCCGGCAGACAACAGCAGGCATATTAACCCCCGCAGGAATCAGAGAGCATCTGTGATCCGTATGTTCACAGCGGCTGTTCTGGTTTTTTTCCTTGTTTTCGGGACGATAGCGCAGCCCGTACAGGCTGCCATTTCCCTCGAAGAACCGGCTCCGTCCGACAAGAGCAGGCTCACGGCCTACATCGCCTCCGCCCTCGTCTCCAGACACGGTCTGTGTGTTCTTCTGGAGAGTTCCGACTCGTCGGGTAATAAAAAATACGGCATGATCGACACAGGAAACGCAAATTCCTCCGCCGCCAGGGCTTTCCTGAAAAAACACAATGTGAACACCCTGGAATTTCTGGTCCTGACCCATATGCACAAGGATCACGACGGCAATGCAGCCTGGATCATCAAGAACTGCAACGTCAAAAAACTGTATGTCAAGCAGTTTGACTCCAACTGGTCCGACGGCAATCAGGCCACTTATGAAAATGTGCTGCGCGCCGCTGTTCTGAGTCCGAACGTAAAGCAGATCGTGGGCGTCAGCTACGCCCTCTCCATCAGCAAATCCGCCAGTCCCAAGGCGTCCTCCGGTTTTGTGTCCTTTTTGAAGTCCCACGAAAAAGACAAGGGAAAGTTCAAGGGCCTTTTTTCCAGTTCCAATACGGCCCTGTATCTGGGACAGGCCTCCCTGCGCCTTTTCAACTGGGAAATCTGGGCTGAAAACGGCACCAGTCAGTGGGTTCCCGGCAAGACCACCCGCTGCAAGGCGCAGAAATACTCCGTCAGCCGGTCCGACAACCACTTCTCAATGGGCGTTCGTGTGACCCAGGGCAGCCACAAGCTCTGGATCGGCGGCGATATGAACAATCTGCGCCTGTGCAAGATGCGGCACGCTCCTTACGCCGGGGATGAGGACAGGCTTGCCCGCCAGATCGGCAAGGTGGATGTCTCCATCCTCAACCATCACGGAAGAGGCGGCTCCAATGCGACCTCCTTCCTGAAGGTCCTCTCCCCCAAATATGTGGTCTACACCAGTACCAGAGTCGAGATCCTGTCGGACGGGGCTACTCTGGCAGCGACCACCTGGAACTACATCCGTTTCAACCTGCGCATCCCCGAGGACCACGTGATCTGGGCCTACGACTACTGGGGCACGCATCAGACAGATGCCTCCATCACTCTCTCCTCCAAGGGAGCAAACTCCGCGAAGACCGCCGCGGACAATTCCTCCGCGAAAAAGGGCCTGGTCGTTTCTCTCCTTCCCGGAAAGACCTATTCAAACTATGATGTGACCGGAGACGGAAAGGCGGACCTGGTGACGGTCTCTGCGAGCAAGGCCGGAAGCGCCTACAGGGGCATGACCATCAATATCAACAAGAAGGCCGCCTGGAGTACAAAAGTCTCCTTCAAGGACACAAACCCTGTGACCCTGGTAAGACTTCCCGGCAGGCAGCCCTATATCTGCATCGCCGTTCTCGCTCCCACGGGGACCGGAGTGACCGGAAGGGCTCTGGGTCTGTATCAGTACGGCAAAAAGGATGCCGCCGGCAAACAGTATGGTCTCATCCAGATTTACAACTGTCTGAAGACAATGCCGGTCAATGTATTCAGCTACCGTTCCTCTCCTTCCATCTCCTGCAATACAAAGAGGATCACCCTGGTGGCATCCGGCTCCGACACGCTCTCTTCCAGCGCTTTCGTCACCTTCGCCCTCGAGCAGGACAAGGCCGGATTGAAAAATGTCAACAAAGTCTTCCCTTACACAACAGTCAAGGGCAAGACCGGCACGATCACGCTCAAGGCCGCGGCAAACCTTTATGCCTCCCTCGATGCCGAAACCAGAAGCTCAACCCTTCCCAAGGGTAAGAAAGTCACTGTCAACGGCGCCTGCAGGAACAAAAAGGGCGTCACCCGCTACCGCATCGTAGACTCCAATAAAAAGGTCTGGTGGATCAACGCCCCTGCCGCCGCAAAATGACGGATAACAGTAACTGCGGGGTATAATCCTAAGCAGACATAACCTGGCTGCGGCTGTGCTTTTTCCGGGCACAGCCGCAGGCTTTGAACCGGATGCCCGGACCGCTTTTCCGGGCATTTTTTCAGGAAAGGATTTACAGATGATTTATAAGACAAGGGGCACCTGCTCCAGCAGAATCGAGCTGGACCTCGGTCCCGATCATGTTATTCAAAACGTTTCTTTTACCGGCGGATGCAACGGCAATCTGCAGGGAATCAGCAAGCTGGTCACCGGCCAAAAGGCCGAGGATGTGATCGAGTCACTCGAAGGAATCCGGTGCGGTTTCAGGAACACCTCCTGTCCCGACCAGCTGGCAAAGGCACTGAAGGCGGCTCTGGCAGAATCATGAGAGGTTGGGGATGCCGGGGTTGTCAGGGGTTGTCAGGGGGACGGTTCCTTTGACACGGTTGGGAACCGTGTCAAAGGAACCGTCCCCACTGACAACCCCCACTGACAACCCCGCTCCCACTGACCCCCTGCCGGAATCCCGTCTTAACTTATTTTTTCATCAGGTGAATAAAAATGGCAAATGCAGGAAAGAAAAAGATTGTCCTCACTGGAGGCGGCACTGCAGGGCATGTGACGCCCAACATCGCGCTTCTGCCCGCCCTCCGGGAGGCAGGATATGAAATAGCCTATGTCGGCTCGGAAGACGGCATAGAGAAGGAACTGATGCGGGACTGCGGTATTCCCTATATCGGCGTGCCCACAGGAAAGCTGCGCCGCTATTTTGACGTCAAAAATTTCACAGATCCCTTCCGCGTGCTGAAGGGCTATGCCAAGGCAAGGAAGTTCCTCAAGAGCTACCGTCCGGATGTCGTCTTCTCCAAGGGCGGCTTCGTCAGCGTGCCGGTCGTGCGCGCAGCAGCAGGCCTGAAGATCCCCTGTGTGATCCATGAGTCGGATATGACTCCGGGACTTGCCAACAAGCTCTGCTTCGGAGCAGCCGCAAAGGTATGCTGCAATTTCCCCGAGACAGTGGCAAAGATGCCCAGGAACAAGGCGGTCCTCACCGGAACGCCCATCCGCGCCGAGCTCTTCTCCGGAGACCGTCAGAAGGGCCTCGCCCTGTGCGGGTTTGCAACGGCTGCAGGAACTGCTTCCGAAGAAAAGACTGAGGGAACAGCTGCTGTGGAAGCTGCCGCAAAACCTGTGATCATGGTCATGGGCGGCAGCCAGGGCGCAGCCTCTGTCAACGAGGCCATCCGAAACCATCTGGATGAGCTCCTGCAGGACTTCCGGGTCGTGCACCTGTGCGGCGCGGGAAAATATGATGCCTCCAAAGACGGGATCGAGGGCTACAAACAATTCGAGTATGTCAAAGAAGATCTCCGCCATCTCTTTGCAGCCGCGGACCTGATCATTTCCAGGGCCGGAGCCAATGCGATCTTTGAGATCCTGGCACTCCGAAAGCCCAATCTTCTGATTCCCCTCTCCATCGGAACCCGCGGTGACCAGATCCTCAATGCCCGTTCCTTCGAGGCACAGGGATTTTCCAAGGTCCTTGTAGAGAGTGAAGAGGAAGGCATTTTGAACAGGAAACTCGTCTCCACTGTACAGGATCTTTATCGCAATCGGGATCAATATATCGCTGCCATGACCGGCGCGGGTCAGCAGGAGGCGATCCCCAAGATTATGAGTCTGCTGAACAAACTGGCAGAATGAGCAGAGCCGGGGCTGTCAGAGGGGGTTGTCAGAGGGGACGGTTCCTTTGACACGGTTTGGGAACCGTGTCAAAGGAACCGTCCCCCTGACAACCCCCGTCCCCTGACAACCCCTGACAACCCCTGACAACCTCTGACAGCCGCAATAAAGGGGCTGTCGCATCTGCTTTAAAATAAGTGGATGCAACAGCCCTGTTTTTAC
>CAMKEX010000059.1 GCA_946411695.1 uncultured Lachnospiraceae bacterium
TTGAAGAAGGGGCACATGATCTCGCCGTCGATCTGCTTACCGGTATATTTTTCATAATCGGCCTTCAGAAGCTCTGTCTCCAGCGGATAATGTCCTCGCAGAGTGGAATCGCTGCGGCTGATGAAGATGTACTCTCTGCCGGTCTCTTTTGCGACCTGATCCACAACTTCCGCGATCTCGTGATGGGCCTTTGTGGTCTGCTCCGCCGTGAAGCCGCGGGAATTGGTCATCACGTAAAAGAGGTTGTTCTCTTCTTCGAAGCCGGCCTTGATGCTGTCGTGATCCCAGTTTGTGTAGACATGAATGTCGTGTACGGTCTGGACGCCGGTGGGGTCGTCATCCAGAACGACGATTTTCTTGTTGTTGGCGGCGATCTCTTTTGCCAGGAGGGCGTCTGCCGCTGCCTCGTCAATTTTCTTATAGGAAGTTAAAACATCTGCACTGATCGACATATCGCTTTTCTCCTCTCGATATTTATTCGGGTCTCTTAACCTCACAGTCAGCCAGCTTCTCAAAATACTGGACGATTCCGCCGTGATCATCATTCATATGACCGTGGATCTTGAGATACTGCATGATCTCGTAGAGCTGTGCGGTGTAGGGAATCGGAACATCGATCGCATGAGCGGAGTTGACACAGTTCTTGATATCCTTGTGGTTGATGCGGATAGGGCCGCCGGGCTTGAAGTTGCGGTCGATGATCATCGGAATCTTGGCGTCCATGACTGCGCTGCCTGCAAGTCCGCCGCGGATGGCCTGATAGACCTTCTCGGGATCTGCGCCTGCCTTTGCGGCAAACACGAATGCCTCGGAGACAACAGCGATGGTATTGTTGACGATCATCTGGTTGGCAAGCTTGGCTGTGGAACCGCTTCCGCTGGGGCCGATCAGAAGCGCGGAATTACCGAGAATATCAAAGAAGGGCTTCATGGCGTCAAAATCCTTCTGGTCGCCGCCGCACATGATGGCAAGGCTTCCTGCGACTGCACCGGGCTCTCCGCCGGAAACAGGAGCATCGACAAAGCCGACACCTTTTTCTTTCAGTTTCTCATAGCAATACTGGGACTCGACAGGAGTGACAGAGCTCATGTCACAGACCAGAGTTCCTTCTTTAATGGTGGATGCTACACCGCCCTCCCCGAAGAGGATGGATTTTACGATGTCACCGCTGGGAACCATGGTGATAATGACCGGGCACTCCGCTCCGATTTCCGCGTAGGAGGCCTCTTTGCCGCCGTTTGCAACGACATCCGCAACTGCCTCTTTGTTGAGATCTGCGCAGACAACTTCCACGCCTGCCTTGAGAAGGTTCTTCGCCATAGGCCTGCCCATGATTCCAAGACCGATAAATCCTGCTTTCATTTCGTTCCCCTTTCTTTCCCGTCTCCGGAAAAAACCTTTTCCATGACTCTTTGATGCTGAAAATTCTTATGATCAGAAGTCATGTCCTTTGCATCTTCGGCAGTCTCTCCTCTACAGCGGAAAACTGCCTTTCAAATTCGGAATACCGGTATACCGCTTTGATGATTCTATTTTACAGCATACCGGTATACCGGTCAAGAAAGTATCGCTCTGCAGATTTCACAAAATATAATCTGCCAATTTATGAAACTCTCACAATCCTGATATAAAATTAACAACGTATAGCAAAATTATATGTCTTTTCAGACCTGACAGCCTATTATGATCAGCCCTCCCTGTGTCCTGCTCTCTTCCTTCCTGATCCGGAACCCGATGCGAAAACACTTACTGATCAGTCTCTTTCTGGCTTTTATCGTTTTTTTATACAAACACATGCATATTCATGTATTGATTTCTTACTGTTGACATCTTTCAAATGAATGAATACAATTACTTTGATGCATATTCCGTTTTTATGGATAGTTTTTTTGCATCGGATAGGAGTTTTTTTATGGCAAAATACAAGCCGCTGCAGGAAAAAGCATATGAATATCTGAAGGACAAGATTACCCGTGGTGAGCTTGAATCCGGCAGGTTCTATTCCGAAACAAAAATGGCGGCAGAGATCGGCATTTCCCGCACGCCTTTCAAAGACGCGCTGGTGCGTCTGTCACAGGACCGCTACATCGACATCATACCCAGCCGCGGATTCTGTCTCCATATACTCTCTTTACAGGACATCACCAATACCTATCAGTCCCGCACGGCTGTGGAAGGATTCTGTGCACTCACTCTCCATACAAAGCGAAAGGAAAAGGAAGCTGCCGCCGTCATCGAAGCCCTGTTCAGGGATAACGAAAATATGGCAAATGCTGTTGCAAATCATGCTTCCTTCCAGGAAATTCTCAGCCACGATCTGTCTTTTCACAGGCGCATTGTGGAATTCAGTAAAAATGATGAGCTGATCAATCTTTATGAGTCCCACAATCACCAGCTCTACGACATTGCCATGAAGACCTTTGAGCTGGAAGGAAGACCCTCCATCGCTGTAGCCGAACACCAGGCTATCCTGGACAACCTTGTGTCCGATGGGAAGAACGCCACTGCAGATACTTATCTGAGTGTAATGGAGCATATGGACAATACCAGAGACATTGTGATCAGCCTTATGTCCTGAGCCTCCTGTTATGAGTTTTTTGTTTTGAGCCTCATGTATTGAGCCTTTTGTATTGAGCCTTTTGTCATCATGACAGCAAAAAAGACCCGGAAACTGTTCAACCAGTTTCCGGGTCTCATTTTATTCAGTCATCATTGAAAGCTGTGCCGAAGGCATCTGAACTGCCGTCAGCCCGAAGGCATCCGGATTTGCTGTCAGCAGACAAAGTGTTCCGGCCTTTCGGCTGACAGACCTGACAGTCGATCAGCAGAGAGCTGCTGTCTCTCTTGCGATGGCAAGTTCCTCATTGGTAGGAATGACATAAGCCTGGACAGTGCTGTCGTCGGTGGAGATCTTGATGACTTCGCCGCGGCCCTTGTTGGCTTCTTCGTTGAGCTTGACACCCAGGTAGCCGAGATACTGCATAACCTTTGCACGGACGAATCCGCTGTTCTCGCCGATGCCGGCAGTGAAAGCGATGTAGTCAACGCCGTTCATGGATGCTGCATAAGCGCCGACATATTTTGCTACGCGGTAGCAGAAAGCGTCGATTGCCAGCTGGCAGAACTTGTCGCCTGCAAGATAGCCGTCTTCCAGATCACGGAAGTCGGAGGACTTGCCGTTGGACAGAGCGAAGACACCGGACTTCTTGTTGAGGACGGAGACGACCTCAGCGGCTGTCATGTTCTCTTTGCCTGCGATGAACTCGATGATGGCGGGATCAAGGTCGCCGCTGCGGGTACCCATGATCAGGCCCTCAAGCGGGGTAAGACCCATGGAAGTGTCGACGCACTTGCCCTTGCAGACAGCAGAGATGGAGGCGCCGTTGCCCAGGTGGCAGACGATGGTCTTGATGCTGTCATAAGGCTTGCCGGCGATTGCTGCCATCTCCTTGGAAACAAAGGCATGGCTGGTGCCGTGGAAGCCGTAACGGCGTACTTTGTACTTATTGTAATAATCCATCGGAAGGGCATACATATAGGCCTTCTCGGGCATGGTCTGATGGAAAGCGGTATCGAAGACTGCTACCATGGGAGTGCCGGGCATAAGAGCCTTGCAGGCATCAACACCGATCAGGTTTGCAGGGTTGTGGAGGGGAGCCAGATCAGAGACTTCCTTGATAGCCTCGATGACTTCGTCGGTGATGACTACGGAGGTTGTGAACTTCTCGCCGCCATGGACGATGCGGTGACCGACTGCGCCGATCTCATCGAGAGACTTCAGAACACCGGTCTTCTCATTTGTCAGAGCCTCGAGCACCAGACTGACTGCCTTATTGTGATCGGGCATGGGAGTCTCGTTGACTTCCTTGCCTGTATTTTTCACTTTGTTCTCATATGTGATCACAGATCCCTCAATGCCGATTCTCTCGCACAGGCCTTTTGCCAGGAGCGCCTCGGTATCGGAGTCGATGACCTGAAACTTCAGAGAAGAGCTGCCGCAGTTGATAACCAGAATATTCATTTTTTCCTGTCCTTTCGATAGATAGTGTTGTTAAGCATGTTGCAACATCTGCAGGCTCCGTCCCTGCAGAAACGGGGCGCCTGCCAAAATCCATGTTCCATAAAAAAAGAACATAAGACTGTTTGAAATATTACCCAAAGTTATTATATCATTTAAACGGATTCATTCAAGGATGAAACGGCACTAATAGCCGTGCAAAACCGTAAAAATACTCGAAAGGCTTGACGGAAACAAGGCCTGTCGGAAATAAGTCTTGTTGGAAATAAGTCTTGTTGGATATAAGGGATCATATGAACGTCACAGGTATCATCATGGAATGCAACCCCTTTCATGAGGGGCACGCTTATCTTTTGCGCGAGGCCGGAAAACTGACCCGGGCAGACTATATCGTCGTCGCCATGAGCGGAGATTATGTACAGCGGGGGGAACCCGCCGTCTTCGACAAATATATCCGGGCAGAGCAGATCCTGGGCGCCGGGGCAGACCTGGTCCTGGAACTCCCCCTCTATGCTGCCTGCGGCAGCGCCGAATATTTTGCCCGGGGAGGGATCGCTCTTTTGGAAAAACTCGGTGTCGTCACAGACCTCTGCTTTGGCTCCGAGAGCGGGGATATGGACAATCTCCTGCTCTGTGCAAAGATGCTTGCAGGCGCGGAAGGCGGGGAAGACTCCTCTTTTGCAGGTGCAGGCCTCTACAGGGAATTTCTGCAGGCAGGACTCAGGAAAGGGATGCCCTTCCCGGCGGCGAGAGCAGCCGCCCTGGAGCAGTCTTTTCAAGATTTTCGTACTGTTGATCAGGAAGAAACCGCCCTGTCTCTCCACTATCCCTCCCTTCCCAACGACCTGCTTGCTGTGGAATACTGCCGCGCACTCAGCCTCCTGAACAGTTCCATCCGTCCGCACGCCATCCCCAGGATCAATGTCCCCTCCGCCACGCAGCGCAGAAAGGGCCTGCTGCAGAACAGGGAAGAACTCTTTCCCGGCGGCGGGAATCTTTCGTCTGCCGACAGTTCCGCCCGGATTCCGGATCTTCCCCGGACCTCTGTCAGACAGGTCCCCCTGTTTCCGATCGGGCCGGATGATTTCAGCCGCCAGCTCATGTATGTGCTGCGCATGAACGAAGGAGAACTGGAGACATATGCAGACGTCTCGGACGACCTCGCCTCGAGGATCCGCAAAAACCTCATGCAGTATCCCGGATTCACCGGTTTTTGCGACCTTCTCAAGACCAGGAACCTGACCCGCACCCGCATCAGCCGCTGCCTTCTGCACATCCTTCTGCAGATGAGGCAGGACCGTCTGGACACACTGCAGTCGGAAGGGATGGCGCTCTATGCAAGACCGCTGGCAATGAACCGTGCGGCGGCTCCTCTCCTGTCCGCCATCAGCCGCAAATCCACCCTTCCCTTCCTGTCCAGGCTGTCCGCGGCCCCGAACCTGCTGACTCCGTCTGCTCTTTCTTTCCTGGAGGAGGAAATCCGCGCAGAGGACCTCTACTGCCTGACACTCGCAGCCGCAGCGGCTCCGTCCGCCGATGAAGGATCCTTTCTCCCTGTTCCCGCCGCGCAGCAGCGAAAGATCCCGACAGGCAGCGCATAAGCTTTTTTCATCTCTAAGCTCCGGCTGCCCGCCGGGGCTCCGCTCTTCCCGTTTTCGCGGAGACGAAAGCGGTGAGAGATCATGCAATCTGCCATGCCTGCGGCAAAAACATCCGGAGCGAAAAATGATGCATCAGCATTATTTTTCGCTCTTTTAGCCTGAGGTCGTTGACAAATGTTTTTGATTTGTGTATCCTAACTTCGTTAGAAATATCTAACTTCTATCTGATGAATATTATCCTGTTCTGCAGGTCTGCCTGACTTTTGGGCTTTTTTGACCCGGAGACGGTTTCATCATGACAAGGAACATTTCTTTCTGTCAAAAGGAGCTTTGAGAACAGATGGGGATTCATAAGGACTACGAAACACTTGCAGATAATCTGTGCGACATCCATTTCCTGTATTCCAGAGATCTTTCCAATGTATTCGAGCAGCACAGCACAAGAGGAGAAGAGGCTGCCCTCTTCTGGCTTTCCAGGCTTGAAAACCCTGTTTCTGCGGGAGAACTTGCGTCAAAGCTCGGAATCACCTCCGGGCGGATCGCCAATATACTCGGCAGTCTGGACAGGAAGAAGTTCATCGAGCGCCACCGCTCCTCCCGGGACCGCAGGCAGATCAACGTGTCTCTGACAGATGCGGGTGCAGAACATATCCGGTCTGTCTACGAAAATGCCAGAAAAAACCACATCACCCTCCTGCAGAAAATGGGTGATGAAAACGCGGTCGAATTTATTCGTCTCATGAATCTGGCGATCAGGACCGCTTCGGAAATCGCAGGGACTTGAAGGGACTGCTCCATTTCCGCTTCCGCAAAATCTGTCTGCAGCCATCAATCTGTCTGCAGTCATAAATCTATCTTGTGCCATCAATCTGTCTGCAGCCATAAATCTATCTGCAGCCATATTAGACAAACAAAAAAGATTTCTCTCCGGCCATCGGATGCGGCGGAGAGAAATCTTTTTTTAGGTCAACACATAGTAGGATCAGTCTGCTTTCCCTGTGCCGGGACGTCCTTTTGAAGCCTCCCGGTTGATGAGAAAGAGCGCTTCAAGGGTCTTTCTGGGAAGGAAGAAAGATTTGTCGTAAGGATTGAGGACAATTCCCTGGATCTCCGGCGGGATGATCTCTTTGACTGCAGGGACCTCCTCCGTGTCCGGCTTTTCCGTCTCCTGTGCCATTGAGGTTCCGGCGGGAAGGAAGCGTTTGAAGAGCGCATCCATGGCATAGGACAGGACCATTCCTGTACTGAGGTCGGGTGCGGCGGGATCATTGGAGACCGCCTTCTCCTTTGCCATTGCTGCATTGGCCCTGTCCAGCTGCGCGCGGCTGGTGTAGGCCGGCTGCCAGAGCCTGCCGTCCCTGGTCCGGATGATCTGCATGCTGTAGACCATGCCGTTTTCCGGCGTCTGTGCTCTGCCCTTTCCTGCGTCCCCGGATGTGCCCTGTGTGCCCTGCGCACCTGTTTCATCCGAAACCTTTGGCGGCTCAGCCCTCTTTGCACTGACAAGCGGCACAAATACGCGGCCCTTCTGATTCATGCGCATGCGGAGGACTTCAAGAGCGGCAATGAAGGTCTGCTCGTCTCTCTTTTCCCGCATGCTGTCGATTGCCTGCTCAAGAGGCTCATTGCCCTGAACCGCAGCGGGATGGCGGGCACTGGCGCGGGTCAGCGCGTTCTCCCACCTGGCCTTTGCCGCGGGGTTGTTTTCCCGCGCCTTTTTCTTCTGTTCATTGCGGGCGTCAAAAGCCTCTGCAGCCTCCCTTAGATCGGCGGGCAGGCGGCTGATGCAGGCATCCCTGAGTTCCTGCGGAATTCCGAAAAATGCCTCCGCGACAGAACCGGCGATCGCCGCTATATCAGCGCTGTTTCCTCCCAGAGACACTGCTCTTCTGAGAACATCCTCAAAATCTCTTCCGTGAAGAAAAGCCGTCATGGCCGCGCGCACGGTCATGGCCGGCAGGCTTGCGCCGTCCTCTGCGTCCGGATGGACTGCAGTGCCTGCAGTCAGCATCCTCGTATCTCCGGCCCGCAGGATCTCCTGTCGCATCTCTTCTTCGTCCGGAATTTTATATCCGAATTCTCTCTCCAGGTAGGCGGAGATATAGGGCTTTGTGCTCCCGTGGATGGCCAGGAAAACCGCGCAGGCCGTCGCCTCGGCAGCTGTGACGGACTCCCTGCTCCGGTGTGTCAGTTCCGCCTGGACCCGGGCCATATGCCGCATCATATAGAGATCGTCCTGGAAGACCCAGGCGACAGGGCTGACTCTGGCCGCGGGGCCGGCATCGCCGGTCTGTACCGGGCCTGCACCCTCGCGGAAAAGCCAGATACTCAGGTCCATCGTATAACCCGCAAGCGGGTATCTCTGCCCGAAGCTGCGAAGCGCTGCAGCCACCTCTTTTTTGTAATTCTCCTCAAAAGCATTCTGGGGTATGCGTGCCCCCTGCCCGTCTGTACTGCCCACGGAAATGCCGCCTCCGGCATTTGATCCGGATTGCGCGGAAGTCCCGTTTTCTTCCGCCTTCCGCACCGGGGTGCCCGCCTCCGAGGCAGCCCGCTCCGCCGGTTTCTTTGCAAAAATCGAAGGCAGGATCCTCTCAAACTGCAGAAGGCCGGCCTCCACCGCCGCCGTCATGACGGTTTTGTCAGAGAAGTCCTCCCCCGCCTGGGCCTCTCCGCTTGCGGAAGAGAACGCGGAAGCCGCTCTCCTGAACAGAGGAATATCTCTGTCTGTCAGATCTTCATGCCTGTATTCATAGGGAAAACCGGCCATATCTCCGATCATCGCACCAAACATAAATGTTTTACTCCTTTTTGATCAGTCTCAGTATCCCAACACTTGCCGGATCGCCGCCGCAGCGCCGTCGTGCTCATTGTCTTCGGTTATTCTGTCCGCCGTCTCCTTGACGAAATCGGGCGCATTGCCCATGGCAACGGAAAGGCCCGCGCCCCTGAGCATGGGCCGGTCGTTGTCTCCGTCGCCCAGCGTCATGATCTGTGCGTCCGTAATTCCCAGATGTCTTCCCAGCCCCTCCAGTGACCGCCACTTGTCCGCCAGAACATGGGTGATCTCCAGGTCCGTCTTCCAGGGAAGAAGGATCTGCAATAGACGAGCCCCTTGGCTGCCGCGAATCTTCCTGATCCTCTCAAGGGCCTCGTCCCTCTCCTCTTGGGAAGGGAACATCAGGGAGATATTCTCCACATGGGAGGATGGATCCGCCAGAAGCTCCTCAAAACCGGACACAGTCTTCCTGCTCCGCATGATATAGTCCAGGATGGGGGGAGCGACACAAAAGCGCTCTTTTAGCATGGCATGTGTGTGCGGATCGTGGTAGCCGACGCCCCGGATGAAGATCTCGCGGATCACATGGTCACCGGGCGCCGCATCCAGGACCCTGCGCACGACTTCGTGCGGCAGATGCGCCTTGTGCAGGACAGTCCCGGGCGTCCTGCCGTTCATGGTACCGGACAGGATCGACCTGCCCCGGTCCTGCATCTGTGCCGACAGATCATAGGTGTTTGCGCCGTTGGAAGTGATCACATAGCGGATCCCCGGAATCTCCAGCACCTCCGCGGGAACACCTGCCAGAGGCCTCCCTGTCACCGGAACGACTTCGATCCCCATGCGGATCGCCTCCTCGAGCGCAGCCCTGGATACAGAAGTCAGGACTTTCTGTCTGGTCAGCAGCGTGCCGTCCAGGTCAATTCCGATCATGCGTATTGTATTGTCCATATCGTAGTTCCTCTCCGGGGATGTCGTTGGTCGTCCGGACCGGACGTGAAAGAGATGGCAGACCCGCGTTTTTGCTGCTCTGACGCGCTCTCTGCCGGTCCATTCGGTTTTAGAGAAATATTATATCACGCCATGCCGATTCATGGTATAATGACATTCCACGGTTCCCATTTTGCCTCCGCTCCCGCTCCTGAAGAGCGCAGACAGCGGAAAAAAGTACTGTATTTCGGAGAACCTTCCATGGAAAAATATTTTGATCTGCATAGTGCAGAATTTACAATAAGGTGTAAAATGTATTTTACCGGCTCAGCCGGGTCTGCCGCCGCAGGGGAGGAATGCGCACCGTGTGCTCCCCGGTCATTCAGACATGTCGTCGTCTTCTGCCACGGTTTTGCCGGTCACAAGGACAATGCCATGGCACACAAGCTTGCCTCCAGGATCCTGGAAAAGCACGATGACACTGCCCTTGTCATTTTCAACTGGCCCGGACACGGGGACGACGAGCACGCCGGGATCACTCTCGGGGACTGCGACGCCTACCTGGGAGCCGTTCTGGACTATGTCCGGAAATCCCTTCGCCCCCAAATCCTCGACGCCAGCGCGACCAGTTTCGGCGGCTACCTTGTGCTCAAATACATCTCCGACCACGGCACAAATCCTTTCCGCAGGATCTGCCTGCGGTGTCCCGCCGTTGTCATGTACAGGGTGCTGACAGAGACAGTCCTGACGGAGGAGGACCTGAGGACCCTCGCCGCAGGAGGCGAAGTGCCTTCCGGCTTTGACCGCAAGGTCATGCTCTCCCCCGCATTTATGCAGTCTTTGAAGGACAATGATATCACTGTCAGGGATTTCAGCTCCTATGCAGACAGCATGCGCATAGCACAGGGAACAGCCGATGAGCTCGTTCCTTTTGAAGCCGTGCAGTCCTTTGCGGACAGGAACAGGATCTCCATGGTGACGGTCGCGGATGCCGACCACCGCTTCCTCGACCCGGCAAAGATGGATATAGTCCTCAATACATTTATGGACTTTCTGGGACTGTAAATTCAGGGCTCTCTCCTTGCTGCCGGAGCCCTGCAGAAAAAGCAGATCATCCCACATCTGATCTAATCCGCTTTACTGATCATCTTTTTTAAAAATAATCTGGTTTAAAAAAATCTGTTTAAAAGAATAATCTGGTTTAAAGAACAGTGAGTATGAACGAATTTGTCCTTCCCCTCACGAAGGATTTATTAAAATACCATACGAGATGGAATGAACGCTCTCTCAAGCCCTACACGGATGAACTTTTCGACCTCTGGGCGGAAAACAGCGTCGACGGCCTGCTCGACACACAGCTGCAGGGTCCGACGCTGACCCGGTTCGGGATCATTCCCGACGACAGGCGCAGCGCCGACCGGATCGTCAGCCTGCTGCCCACCTACAAGGCGATCTTCAACCGAAGCGACGTGCAGGTCTACCGCGCCGACGGACACGTCTACATAGATGTCCCCTGGCAGACCGACCAGGTCTATCTGGGTGACATCTTGACGGACAGCGAATTTGACGAAGCACAGAGCATTCCCCAGTCCATTCCGGTAGCGATCGGGATGGACATCTACCGGCAGAGCTACTATGCCGACCTTTCGCGGACACCCCACCTGCTCATAGCGGGAACGGGGCGCACCGCTTTTTTGCATGGGATCATCATCAGCCTGCTGCTCTCCCATGCCCCCGAGGAGATCGAACTGTATCTCTGCGGCCAGCGGCGCAGTGAATTCGACCGCTACAACCCCATCCCCTACTGCCAGGTCTCTTCCGATCCCGCAGAGGAGATGGCCCTTTTAGAGGACCTCAACGCCGAAGTGGACCGCCGCTACGCCGCTCTGTATGACAGCCGCTGCCGCACCATCTACGACTTCAACCGCAGGGCGGGACTGATGAAGCATCTCATCGTCATTATCGAGGAATATTCCAACCTGACCGCCATCGGCAAGCGTCAGGCCGCCAATCTCCTGACCCGGCTCGCCGAGATGTCTTCCGCCTGCGGCATCCACGTCATCGCCGCATCGGAAAAGAGTGTCTATTTCCGTCCCATCCGGGACAGCTTTCCCGCCCGCGTCTGCCTGCGCACCGATACCGTTGCAGACTCCTACGTCATGGTCGACCGCAAGGGCGCCGAGAAGCTCGGCAAAAAGGGCATGCTTTACTACCTGGACGGCTCCTCCCAGACTCCCTACCTGCTGCAGAGCGGAATGATCACCACAAGGGAGATCCGTTCCGTTGTCTCTGCAGTCATGGACAACTTCGAAGAGCCCGAAGAAGAAAAAGGACCCACGATCTGGGACAAGCTTTTTTCCAGATAATTCTTTTATAGATCATTCTTTTACAGATCATTCTTTTCGAAATCCTTTTTTGGGGATATACAGGAAAGGTTTTCAGCATCATCAGCCACCGGGATTTACGGGAGAGGAGCCCCATGCGATACAAAGCAGTTATTTTTGATATGGACGGAACAATCCTGGACACGGCCGGCGATCTCACGTCCTCCGTCAACTACGCCATGGGCGTATGCGGCCACAGACATGACTATGTGCGCGCGGACGGGATGAGAATGTTCGGAAGCGGTGCCCACACTGCCCTGCAGCGTGCCCTGGCCATGGAAGCGGGCGAAAGGGATGCGGTCCGTCTGCGCCAGATCGGCTCCGCGGAAATGATGACTGTCCCCGGAATCGACGAGGAGGAGGTCGCGCGCATTGAAGAGGTCTTCCGCCCCTATTATCTGGAGCACAGCATGGATGAGACCGGCCCCTATGACGGCATCATTGATCTGCTGCAGACCCTGCGCGAACGCGGCATCAGGACTGCCGTCGTCTCCAACAAGCCCGATCCCGCCGTCAGAAAGCTGGCAGCCGACTGTTTTGAGAATCTCTTTGACGCTGCCGCCGGCGAACAGGCCGGAATCCGCAAAAAGCCTGCCCCCGACATGGTGGACGCTGTCCTGAGAGATTTCGGTATTGCCCCCCGGGAGGCCCTCTACGTAGGAGATACCGAGATTGACGTCCAGACCGCGGAAAACACAGGCATGCCCTGCGTATGCGTCTCCTGGGGTTTCCGCCCCGTGGACTTTCTGCAGTCTCTCCATCCCTTCGCCATCATAGACACGCCGCAGGAGCTTCTGTCTCTGCTGTGAAGCTTCCCTTCTCAGGAAATGCAATCCGACAGAGCTGCAGCCCTGTAAATAGAATCTTATAAAATAACGGTCTTATAAAAAACTGCCGCCCCGGCCTCTGTTCCCGCAGAGGACGATGCGACAGTTTTCTGTTCGTTTCAGGCTTATACCATTTAATCGGTCCAAATCGATCAGTCCGATTCCATCATTTCATTCAATCAGTCCGATTCGGAGGCCCGGTTCCATCATCGAGTCCGTTTTCATCAGCCCGATGAAATCACCCCGATCAGGTCAACTCGATTCGTTAAGTCCGTTTCCATCCATTTACGGTCAGTTTACTTCGATCGTATAGGCGGCCTCGAAGGTTTCTCCGGGAGCGGCGCACTGCTCACCGTATTTTTCCGGGAGTTCGCCCGCAAATCCCATGTTGTCGCAGCGGCCGATCCAGGGCTCCAGGCAGATATAGGGTGCATCGCTGTGGGGCTTGGACCATACGCCGAAGGAGGGGAATCCGGGAGCGGAAAGCGTGACATAGGGAGTCTTGTCGGGATAGCAGAGTGTCACCTTCTGCACAGTTCCCTCGTCAAAGATATAAGCGTCTCTGTCAAAGGTCGTCTCCTCGACGGGCATGAATCCGCCATCCAGGGCCAGCTTCTGCGGATGCTCGAAATCGATGCCCTGGCTGGGCTGGTCGATCAGCACATAGGGGATCTCCGCCGTCTGCTCATAGCCGTCAAAGCGGATGAAATAATCGGTTTTTTTGTCTCCGGCATCCGCGGGGCAGTTGAAAGCCGGGTGTCCGCCGATCGAAAAATACAGAGGCTCGGAAGCCGAGGGATTTCTGACCTTCCACTCCACAGTCACGGTGCGCCCCTGCAGGCGGTGGGTAATGGTCAGTTCGAAGGCAAAGGGATATCTGGCCCTGCTCTCTTCGTTGTCGCACAGACGGAATGTAATCGAATCCGCTGTCTCTTCGACCAGGGTAAACTCCATGTCACGGGCAAATCCGTGCTGTCCCATGGGATAGCTCTGTCCCTTGTAGCGATAGACGCCCTCATTTACCTTGCCGACAAAAGGAAACAATACCGGAGCGTGCCTGTTCCAGTAAGCCGGGTCAGCCTGCCAGACAGCTTCATGCTGTTTCACCTTGTCATAAATACTGCACAATTCCGCCCCGTGCGGCGCGACTGCGACCTTCAGGAACTCGTTTTCAATGACATGCATTTCACTACCCATGTTTCCCTCCTTGTAGCGATTGCCCGCAATCATCCTGCAGAAGCCTTTGATTGCGAAAACCTGTTTTGACACTGTCCTGAGATAGCGGGGGCTGCCCCGTCCGGCTCTCAGGTTATTTTCCGTTTGAGCGCCCCGGCCCAGCCGGGGAGCGGCGCCTCGATCCTGATCTCCTGCCCCGTAAAGGGCTGCCTGAATCCGGCGCGGTAGGCGTGCAGCATGAGCAGAACCGCCCCCGCTTCCTCCTTTGGTCCGTACATGCGGTCCCCCAGGATCGGATGGCCTGTCAGCGCCATATGCACACGGATCTGATGCGTCCTCCCGTGCTCGATCCGGCAGGCGACCAGGGACGTCCCGTCCGAAAGTTCTTCCAGCACACAGTAGTGGGTGCGCGCAGCCTTGCCGTCATCGGCTCCGATCATGTAAAAAGAATCGGGGCTCTCCCTGCGCAGAGGCCTGTCGACAGTGCCTGACAGCCTGTCTCCGAAGTGCCCCCTGACACGCGCTATATAGAGCTTGAAATTCTCTCCCGAGCTCATTTTCCGCAGGACCCTTTCCGGATCCGCCAGAACATCTTCAGCAGCACTTCCGTCGGGAAAGCCGAAAGAAAAGCGCTCTTTCATCTGCGCCTGGCGCTGTTTGATGAGCTGGGCCGCCGTCTCCGTATTTAATGCGAAAACAACGATCCCGGAAGTATCCTTGTCCAGACGTCCGGTCACACGCACGTCCAGTTCCTGTCCGATGCGGCCCAGATGCTCCGCCACCTGGTTGGACAGAGTGTCGTCGAAATGCCCGGGACTGGGATGGCAGACCACACCCGAAGGCTTATCCGCAGCGAGTATATCCCCGTCTTCGTAGAGGATCTTCAGGGGGAATCTCTCTGAGAGCCAGTCCGCAGGTTTTACCCAGATCTTCTGGAGCCTGCCGTCGCGGGCGGCAAGATAGCCTCCCGCTTTTGTGTTTTCGACATCCTCTCCGGGAGCACCGCCCCTGCCTGTGTCCGGCCTCTCCACGGCTTCGCCGCCCTGGGTCAGCCGGATCTCCAGCACATCCCCTGCCTGCAGGGCCGCGTTCACATAGCGCTTTTCCCCGTTGAGCAGGATCCCGTCTCTGCGGTATTTGAAGCGGCTCAGCTGTTTTGAAGAGAAGCCGATCTTCCGCATCAGATATTCCTTGATCGTTTTTCCCGCATCCGCCTCTTCTATTTCAAGACGCAGGATGCGGGGTTTCAATATTTCCGACAAAAAAACTCCCTTCCCGAAAAATCACGTCCCGGTCAGCCCGGGGGGACTGTCCCCCCATCACCGGAAGACTTCACCGGACCTATGTCCGGAATGTATCCCGGGGTCCCGTCTCAGCCATCCGTCACCAAAACTTCAGAACATCCTTGAGCGAAGGCATCAGACTTTCGGTCTCCCTGGCAGCAGCTGCCTCTGCAGGGATCTCAAATGCCTCGATCTCATTGTATTTGTCAAGCGTGATATCAAGCGTATAGCTGGTGACTTTGAGTTTGATCCCTTCGAGAGAAAGACTGTCCATATAGTCCGTAAACATCGATTCGATTATCTGCGCCCCGATCTGCGTGCAGTCCATGGTGATCCTGGCAGGCAGTTCCGTCTCCTTATAAATATAGATCTGCGCAGGCACCTCAAGGCTAGCCCAGTCGATATTGGCCGTATCGATGGTGAGTCCGCCCAGGCTGAAGCCGCCTTTATCCAGGATCTGACTGAGAAACTCTCCTGTGATCACAAGATCCATCTGCCAGGCTTCCTTGTCATTGACCGTCACGGTCTCTTCCTGAAGCTCTGCGTTGATACCGCCGTCGGCAATCGCCTTCATGATGCCGACTGTCTGCACAAGCGAAGAGGGAACTGTGAACCCTTTCTTCTCCTCTGTCTGCTCCGCAGGAGCCGAAGTACGTTTGAGCCAGTCTCCTCCCTGCCACTGAACATATGTTGTCTTTGTTCCGTCCCCGGCAGTATCTTTGTAGAGGACACCGTCGATCACCTGTTCCTGTCCGATCGCTCCGATCGTAATGGCGGCCGTTCCTTTTGTGCGCTCCGGTTTCTTAGTCATTTCCAGATCCATATCGGTTCCGAGTTTCATGTTGAGACCGATATTGAGCGCCTCGTAGGTCGCATTGAGATCACCGGTCCCCCGGATCTTCACTTCTGCCGACTCGACCTCAGCCACATTGGTGAGAGCCGCATTGGTCAATGTCAGAACTGTATGGACATCCTTTTTGAAGATCCTGCATCCTGTAAGCAAAAAAACTGCCGTAAGTAATACTGCCAGAATAGTCCTGATTCTATTTCTCATTTTCATTTCCTCCAAGTCTCTGACACTTTTCTGTCTTCTATCTTACATCACTTTCTCTTTTTTTCATAGATTGTTGTGTTCCAAACAGCCTGCACAGGACGGGGCAGCGCGCGCAATGCGAAACCGACGCCCTCAGAGCCTGTTTCAGGCGGATCTGCAGGGTAATTCTCTCACTGTACACACAAAGGAATGCATCTGCCCGAAAGGCGTCCGCATTCCTTCTGTGTTCAGCTGCTATTATATACGTTTCAGGAAGAATATATCCTCGCTGCGGCCTTAAAGGCACGCCGATGCCTGTGAATGGGTAAGTCAGTGACTCGCAATGGATCACGGGGAATGGCCGGCAAGACCGGGTGTCCGGGGCCGTGTAAAGTCCGTTCATGTAAGGTAAAGTCCGGGCAGAAGTTCCGCCCTTTCCCCTCCTGCGCGAAGTTCTTCAGCCCAGGATTCCCGTCGACTGCAGGAAGAGGATAAACATCATGACCGGCACAATATAGCGGATCATAAAGCGGTACAGACC
Source organism: uncultured Lachnospiraceae bacterium (assembly GCA_946411695.1). Taxonomy (GTDB): domain Bacteria; phylum Bacillota; class Clostridia; order Lachnospirales; family Lachnospiraceae; genus CAG-791. The sequence goes on from CAMKEX010000059.1 coordinate 16,573, forward strand.
TTTGAGGCCGAATCTGACGCCGCCGTACTCCACTTCCTCTACGATCCAGTCCGGACCGACGACCCAGCCGATCAAAATGGAGGACAGGAAGGAAATAAAGGGCATCATAAAGCTGTTGCTGATGTAGTCCATCAGGTCCAGGATCTGCGCCACACTGCCGTTGGGCAGGGGCAGTTCAATATAGAAGAGGCTGTAGCCCAGAGCCACGACAATAGACGCCGCTGTATACAGGACAGTCAGAAGAATCGTCGCATTGCGCCTGTGCAGGTGGAAGATCTCCATGCAGTTGGCAGTGATGGTCTCCAGGACCGAGACACAGCTGGTGAGCGCGGCAAAGCCGGCCATCAGGAAGAAGGCCAGGCCCACAAACCGGCCCAGGGTATGCATGGAATCAAAAACCTTGGGGAGTGAGACGAACATCAGGCTGGGCCCCGCCTTCATTCCCTCGATGCCGTCGAAGACAAAGATGGACGGAATGATCATCATGCCCGCCAGCAGTGCCACGCCACAGTCAAAATACTCGATCTGGTGCACCGCCGTATTCACATTGACATCCTTTTTAATATACGAACCGTAGGTGATCATAATTCCCATCGAGACACTCAGGGAGAAAAAGATCTGGCTCATGGCATCCAGCAGGACCTGCATCAGGCGCCGGATCGTGATGCCCTCCAGATTGGGTGTCAGATAGACGGCAAGTCCCTGCAGACCTGTGCGTGTGACCCCCTGGGCATCCGTATTTTTGAGTGTGAGGGCAAAAATCGCGATCGCTACGATCATGATCATCATGACCGGCATCAGGATCGTGGAGCATTTTTCAATACCCTTCTCGACACCGTTGAAGACGATGAAGGCTGTGAGAAGCATAAACACGACTGCATACAGGACGGACTGGCCGGGATCTGTGATAAAGCCGGTGAAGAAATCTCCCGACGCAGCTTCTTTTCCCTCTCCTGCCAGATAGACAACGACATATCTTGTGATCCAGCCTCCGATGACCGCGTAATAGGTCATGATGATGGCCGGCACCAGAAATGTGACGATACCCAGGAATTTCCACTTGGGGTTCATGGACGCATAGGCCCCGATCGAGTTCATCCCGGTCTTTCGTCCTATGGCAATATCTGATGTCAGAAGTGTAAAACCGAATGTAAGAGCCAGGATCATATAAATGACGATAAAGAGTCCGCCGCCGTCCTTTGCAGCCAGATAGGGAAACCGCCAGAGATTTCCCACACCAACAGCACTGCCCGCGGCCGCCATGACAAACCCGATCTGGCCGGTAAAACCGGATTCCTTCTTTTTGTGTTTCTTCTGAGTTCCTTCAGTGCCTGTTCCCTGTGCTCCCAATTATCTGTCCTTTCCAATCTCTTTCTTTATGTAAAACCGCGCTGTAATCCGGGATTTTCAGATCAGTGCTTTCTCTTGAGGCTTCTCTTTATCTTCCCGACAGCCCGTGACAGCAGACTTCTGTGCGTGATCGTTGTAACAGCCTTTTCGAAGCTTTCACCGGCATCGATCATCCGGTAAAAATCCTCCGTCCGGGGATGGATCCTGGTAGGCTCGGCAAGCTGTTGATTGTGATCCACAATCCAGTCATAGTCCACTTCCTTCAGATCCATGGAATCCCTGATACCGGCAAGCAGCCCCATTCCCTTCTCCGTGTGGAACAGGATCGTTGAGGCGCCCTTCTCCATTGACAGGTCCGGATACAGCTCTCCGATATGGTGCGCGTCGCATACGGTAATGTCAGAGATCCTCTCCGGCCATGCATAGATGCAATTCCCGCAGGCCTCCCGGTATGCCAGACGCGCGTAATATAATTGAAGATACGCGTCATCTTTGATCTCAAAATGCTGCCAGGATCCGTCTTCAAAATCCACGCGGGCCGACCGGCTGCTCACAAGGCCGTTTACCGGAGTTTTATCGCGGAATGACCAGCTTTTTATTGTCTTTCCCTTTCGCCCGGCAAGTTCCTCCAGGTGCATCTGCAGCAGTTTCTGGCTCGGAGCACCGTGACAGACCAGATCCACCAGCAGCAGATTGTCCTGTTCGCCCACAATATTGCGGAATGCCGCAACCTGACAGGGTGTACCGGAAAAGAGGACTCTCTTCCCCGCTCTGACTTCCTTTGCCGCCCTCAGATAGATCTCTTCCGTATCACTGAGAATATACTTGGATTTTGAGAAGGCTCTGATGTCCTCCTCACAGTAGGCAATATCATTGACTGCCCTGAATCCATCCCATCTGACTCCGCAGACCGCATCCGGATGCCACGCTTTGACGACTGCGGAAAAAGCGCCCCCGGATGAACTTCGGGAAGTCACATCTGCATCCTTGTGAACACCGGTCTTTGCTTCTCTCACCTGCCTGTAGGCCGCCGGTTGATTCTGCATAGGACATGCTTTTTCACAAGTTCCGCATCCGATACACAGCTTTTCATCTACTTCAGGATAAAAAAAACCGTGCTGATCGGCATTCATCACGATGGCCGATTTGGGGCAGACATCTCTGCAGGCCCGGCATCCGCTGCAATGATGACGATCCGGAAG
>CAMKEX010000060.1 GCA_946411695.1 uncultured Lachnospiraceae bacterium
TGCGGGCGGGAGAGGATGACAGACTTTTCCGCCCGCATTAATGAATACGGGTTTGTAGGGATGAGGGTTGTCTGGAAAGGACAGGTCTGCGGCTGTACCTCTCTGCTCGGTCAGGAGTCCGTCATCAAGATGTACTAAGCCGGAAAAAGGGCGTCGGGAGGGCCGGCTTTAACTCACCTTCCGTGTTGAAGACACGGAAGGCTCAGACATGGACGCCTAAAACGCCCAGCCGTGAGGGCTGTGCGTTTTACCCTCCCTCTGCCCTTTTTCCGGCAAGTACATCTAAGATTCCTCCCTATTCCCTCGCCAGAGAGGTGCAGTCCTCGACCCTGATTATCATTCCGCCGATCAATTAAGAAAGATTAGCCTATCTTTTCTAAATACATCTCTCGTGTTTGTGATACGGGAGGCTCTACAGTCTGGGCTCATAGATCAGCAGAGAACTGCTAATCTATATAACCACAATGAATCATAATTTGTGCCTAAAACAATCTTTCTCAACTATCGGCAGCATTATACGTCAGTGTTTTAATTCTATCCATCCCACAGCCCGGCAGGAAATTGGAGCCTTCAAGTTATACCTCCTGGCGGAGTGAATTTTTTGAGCAGCCAGTTGTACTTATCGAAGCTTATAGGGAAGAGCAGGTGAAAGGCACGGCCCTCACGGCCGGGCGTTTCAGGGCCACCTGTCTGAGCAGACCGGGCTTTCAGCACGGGATGCGAGTTTGGCCCGGCCTGCTCTGAGCATAAGCGAGATTTAGTACAACTCTGCGAAAAAACTCTGAACGACGCAGGAGGTATACCTTGAAGGCGACTTCCTAAGGGCGCGAATAACCCGTATTTGCTGAATAAGGAGATTATACCTATGGAAAGACTCAATGCATGGAACACCTATGACCTTGCCATGCAGAACGACTGCATGGATTTTGCAAAAGACTATATGGATTTTCTGAACGCAGGAAAGACGGAGCGCGAATGCGTGGACTTTTTCGTTGCGGAAGCAGAGAAGAACGGATATATTGAGCTCAGCCGCGCGATTGCGGACAAGAAACAGCTCAAGGCCGGCGACTGTGTCTACAGCGTGTGGATGAACAAGTCCATGGTTCTTTTCCGGATCGGAGAAAAGCCTTTCGAGGAAGGGATCAACATCCTCGGCGCCCACATCGATTCTCCCCGCCTCGATGTCAAGCAGAATCCCGTCTATGAGGACGGCGGCTTCTGCTATCTGGACACCCACTATTACGGCGGGATCAAAAAATACCAGTATGTCACCCTGCCTCTGGCTATTCACGGCGTTGTGGTGAAAAAGAGCGGTGAGACGGTGATCATAAACGTCGGTGAGGAGGATGATGATCCTGTATTCTTCATTTCGGATCTGCTGCCTCACCTGGCCCAGGACCAGATGAAGAAAAACGCCTCCACCTTTATAGACGGCGAGTCGCTGGATCTTGTCATCGGCAATAAGCCGGTTGTGATCGATCATGATACCAAAGCCGGCAGCAAGGACAAGAAGCCCTCTGAGAAGGACGCTGTCACAACGGCTCTGATGCAGACGATCGGTGAGCTCTATGGTATCGAGGAGGAGGACTTTATTTCCGCGGAACTTGAGATCGTTCCCGCCGGAAAGGCCCGCGACGCAGGTTTTGACCGAAGCATGGTGCTTGCCTACGGGCAGGATGACCGCGTGTGCGCATATCCTTCCTTCCGTGCACAGATGGAGGTCACGGATATCGCCCGCACCAGCTGCACACTCCTGGTCGACAAGGAAGAGATCGGAAGTGTCGGTGCCACCGGCATGCGCTCCCGTTTCTTTGAAAATGCTCTGGCGGAAGTCATGGAACTCTGCGGACAGTATTCCGAGCTTGCCATGCGCCGCACTCTGGCCAACAGCGCCATGCTCTCTTCTGATGTCAGCAGCGCTTTTGATCCTGCCTATGCGTCTGCTTTCGAGAAGAAGAACTGCGCCTATCTCGGAGGCGGTATGGTCTTCAATAAATTTACGGGTTCAAGGGGCAAATCCGGCTCCAATGATGCCAATGCAGAGTATATCGCATCCCTGCGAAGGATCATGGACGAGGACGATGTCCTTGTGCAGACCGCGGAGCTGGGCAAAGTTGATGTCGGCGGCGGCGGGACCATCGCCTATATTCTTGCTCTCTACGGCATGAATGTCATCGACAGCGGCGTTCCCGTACTGAGCATGCACGCTCCCTGGGAAGCCACCAGCAAGGCTGATCTCTACGAAGCCTTCCGCGGATACAAGGCATTTCTGCGCAGGATGGACTTCCGCAACGCCTGATCCCTGTAACTGCAGGGAAAAACCTGTACATTTCCGCAATGCGGTTAAAGGGTGTCTGTGCCGCCCTGCGGCAAACAACATCCGTATTGAAAAATATCGTATCGCCGATATTTTTACTATGATAGAAAATTAGTATTTTTAATGGGCTGGATAAGCAAATGACAACTACCACGTATACCGACAATACAGCAGGAACTGTCAACGGATACAGAGAGGTCCCGGTCGGACACCGGACAGCGGACTATTATTTTGATCTGCCGCAGGAACTGATCGCCCAGGACCCCCTGGAGGACCGGTCGTCTTCCAGGCTGCTTGTGATGGACAGGAAGACCGGAGAGCGCCGCCACGGGACCTTCAGGGATATACTTGAGTATCTGGAGCCCGGCGATGCCATGATCCTCAACGATACAAAGGTCATTCCCGCGCGTCTTCTCGGAACCAGAGAGGGGACAGGCGCATCTATTGAGATCCTGCTCCTCAGACGGCTGCAGGCGGATGTATGGGAGTGCCTGGTCCGCCCGGGCAAAAAGCTGCGCCCCGGCGCCAGGGCTGTCTTCGGAGACGGAAGTCTCAGGGCTGAGATCCTGGAGATCGCAGAGGGCGGCAACAGGCTTGTCCGCTTTGAATATGAGGGGATCTTCGAGGAGGTCCTCGACCGGCTGGGCGAGATGCCCCTGCCCCCCTATATCACCCATAAACTGCAGGACCGGGGCCGCTACCAGACTGTCTACGCCAGATATGAGGGATCGGCGGCTGCGCCGACTGCCGGCCTGCATTTTACGCCGGAACTGCTGGATGAGGTCCGGGCAAAGGGCGTGGAGATTGGCTTTGTGACGCTTCACGTGGGCCTGGGAACTTTCAGACCTGTCAAGGTAGACGATGTGGAAGAGCACACCATGCACACAGAGTGGTACAATGTTCCGTCTCAGACCGCTGACCTGATCAATCGGACGCATCGGGCCGGACACCGGGTGATCTGTGTCGGTACCACCAGCTGCCGCACCATCGAGAGCGCGGCTGACGAGTCCGGCACCGTCCATGCGGGCAGTGATGACACCTCGATCTTTATTTATCCGGGCTATCAGTTCCGTGCCATGGACGCCCTGATCACGAATTTTCACCTCCCCGAGTCGACGCTGATCATGCTGGTATCCGCTTTTGCAGGCAGGGAAAATGTCCTGGAGGCCTACAAAGAGGCTGTGGATATGCGCTACCGCTTCTTCAGTTTCGGCGATGCCATGATGATTGTCTGACCGCTTTGTTCCTGTGAGCCGTTTTCAGGGCCGGCGCGGAAAGCTCCTGTTCCCCGGAGGGAACGGGCGCTTCTGCGCTGTCTTTCGAAAAAGGCTCACAGTTTTTTATGTCTTATCCACGAATCATGCATTCTGTGGTAGAATAGGAATGATGCAGCGAGTCAGTTGGACCCGGGCCTGCGCCCGGCACAAACGCCTTTAAATATTTGACGGGCGTCCAATCATGAGGTCATGAACAGTAGTTATGAATGAACTGATCTTAAACCGGCTGGAAAATAAACATTATAGCGGCACGCAGTTCTCTGTGATCATTCCCGCCCACAATGCGGAGAAGACCCTTCGCAGGGCGGTAGAGAGTGTCATTGCCGCTATGGAGACAGTGGCGGCGGATGCCGTGATCTCCTCGCGACGGCAGGGCGGGGAAGAAAACGGGGAAGCTGCTCCTCTTTTTGAGATTCTGATCGTCGAAAACGGCTCTGAGGATGCGACGGAGTTTATCGCCCGGAGCATGCAGGCGGAGCACGGAGACTGTGTCTGCCTGCTCAAATCGGAGAAGGGTGTTTCAAATGCCCGCAACCGCGGACTGGAAGAGGCAAAGGGAGAGCGGATCCTCTTTCTGGATGCCGACGATTATTTTACGGAAGATGCCGGACCTGTGCTCAGAGATTCGCTTCACTTTACGGGAACGGATCTGATCATTTACAGTTATGAGGCCGGCAGTAAGCTCCTGCATGTATGTCCCTCGGAAGGAGAACGCTTCTTCGGAGAACAGCTGGAGGAGATCAGTGTGCGGATGATCGCAAATCCGACCAGGTATACCAGTGTCTGGTCAAAGATTTTCCGCAGAGACTGTATCGAACGTCTGAACCTGCGCTTCGATCCTTCCCTCCGCCTCTCGGAGGACAGCTTTTTCGTGATCCGCTATCTTGCCGGGTGCAGGAGGATCAGGCTGATCGACAGGCCTTTTTATCATTATTCGACAGACGGCGGATCGGTGGTCCGCACCTGGGACGGATCGAAAGAGGAGGGATACAGGCAGTCTCTTGACGCGGTGCTGGGCTATCTGAAGTCTCAGCCGCAGGCGGTCCGCCGGGCAGGGGCGGCTTATGCGATGATGCAGTTTAATCTTCTCATGGTCCGGGAGGTTTTTTCTCTCTCCAGCCCCCTGTCCATGCGGGAAAAGATCGCTGCCATGAAGAGGATCGCCGCAGAGGAGCCCTTCGCATCTGCGATCGGCGCGCTGGATCCCCATGAGCACAGAGGCGCCAGATATCTGCCTCTGCGTATGCTCAGGTGCGGTCAGGCGGCAGGCGCTGCCGCTGTCTATGCGGCAAGGGCCCTTCAGAACGCGCGCCGGGAGAGAGCCGGACAGCCGTAGATCACAGGACAGAACCCTCAGTCTTTTGCATCATTCATCTGATAACGGAGGTCACGACTGTATTATGTATAATGTCCTTGTTTTCGGTATGACAGAGAACCCCGGCGGGGTCGAGAGTTTTCTCATGAACTATTACCGGCGGATCGATCTGAACCGGTTTCACTTTGATTTTTTGTGCAATTCCTATGACCCCGTGGCCTTTGAGGACGAAATCCATGCAATGGGCGGGCGCACGGTGCACTTTACATCAAGGAGGCGCAATCCTGTGCGTTTCCGCAGGGAACTGGAGTCTTTTTTTGCAAAACATGCGGCAGAGTACCAGGCGATCTGGGTCAATGTCAACAGCCTTGCCAATATCGATTATCTGAAAATGGCCCAAAAATACGGGATCCCCAAACGGATCATCCACAGCCACAATGCGCAGAACATGGACACGAAGCTGCGCGGCATGCTCCACGAGGCAAACCGGGGAAGTCTGGGCAGATATGCCACGGATTTCTGGGCCTGTTCCGAGTATGCGGCCAAGTGGTTCTATGCCGGAAAAGGCGGAAAGGGAGAGCTTCGTCATCCCGCTGTTGTGATTCGCAACGCCATCGATGTGGAGAAGATCCGGGGCGGTGTCACCAGAAGAGAAGAGTTCCGCAGACAGGCGGGCGGGGATGCCGACTGGAGTGACAAATACATCATCATCTGCATCGGGCGGCTTCATTTCCAGAAAAATCAGAAGTTCGCCATCGATATCATGGCCGATCTCATTCCCGAGATGCCGGATGCGCGTCTTGTGCTGATCGGTCAGGGTGAGGATGAGGATATGCTGCGTGCACATGTGCGGGAAAAGGGACTTGAGAAGGAAGTGTATTTTGCCGGTGTGGTGACGGATATCCCCGGCTGGCTGGGAGCCGCAGACTTTTTCCTCTTTCCCTCCGTATTTGAGGGACTGGGTATCGCCGGACTTGAGGCACAGGCGGCGGGACTGCCTGTACTGGCTTCGGCGGACGTCATTCCCCGGGACATTGCCGTCACGGACCTTCTGCGGTTTTATTCTCTGGAAAAGGAAGCTGCCGAGTGGGCCAATGAGATCATTCAGATGCGCAACAGCATGGATGCAAGGCCCGTCTCTGCGGACGATCCGGCTTTTGAGCTCATTCAGGATGATTTCACGCAGAAAGGGTATAACAGCGCAGTGGAGGTGCAGCGTCTGGAGAATCTCCTGACCGAAAAGTGACATGGATGCAGTAAGCGGGAGACCGCCGTTTGGGGAGACGTGTTTTACACAGACGTGTTTTCCGATGCGGGGAGATTCCGTACTGAGAAAAAAGAGAGTGAAGAAGAACATGAAAAAACTGACACTGGACGAGATCCGCGGTCTTGAACTTGAACTGATGGACGCGTTTACAAAACTCTGTGAACAGAATGATATTTATTTCACCCTGGGAGGCGGAACCCTTCTGGGTGCCATCCGTCATCAGGGCTTTATTCCGTGGGACGATGATATCGATGTCATGATGCCCCGGCCGGACTATGAGCGCCTCTATCATCCCGAAGATCTGGATATGACCGGATTTCCGGAATATATGGAATTCAAGACCTACAGGGACGGGACACTGAATTATCCCTTCATCAAGCTGGTCGATACACGCACCTTTGTGGATTTTCCCTATTATGACAACGAGACAAATGTCAACCAGATCTGGATGGACATTTTTCCGATCGACGGCAACTCCGCCGATAAGAAGGAAAACCGCCGGATCTATGAGAAATCCCTTCGTCTGCGCAAGCTGATCTTCATCAAGCTGGCAAAAAAGGGAGAGGGAAAGACCCTGCTCAAAAAAGTGCTCAAGCCCGTCGTGATCGGCGCGCTGAAAGTCGCCATGCCCATGCCCAGACTCCTTGCAAAGATCGACAACCTGTCTATGGCGATCCCCTATGACAGCACGCCCTATGTGGGCTGTATCATGTGGGGGTACGGGCCCAGGGAGCGGATGTCCCGCAAAAAATTCATGATCCCCGTCAAGGTTCCCTTTGAGGGAAGGATGATGAACGCACCCTCCAACTACGATCACTATCTGCGCGGTCTTTACAACGACTATATGCAGCTGCCACCCGAGGAGAAGAGGGTCATGCACGGAATGGACGCCTGGCTTCTGGAACCGGGCGAGACCAAGGATGATATTCTAAGATAAATTACAACGGAGTAAAATATATGGTTTTTGACAGCAGGGCGGTCAGGCTCCGGATCCCGCAGGAAACTCCCCGGATCCGGCTTGACGAGCTCATGACTTTTACGGGACTCATACTGTGGGTGCTGCAGGCCTATATTGACGACAGCGGTTTTTCCATGATCTTCGGCGCTGAACTCGGGAAAATGATCAGGTATTTCTGCCTGCTTCTTTTCCTGGTCCGGATCCTCTTGTCGGATATGCGTCTGGCGGTGCGGGCTGTATCGACGGTCGCTGTCTTTTTCTGTTATCTGATGATGATACAGAAGATGGCGGGGGCCGGCATCACCTTCCTGCAGTTGTTTGTTATGATAATGGCGGTCAAAGACATATCCTTCAAGCGGATCTGCAAAGTCATGTTCTGGACTTGTCTGCTCTGTTATCTGGGGGTACTGTTCTTTGATTGGGTCGGACTGATCTGGCGGCCTCCTCTGGTGGACGGCGACCGTGTCCGCGATTACATGGGTTTCCGCTTTGTATCCTTCCCCTCCATCTATATTTTCAACCTCTTTATGTGCGGCACCTATGCCTATACGGATCTGCCGAAGACCGCACTGCAGAAAAGGGAGCGGGGAGAACATGTTGAGCGCTTCCCCTTACTGGGACTGATCTTTCTGGAAGCCCTTAATGCCGTGGCCTATGTTCGCACGGATACCAATGTCCCCTTCATGGTCACGACTCTGTTTGCCCTTTTATACTTTGTCTGTATTTACAGGGGCTGGAACCTGTTTCCCAACTGTTTTCCGATCAGGTTCCTTGCCGGGATCTGCTATCCGGGCCTGGCCTTATTTGCCTACGAAGTGGTCAGTCACTATAATCCCAACAGCAAACGCTGGCTGAAGATCGACGACAAGCTGACACACTTCAGGATCCGTCATGCGGCGGAAGGCCTCAAGAGATACGGTATTCATCCATTTTCACAGGTTGTCTATCAGAACGGAGATCTTGAATCTCCCAACTACTTTTATATTGACAGTGCCTACATGAAGGTCCTGATCAATTACGGCCTGGTCTTTGCGATCATCCTGTTTTCGGTATACGCGGTAATCTCGGTTGCCGCGGTCAAAAACAGCGACACGGTTCTCTGCATCTGGATGGTGTGCGTGGCAGGCTACAGCCTGATGAACAACGTCCTGATGGATCCGGAACAGTGCTGCACCCTCTTTGCGGTCTGGTATGCGCTGGATGTCTGGAAGCGCCGCAGGACTCCGGAGCCTGTACCTGCCGGGCCGGATGATCCGCCCGACCTGCCCAAAGCGGTTGCCGCAAAAAAGACAGTGCCGCTTTCCCCGGACCGGAGAATATTCCCGGCGGCAGAGCAGGTGATCTCTGCGGGCATAGAGGATCAGAAGGAAAACAATGACGCCTCCCCGGCTGAAAGCGATGAGGCCGGGAACGAGGCCGGCAGCGCCGGTGAGGACGTCAGGGCCGGGAACGATGCCGGCAGCGCCGGTGAGGACGCCGGGGACGGGAAAGGCTCCGGCTCCGCAGGCGGAGGCGGCGGGGAAAAGAAGAGCGGAGGAGGGGAGCCGAGTGTGCGCCTCAACTTCATTCTGAGTATGGCCTATCAGGTTCTGGTGGTCATTCTCCCCATGATCACGGCGCCCTATGTGGCCCGTGTGCTGGGGGCGGACAAGAATGGTATCTACAGCTTCACGGCTTCCTATCAGACTTATTTTTCCATGTTTGCCGCACTGGGTACCGTCTCCTACGGATCCCGTGAGATCGCGCGCAACCGCAAAAACAAGCCGCTTCGCTCAAAACTCTTCTGGGAGATCGAACTGATGACGGTCTTTACGTCAACAGCTTCCGTCCTGGCTTTTATTCTCTTTATTTTTACCAGAGACAGATATCAGGTTTTCTACATCCCCCAGATCATGGCCATTCTCGCGGTCATGTTCGATATTTCCTGGTTCTTTACCGGCATCGAGGAGTTCCGCTACATCGTGACCAAAAACGCGGTCTTTAAGCTGCTGGGTGCGGTCCTGATCTTTACCCTGGTACATAAACCAGATGATCTGCTGCTCTATATCATCATCCTGTCGGCCACGACTATGCTGGGAAATCTGTCCATGTGGATCCACATGCCCCGCTTCCTCACCCCGGTGAATTTCCGGACACTGAGAATAAGCAGGCACTTCAGGGAGACCATGGTCTACTTCATCCCTTCGATTGCGACCTCTGTCTACACGGTCCTGGACAAGACCCTGATCGGCGAGATCACCCGCAATGAGGCGGAGAACGGCTGCTACGACAAGGTCGTCCAGATCATCAATATCATGAAGGCTCTGACCTTCACCGCGCTCAACAGCGTACTGGGCGCCAGGATCTCCTTCCTCTTTGCGGAGAAAAAATATGACGAGATCCGAAGAAGGATTGAGACTTCCATCAACTACATCCTGTTCATGGGACTTGCCATCGGTTTCGGTCTTGCGGCTGTGGCACCGAGGTTCATCCCCTGGTTCCTGGGACCCGGCTATGAGCGGGCGGTGATGATGCTGATCATGATGAGCCCCATTGTGGTCATTATAGGCGTCAGCAACTGTCTCGGTTCCCAGTACTACACCCCGGCAGGGAAGAGGGCGCAGAGCGCCAGGTTTATCATTATCGGTTCTGTGGTGAACCTGTTTCTGAATCTTCTGCTGATCCCCCGCTTCTGGGGGTACGGAGCCATCGCGGCCTCCATTGCCGCGGAACTGACCATTACCGTCCTCTATATCAGTTTTTCGGGAGAGTCCTTCCATCCCGCCGTGCTTTTGCGGGACGGCTGGAAGAAACTCATCGCAGCTGTTCTCATGTTCGCGGTGATCCGGCTGATCGATCCTGTTTTCAGCCGCAATTTCATTGCCCTGTTCTGTGAGATCTGCCTTGGTGGAACTGTGTATATTGCCGTCCAGTTCATTCTCAGGGACAGCTTCATGACCGGTTTCTGCATGGACACTGTCCGCAGGGTCGTCAGGAGGAAAAAATAAATCCGTGAAGGCATTGCCGGCAGGGTGTGCAGGTCGGCCGGCTGATTTTCCTGCAGATGCAGGAAGGCTGCTTCTTTGCACCCCTCACTGTGCTATGCTATAATGATTTAGGTTATGGCTAATTATTTGTGACTTCTATGGAAGGCCGCATATCCGGGACCCGCCCGAGAGTCCTGGCGATGAAGAGGAAAATATGCGGATATCAATATTTGGGAGGAATAGAGTTGAGTAATCAGAATTATACAAACCGCAACCATCCGGGTACCAAAATGCGGGAAGTGAGTCTTCCCAGGCTCCTTCTTCTGACATTCCGGAACTGGCGGAGCATGCTGGCAGCAGGACTGATCCTGGCCATACTGCTGGCGGGAATGAAGGTGATGCGCGAGTACAGCAACAGGAGCGTCTCCAATGAAGCCCATGAGGAGTACCTGGCACAGATGGCTGTCTATGACGCATCCGTGAAGGCATACACCACTGCGATCGAGCGTTTCCAGACCAAGATCGACGCAAAGCAGAACTACTTCAACGAATCCCTTCTGATGCAGATCGATCCCCACCAGGAATGTGTCTCGACAGTTTCCATGGTCGTACGCACTCCCGGTCTTGAGGAAGCGGATAAAGCAGGAGCTGACGGGGCGGGAACGGACAATGCAGCCATTGTAAATGCGAGCAATGTCGAACACGCCTATATTGATTTCATCACAAGAGGTATCTCCTACGGTCAGTTTGCCGAGGAACTGGGCGTTCCGGAGCAGAGCGTCCGTGAACTTGTCCAGGTCGTCACGGACGAGTTCCATTTCAGCAGTGTCTTCAAGATCCAGGTGAGCAGTATGGATCTCGACCTGTCTGCCAGGATCATGGATTATATCCTGCAGCAGATTGACGAGAACCGCGGTACTTTCAAAGACAGTCTGGGCGAATACGAGATCAGCGTTGTCAGCCGCAATGAGGAGACCGTTGTCGACACACTCCTTCTCCAGCAGCAGACAGAACTCCAGAACTCCATCGCGACTCTGCAGAGAAACCTTCAGACTTCCCAGACAGCCCTCAAGGAGCTGATCAAACCCACAGAAGCAACAGGTGCTTCCACGAAGACCATCATCAAACACGGAATCAAATACGGCATTGTCGGCTTTGCGGGCGGTATTTTCCTGTTGATCCTCTTACATGCGATCCGCATTCTCCTTAAGGGAAGGATCCTCACAGACGACGAACTCAATGTGTCCTACGGACTTCGCAATATCATGACATTCCCTGCCGGCGCCGGCAGAAGAGAGTCCCGGTCCATTATTGACAGGGCTGTGGAGAAGCTGGTATCTGATGCTCCTGATATGTCTGTTCCTGCAGCCTGCGATGTGATGATCGCCAAGGTGGAGAATCTGTCGGTCGGCGACGATTTCCGAACAGTCCTGCTGGTCGGTACTGTGGGCGAAACACGTCTTGAGTCTTTCGCAAATAAACTCACCAAACGGGCCGGATCCACCGGGAGCACTGTGACTTTTGAGGCCTCTGCAGACCTTGACAGGAATGCGGCCGCAGTCCGCAGACTCCGCACGGCGGATGCATGTATCGTTGTGGAGGAAGTCGGCGAGACAGTTTACCGTGATGCCGCGGAGCTGATCGAACTGGTCATGGCCTCCGGAAAGCCTCTTCTGGGCACTGTATATTTGTAAAATAAGCCCCGTCTGCAGGTCTGTGTGCGCATAGATGTGTACACAGGCCTGCGGCAGGCCCTGCAGCGTCTGCTTTTTTCGGGCAGACGCTTTTCATGTAAAATGAGAAACAGAAAAGTAATAATCTTTCTCCTGATCGCTGTCGGGATTTTGCTGACTGCAGCTGCGTCGGCTGTGCGGGCAAGGCGGGAGGCCTCACCGGGCAGTGCCGGCGGGAATGCAGCGGCAGACACCGGGCAGGAAGATCCCGCACAGGATCAGGTCCGTCCGGGCTGTCTGCAGATCCTCTCCCGGCAGGCATTTATGACGCAATCGCAGAAGGGCAGAGAGGCTGCTTTTTCAGCTTCCGATCTCCGGTGGAGAGGACTGACCTGTCCCTGTGACCAAGAAACTTCTACTGTCTATATCCCCTGTGATGTCCGGACTCCGGGTCCGGAGGAGAAAACAGGTGCGGAGATCTTTTTACAGGAGATCCTTACCGGGCTGGAACCTGCTCAGTCAGATGACCGTGTCTTCTTCTGTGAAGATGAGATGATGGATGATCCGGCCGCAGCCATTGCAGCGGGGCATCCCTTTGAAGCCTGTCTGTCATCATCCGGCAAAAGGAAGGCTTTTTCTCTGATCCTGACCGGATTTCCCGCGGTCTGTATTGACAAGACGGATCCGGATGAGATCGTGCTCAAGGAAGTGCATGAAGGCAGGATCCGCTATATCCCCGTTTCCCGTGCCGAGAGGGAAGAGGAGATCCTCTGCAGCTTCCATGTGCGGGGCAATGTCTCCTCCACGCTGGAAAAGCGTCCCTATAAGGTCTCGCTGCTCGACCGGGCTTCCGGTAAATACAAGGTGTCCCTGGCAGGACTTCGGGAGGACGATGACTGGATCCTGAATCCTCTGTATACGGACAGTTCGAGGGTGCGGGAGATGACTGCCTATGCCCTGTGGGATCAGGTGACGGCCCTGTCGGATGCGCCGCAGGCGACCTCGCGGATGCGCTATGTCGAACTGTTTCTGGACAACTCCTATCAGGGCATTTACGGGCTGATGGAACCTGTAGACGGAAAGCAGCTTGCCCTCCGGGAAGGGGATCTTTTGTACAAGATCGACCGATGGGACAGAGAGTACCCCTATCTTGATCTGTACGAGGAGATGGCGGGAGAGACAGAGATCCTCACTGACAAGGGCTTTCCCTGTGTGGAGATCAGGTTCCCCAGGGACTGGGACCGCACTGCGACCTGGCTGCCCATGCATGCCTATCACGCTTTTTCATTCCGCACGCACGATCCGCAGACTCTTGAGGATGCCGGACTGCAGACGGACATGGACAGCGTGGTGTCCATGAGCCTTTACTGTGCCCTGACGCATGCCATGGACAACACCTGGAAAAACAGCTTCCTGAGCGCAAGGCGCACAGGGGACGGCTATACCCTTTACCGGACCATCTGGGACCTGAATTACGTCTTCGGAGACACATTCGTGTATGCGCGGGACCGGGGATACACTGTCTTCGATCCAGGGAGCGCTTCCGCCTATGTACCTCTGGAGGACAGCACCTATGATTTTGAGGCTTTCCTCCGAGCGGATCCATCCCTCTACGACGCGCTCTGTGACAAGTGGGCACAATGGAGAGAAGGCGGCGTGGACGCCGAAACCGTATGCGCGGCTGCTCGAAAAAACTTGGAACTTCTGGAGGCAGGAGGTGCCATGGCCAGGGAGATGGACAGGTGGCCGCAGGAAAAAACCGCCGGGGAATCCCTGCAGGAGATGGAAGAGTGGATCCGGGCCAGATTCGCATATCTTGATCAACATTTTGGATGGGACACAAAATAACCCGTTCATTCGATAAAAATACGATTTTTTCCGGAATTGCCGCCCGCAGATCATACATGGACTTCCCGGAGAATGCTCCATTTGGTTTTTTGGGCATAATGTATGAGAAAAGAAACAATTTTCGGGGGTTTACTGTCGATTCTGTCGGGCAGGAAATTAAAAACTGGATTATAATATTTTTTGTATACAGTATGTTATACTGTACCTGGTAAAGCTGTTGCTTTTTCCGGCCGCCGGATCTGATGGAGGCAGTCTGAGAAAGCATACGGTGTTTTTCTTGTTTTCGGAACATTCTGTCCGGATGAGCGCACTGTGGGGGTGTGTGTGATCAGGACAGTGTTCATAGTACCACGGTGCCGGACCCGGCTTTTGCCGATCCTGCCGGCGCCTTATCAGGAAAGGGAGGAGCTAACATATGTTTTTCAAATCAAGGCATTTGAACAGCATTAACGCCGGCCACCACAAGCACACGGCCGGTTGTGCGACAGAGATTATGCCGGTTCCTGCTACCGTCAGGATCTCCATGTCGCAAAACATTGGTGCGCCCTGCAAGCCCCTTGTCAAAAAAGGGGACACGGTCCTTGTGGGCCAGAAGATCGGTGACACGGATGCATTCCTGCACGTTCCCGTACATGCAAGCGTTTCCGGTAAAGTGACCGGGATCGAGACGCAGAGGAACGCGATGGGCGGTATGGATACCCTCGTCGTGATCGAGTCCGACGGACAGCAGACAATGGATCCAGAGCTGAAACCTCCGGTTGTCACCAACCACAAGGAATTCGTGGATGCTGTGAAAGAGAGCGGCCTGGTAGGCCTTGGCGGCGCGTCTTTCCCGACGTGGCTGAAATTCAATCCCAAGGATAAAGACGGCGTCAAGACTCTGATCATCAACGGTGCAGAATGCGAACCTTTTATCACGTCCGACCACAGGACGATGCTGGAGGATGCCCAGAACGTGATCGACGGCGCTCTTGCCGTCATGAAGTACCTCGAGCTCGATGAATGCTACATCGGTATTGAGGACAACAAGCAGGATGCAATCGACAACTTTGATATGCTGTTTGCCAAGCAGGAAATTGACAACATGTACACTTTCCCGCTCAAGGCAAGCTACCCCAAGGGAGCAGAGCGTGTGCTGATCTATGAAGTGACCGGCAAGACCTGTGACGCGGGCGTTCTTCCCGCAGATCTGGGATGCATCGTGTCCAACGTCACCTCGATCGCCTTCCTCGGACAGTATCTCAAGGATGGTATTCCGCTTATCAAAAAGCGCATGACCGTCGACGGCGACGCTGTATCCGAGCCCAAGAACATCGTGGCGCCTATCGGCACCGAGATCCACGACGTGATCGAGTTCTGCGGCGGCTATCGCAAGCCTCCGAAGAAGATCCTGATGGGCGGCCCCATGATGGGACGCGCGGTCTTCTCCGACAGGATGCCGATCGTCAAGAACAACAATGCGATCCTCGCGTTTTCCAGGGAACAGGCCTGGATCCCCGAGGAGACAGCCTGCATCAACTGCGGAAGATGCCACAAGGCATGTCCGTTCGGCCTTCTGCCCACAGGTTTCGCAGATGCTTACGAAGCCGGCGATGTGGAGCGTCTCAACGACCTCAAGGTCATGCAGTGCATGGAGTGCGGCAGCTGCTCGTTCGTCTGCCCTGCACATCGTCCTCTGGCCTTTATGAACAAGCTGGGCAAGGCAATGGTGAAGGAGGCGGCAAGCAATGGCAAGTAATACGAAATATTATGATAATCTTACTGTATCCTCCTCGCCCCATCTGGTGACGAGCCTGGATACAACCAGGACCATGCTCTATGTTGTGGCGGCTCTCTTACCCGCTGCTGCAATGAGTGTCCTGTATTTCGGTGTTCCCGCAATCGTCATGATCGCGGTATGCATGTTCTGCAGCGCGTTCTTTGAGTGGGCTTATGAAAAGATTCTCAACAAGCCCAACACCGTGCGCGACGGAAGCGCTCTGGTCACAGGCCTGATCCTGGCCCTGAACCTGCCTGCAAACCTCACACATCTGGACGGCATCGAGTATCCGATCTTCATGCCGATCCTGATCTGCATCATCGGCAGCTTTGTCGCCATCGTTGTTGTCAAACAGCTCTTCGGCGGCATGGGAAGGAACTTTGCGAACCCGGCGATCGTCGGCCGTATCACCCTGTTCCTGTCCTTTACTTCCTATATGTCCACATGGCCTCTGACCAGATTCCAGAAGGCGGGCATTGACGCCGTGACCGGCGCTACGCCCCTCGGATATCTGGCAGACGGAGACCTGACCTACTGCCCTTCCCTGAAGGATATGTTCCTGGGCAATATCGGCGGCGCCATGGGTGAGACCTGCGTCATCGCCATCCTGATCGGCGCGATCTTCCTGATTGCAATGAAGATCATTTCCCCGATCATCCCGGTCTTCTTTGTGGCGACAGTCTTCATCTTTGCCTTCCTGTACTACGCCATCAGCGGCAATACTCCCGAAGGCATGTCCGCTCTCTACATGGCATGCTTCCATGTCTGCGCGGGCGGCGTCATGTTCGGCGCGGTATTCTGTGCAACGGACTATGTCACATCACCGATCATGCCGCTGGGCAAGGTTATGTTCGGTATCGGCTGCGGTCTTGTGACCATGATTATCCGTCTGTTCTGCTCTTATCCCGAAGGTGTTTCCTTCGCGATCCTGTTCATGAATATCATGACACCTATTCTGAACAACTTCGCAGAGGACCGTTTCTACGGTATCAGCAAACGCAAAAAGGAAGCGGCAAAGGCGGCTGCAGCAGAAGCAAAGAAAGCATAAGGAGGGTGTGAAATGAACAAGTCAAAAGAAAGTTTTGCAGCACCCGTCGTGGTGCTCAGCGCCATCTGTCTTGTCGTCTCGCTTGCTCTGGCATTTACCTACAAGGTTGCCAATCCCATTATCATCCGCAACAATGAAGCTGTGGCGGTCGCTGCAAGACAGCAGATCCTTCCCGCAGCGGATGCCTTTACGATGGTAGAGGGGATTGAGCCTGCCTCTTCCACAGACGGCAAGGCTGCAGTTACAGAAGTCTATGCGGCTGACAACGGTACTGGTTATGTCATGACCGTTGAGACCACTTCTTTCGGCGGCGCCCTGACCATGATGGTCGGTGTCGACGCTGACGGAGCTCTCACAGGCGTCAAGGTCACTGAACATGCGGACACCCCCGGTGTCGGTACCAAAAACATGGACAATGCCTACCTCGCACAGTACAGCGGCCTGACAGCTCTGACCAGTCCCGACAATATCAAGAAAGAGACCGCTGATCTTGCGTCCGGCGGCACTTTCGCATTCATCTCCGGCGCGTCCGTTTCCGGACAGGCCATCCACTCCGGCGTGGAGGCGGCCCTGAGTCAGTTTGCAGCGATGGGAGGTGCTCAGTAATGGAAAAAAAGAATAAACTTGCGATTCTGGCCAACGGCCTGATCAAAGAGAATCCCGTGCTCGTGCTGGTCCTCGGCACCTGCCCGACCCTCGCAACATCCACTTCCGTTGTCAACGGCTTCGGCATGGGCCTTTCCGCTACAGCGGTTCTGATCTGCTCAAATATCGTTATTTCGATCCTGCGCAAGATCATCCCCGACAGCGTGCGTATTCCCTGCTACATCACGGTTATCGCAGGCTTCGTCACAATCGTTCAGCTGGTCGTCAAGGCATTTGCGCCCGCACTGGACAAGTCCCTGGGCCTGTATCTGCCTCTGATCGTCGTTAACTGCATCATCCTGGGCCGTGCGGAAATGTTCGCAAACAAGAACTCTGTCATTGATTCCGCTCTCGACGGCATCGGCATGGGCATCGGCTTCACCTTTACTCTCGTCATCATGGGTTCCCTTCGTGAACTCATCGGTGCCGGCACATGGTGCGGCATTCCGGTTCTTTCCAGAGTTATGCCCGGCATGAGCATCATGACACTGGTTCCCGGCGGTTTCTTCGTCTACGCGATTGTCATGGCATTTGTTCATTACATCACTGAAGACAAGAGCAAGATCAGAGACGGCTTCGGATGCGACGGCTGCGCCATCGCTGATGACTGCGTTGACGGCTCCGGCTGTGCAAAAGAGGAGGTGGCATAATTTATGGCTAAATATGTGATCATCATTATCAGCATGGTCCTTGTCAACAACTACCCTCTGGCGCAGTTCCTGGGCATCTGCCCCTTCCTGGGCGTCTCCAAGGACATGGACAGTGCGAGGGGCATGGGCATCGCCGTTACCTTCGTTATGGTCCTGGCGACAGCCGTTACATGGCCGATTCAGCAGTTCCTTGACAGCAAGGGCATCGGCTACCTCCAGACGGTCGTTTTCATCCTCGTTATCGCTGCGCTCGTTCAGCTGATCGAGATGTTTATGAAGAAAAACATGGTCGGTCTCTATAAGTCTCTCGGTGTTTTCCTTCCCCTGATCACTACCAACTGCGCCGTCCTCGGTGTCTGCATCAGCAACATCGACAGCGGTTACAACTATCCCCAGTCCCTCTTCAACGCTTTCGGCGCCGGTCTCGGTTTCCTCTTCGCGATGATCATCATGGCAGGCGTCCGCGGCAAGCTCGTTGACCAGAGCCGTATTCCCAAGTCTTTCCAGGGCGTTCCGATCGTCCTTCTGACTGCGGCCATCATGTCCCTGAGCTTTATGGGATTCGGCGGAATGTTCTCGTAAGGAAGGAGGTAATTGATGAGCCAGATCATTATTCCGGTCGCACTCGTTTTTGTTGTCGGCCTGATTGCTTCTCTCGGACTTGCTTTCGCCTCCAGAGTTTTCCACGTTCAGGAAGATGAAAAATTCATCCTGATGCGCGCAGAGCTCCCCGGTGCCAACTGCGGCGGCTGCGGATACGCGGGCTGTGATGACTATGCCCACGCACTCGTGGAAGATCCCGACGGTGTTCCCTGCACCAAGTGTGCAGTCGGCGGCCCTGCCTGCGCAGAAAAGCTTGCCGCCATCCTGGGCAAGAGCGCGGACGGCATGGAGAAGGAAGTTGCCTATGTCATGTGCAACGGCACGACCAACAATGCGCAGAAACTGTATGAGTATGCGGATATCCCGACCTGTAAGGCTGCCAAGCAGCTCTTCGGCGGCTCCAAGGCCTGCCCCAACGGATGTCTGGGACTGGGCGACTGCGAAGCTGCCTGTGAGTTCGATGCGATCCACGTGATCAAGGGTGTCGCTGTCGTCAACCGCGACAAGTGCACAAGCTGCAGCGCCTGCGTCAAGGCCTGCCCTAACAGCCTGATCAAGATCGTTCCCGATAACAAGGCCAAGGTTCTCGTCCGCTGCCACAACACCCAGAAGGGTGCGGACGCCCGCAAGAACTGCACCGTCGCCTGCATCGGCTGCGGCATGTGCCAGAGAACCTG
>CAMKEX010000061.1 GCA_946411695.1 uncultured Lachnospiraceae bacterium
AGTCGTCCAATCACCATAGTGGTGGGACGTCTTGGGAATTGCCCTCTCGGATCCTTCCTTGACTGCGTCGCAGACAGAGCAGTGGATGGACTCGGTGCCCTCTTCCTTGCAGGTTGCCTCCTTGTCTACCGTGTAGTCTGTCTCCCACTTGTGGCCTGTTGCGGCGATAGCCTCTGTTACCTTGTCTCCGCAAGCCGTGCAGACCTTTTCCCTGCTGCCGGCCTCGGTGCAGGTAGGCTCTTTGGCGGTTGTCCAGTCTCCGTAGCTGTGGCCCGTTGTAGCGATGGCCTCGGTCACTTTGTCTCCGCAGACCGTGCAGACTTTTTCCCTGCTGCCGGCTTCTGTGCAGGTGGGCTCTTTGGCGGTTGTCCAGTCTCCGTAGCTGTGTGCTGTCTTGGGGATTGCCCTCTCGGAACCTTCCTTAACTGCGTCGCAGACGGAGCAGTGAATGGACTCGACGCCCTCCTCTGAACAGCTTGCTTCCTTGTCTACTGTATAGTCAGTCTCCCACTCATGCACTGTGTGGGTCCCGTAATTGTATCCGCAGAGTTCCAGATCAGCATCACTGAATAATCCTTCAGTACCAGCATCATAAGAATACGTGATTTCGACTTCAGAGAAGTAATATCCTTCTTTGCCGCTTCCATCGGTATTTGTCTCTTCCGTTCCTACCAGGAACAGTTCATCCGGATAGCCGACCGTTCCGTCGTCACAGTTCGTCACATCTACAAGATAGTTTTTCCCATCTTCCATGTTGACGATATTCCACATATGATTTCCTGCGCCGGTGCCTCCGGTCATAAGGCCGGTCACCAGGATGCAGCTGATATCATTGCTGAAAGAGGACTGGTCGCAGAGGTATTTGAACGCTTTCGCATAGCCTTCGCAGACCACTTCGGTATCGGGATCTCCGTCAAAAACCCAGACCAGCTGCCAGGGATTTCCGTAGCTGACACCGCCATCTGCTGCTGCGTCATTATAGGAGGCAAGACCACAGATCTCCTCCATATATCCGCGCAGTTTGTCTTCATCGGAAGAAGCGCTGTATTTTGATACGATTGCTTTCGCATTTGCCACGGATGCCTGCACGGACTGACCGATGGAAGTATCAACTTCATACAGTCCAGCCGCATACTCCTGTGCCACAGAAAATCTTAAGGGCAGCGCGCCGTACACATAGATTACATAATCGTCAATATCCTGATCATAGCTCACCCCTACATCAAAACCGTAAGGAATATTGCAGCCCTTCGTTTTGTCGTACCAGTACAGTTCATAGGGATGGTCTGCCAGCATCACATCGATGATCTTCGCATAGTTAATGCCGACCTTTTCCGAGACAGCATCATAAGCGTCGTCCGAGATGATGCCGTATCCTTCATCATCAAGTACAAAGTTCCCCTGCTCGTCCACGACAAGAAGAGTGCTGACTCCCAGTTCCCCTGCAGTCCATGCAGTCTGCTCCAGGCCCAGGATCTCGGTTGTGATATCAAAGGCTGTGGACGCACGCTGGCCGGCTGCAATCAGAGGGAGCTGGCCTGCAATATATTCGTAGACAGTCCTGTCGTTTCCCGACAAAATGGAAGAAACGCTCTTCTTGGCTTTCCTTCTTCCGGAAGAAAGCTGCCCCTTAAAGCTCTGTTCGACATACTCAGAAAACAGTTCTTCAGGCGACTTGCCCTCTGTATCACCGACGACATTTCCCTCTCCGGGTAAAGTAGTCGGAGCGGTTCCTCTGAAGACAGGTTTCTGAGACTGGCCGTCCGTCTCTGTCCCGGTGCCGTTTTCCGCAGCCTGATCGACGTCCCCGTTCAGCTCCTCAGAAGATTTCTCTCCCGATTCATCATTCTCCTTGGAAGACGGCTCTTCGGATTCTTCAACGCTTTCTTCCGATCCGTCTCCTGAAGGCTCTTCAGATCCCGGCTCCACTGCCTCTTCCTCTGCTTCTTCCTGCTTCTCACCTGTCTCTTCGGGCACAGTTTCCTCTGACTGTTCGTCAGTTTCTTCCGTCAGTTCTTCAACAGGTTCATTCGACTCTCCGTCAGTATCGTCGACCGGATCCTCAACAGCCTCTTCTGATCCTGCTTCGGTCTGTACCGTCACCGTCTCCCGGTCAGCCGGTTCTGACGCCATAAGAGGCACAGTGCCAATACTGCCAAGAGTCATCACAACAGATAACACCAGCGCAATAACATTTTTCTTCATAAAAATCCCCTTTTGCAACAATGAACTAGAAAGAAAGATGGAATCTTATCCATTATAGCAGGGTCTGCCGCAAAAAGAAATTTGAATCAGCCAACCCATGGCTGAACAGCCCGGGCTGAACATACTGATGCAGGAAGGCCGGGGCTGAACAATACGCTGCTGAATATCCTGATTCTATACGGACTGCGGTCAAGGCAGATGATGCGGGTCAAGCCGGATATATTCCCGGTCAGGCACACAAAAGGGGAATGCCGCCGGCTGCAGCATTCCCCTTTCAATTCGGGTTATTTAATTATTCACAGGATATCCGGCCTGATCAGCAATATCCGTGGTCCTCGACGGTCCACATATCATCTTTAAATACGCGGGTCAGAGTCCAACCGAAATCCTCATATGTATAATCCGGCTCCAGGCCGTTTTTATGATTCTCGCCGTCCGTGGTAAAGGTGCATTTCAGTACCATAACCTGATCGACGTCCATGCCGCGGGTTTCTGCTTCTGCTTTAACGGCATCATCTCCGGCATAATGGATCTCAGACATCTCACAGCCTTCGAAGCCGGTGAAATAATCCATAACCTGGTCTACCGCAGCCTGATACTCCTCATAATCATAGTATTTGGATTTAAAAGAACCGACCTTTATGGAAGAACCACATCCTGCAAAGCAGGCCATAGTAACCAGCAGCAACACACAAATCATAAGTTTTTTCATGATAATAATCTCCTTTGTCATATATTAGCGGCATCCGCAGGAGAGAAAACAGATCTATGTGCCTGTTTCTGTTTCGGTCTCTCAGCGTCTGCGCTTCTGTTTTTTTGTTTTACAGTGTCATTCTAACAAAGGATTTATCACAAAACTGTCACACCGGAATCTTGAGGGGAGAAGTTTTCAGCCCATGTTTCTGCGCCGCCATTTTCTCAAAACGCCTGCGTGATCTGTCTCCCGCCCTGCTCCTTCACCATTTGCAGGTACTTTTCAAATACAGGACGTATGGGCGGTGATATTTCTTCGAGCCTGATCTCCTCAGGGGAGAAGTAGCGGATTTCCTCTATCTCCTCTTCCTGGGGATACGGCTCTCCGCTGTAATCCCTGCACAGATAGATGATCTCAATGTTAGAGACCTCATCTCCGTTGGGATAAACATAATGCGTCTCCGGGCCCGAATTAATATAGAAAAGTTCCAGTCTGCCCGCAGTGAGCCTCATCTCCTCAAACAGCTCCCGCCTGGCGCAGTCCTCCACGCGCTCATCGATTTCCACTGCCCCGCCGGAATATCCCCACAGGTGATTGTCCGTGCGTTTGCCAAGCAGGAGCTGTCCCTTCTCATTCACGCAGATGATACTTGCGGCACAGTGGATCAGCGTTCTGTGCCCGACAAGCTTCCTCAGGCCTTCGATATAACCGCTCATTTACTTATTTTTCCTTCCTTAAAATGCTTTCGGCACAGGGAAACATAGGACTCATTGCCGCCGATCATGATCTGTTCACCCGTCCGGACGATCTTACCGTCCTTGATCCTGGTATTGTAGTGGGCACGCCTTCCGCACCAGCAGACAGTGGGCACCTCTTCGATCTTATCCGCGATCTCCATGAGCCTCCGGGAGCCCTCAAACAGATGGCTGGTAAAGTCAGTGCGAAGTCCGTAGCACAAAACGGGTATCTCGTAATAATCCACAATGTCAGAGAGCAGATCGACCTCTTCCGCCGTCAGAAACTGCGCCTCATCAACAATGACCGCCGCCAGCCTCTTCTCTTCCAGGTCTTTTCGAACACTGCTTCCCGCAGTCTTCAACTCTGCCAGGAACTCATCGACAAAACCGCACTCTTCTTTCAGACCGATCCGGGAGCTGATGACCCTCTCTCCGTCTCTCGTATCGGTGCGCGGTTTCAGCAGAACAGGCGTCTGCCCTTTCTCAACATAATTGTACCTGACCATCAGGGCATTCGCTGTTTTCGAAGAGCCCATCGCCCCGTATCTGAAATATAGTTTTGCCATATACTCTATCCCGCCTTCCTGAATGGATTCGCCTGTCGTGAGAATGTGTTTGATAAAGCCGTCCCCGCGACTTATTTTCATTTTTCATGAAAGATAAAAAAGAATCTTTCAGATTCACGGGGAATCACGCTGTAACAAGGCACATCATTTCGCGTCTTTTAGTATATACGAATGATATATTGTTTCTTATGATTTTTAAATACTAATCTTGCTGAAAAGGAGATCATTATGAAGAGAATTATCACCAGCCGATCAAAGGTTTTTTCTGTACTCCTTGCTGCGATCGTGTCTGCCGCCCCATTGTCAATTACAGGATGCGCATCAGCCGCCACCCCTTCTGACAGGAGCAGTATCACGGCCACAGTTGCCCACGCCCAGGAAACCGCCTCTGCAGCCCAAGCGGTCTCCTCGCAGGATACGGTGACTGTATCCGCAAAGGGAAGCACCAGGGCCATACCCGACCGGGCGGAACTGCACTTTGGAATCAGAACAC
Source organism: uncultured Lachnospiraceae bacterium (assembly GCA_946411695.1). GTDB lineage: Bacteria > Bacillota > Clostridia > Lachnospirales > Lachnospiraceae > CAG-791. The sequence goes on from CAMKEX010000061.1 coordinate 4,696, forward strand.
AGGCCGAAACGGCAGAAAAAGCCCAGCAGGATAACAGCAGCAATGTCGATTCTGTCGTCAAGGTACTGACCCAGAATGGGATCCGGGAGGAAGACATCCAGACCTCCATGTACGATGTCAGTCCCCAGTATGACTGGAACACAGGAGACGGAACCAATGTGATCGGCTACAGCGCCTTCAGCAGCCTGTCTGTCAAAAACGTTCCCATTGACGATGCCGGCAAACTGATCACAGCCTGCACCGAAGCAGGAGCGAATGAGTTCAACGGCATTTCCTATAGCTGCACTCAGTACGAATCTCTGTATGCGGAAGCCTTAAAGGATGCAGTCGCAGCGGCAGAGACAAAGGCGAAAGTCCTTGCAGAAGCCGCCGGAAGGGACCTCGGTGACGTGAAAGCAATCGTGGAAGGTTATCAGGATATGACCTTTGCAAACAACAGTGAAAAAGCCTACGCCGCCAGCGGCATGGGCGCCGCAGAAGACAGCGCCCCGGCCGCAAACATCCAGCCCGGACAGGCGGAGATCACTGCCAATGTCACTGTGACCTACACACTTCAGTAACGTGCAGAAATGAGTCACAAGGGACGGTTCTGAATGACTCATTGTGTACAATGAGTATCAGAGACGGCTTTGATTCTTTGTCCTACGGCCGCCCTTTATCCCCGGGTGTGACATTTGTGTGCTGTTTCATTTGCTATACTGCATGCATATAAAACAAAAAGCCTGCCGGGCATAAAAAGCCCGGCTCAATAAAATCCAATCTCTATGAAAGCAGATTTTCTCATAACAGATTTCTCTATGAATGCAAATCATATGAATGCAGATCATTTAGAGTTATTCAGAGAAAAGCGAAATGGATTAGAGTTCACATATCGGAGGATAAAAAAATGGAAATGTCATTCAGCAGAAAATTTCTCAAAGTCGCAGGATTACTGGACTATATCATGGGCACACTTGCTCTGATCATGAGTGTTTTGATCTCAGCCGCCGGCGTTTATGTTTTCATGCATCCGGCCCTGGCAAAGGAAATCCCTTCAGATTTCGGAAGATACTCCGTTCTGGTGCTCGGCATCGCAGTGGCAGCAGGAGCAGTTTTCACAATCTTTTATGGATATCTTGAGAGGGCTGCAGCTGACAATCCTGCAAAGATCATGCCCGTGTGGGTTCTCTCCATCGTGTCCGTGGTACTTGGAGCAGGCAATATCATTGCTGAGCTTATCCGCCATACAGCAATTGCTGATATAGGATACACATTCCTCGGTCTTGCATTCAGCATCCTGGTGCTGGTCATTGCCAACAACGTCAAGAAGGAAGCCGGCAGATAAGTCAAGAAATAAGCCGGCAGATAACAGGAATAAAAAAACAGAGCCCCTGTCCGGGCTGCGTTCCAATCGACGCAGTGCCGGGCAGGGGCTTTTGTAACCGTAATGGTAGGGATCAATTCATTTTATCCAAAAACAAACCGGAACACACACTGTACGCCACCATCCCCGGTGTACCGCCTGCTTCACCAATGATTGAAGCTGCAGATCTCTTCGGTGGTCTTGCGGATCTTCCTGCGGGGAGCCTTTTCTTCAGCGCTGTATCCCACTGCAAGGACAATGCGGACTTCACTGCCCTCGGGGATTCCAAAATACTCTTCCATCTTCTTCTGGTCATTGAGGCCCAGGATGCAGGTGGAAAGTCCCAGTTCCAGCGCCTGATAGCACATATTCATAGCTGCCATGCCGATATCGCCCTGTGCAAATCTCTGCGTATCCCCGTAATGGGCCTTCACAAAGGGCATGACCTTTGCAGGCTGCTCCACGAGAATGATATAGGCCGGTACCTGCTCGCGGAAGGGAACGCCTGTCGCGCCGCCCTCTACCACCAGGGCGTCGCAGAGTTTTTCTCTGGCTTCAGGCTCATCGACAACAATAAATTTCCAGGGCTGGGCATTGCATCCGCTGGGAGAAAGGCGCCCTGCCTCTACAAGCTTCATGAGGTCTTCTCTGGAGACCGGGCGGTCAGAATACGCCCTGCAGCTCTCTCTCTTTTCAAGCATTTCCTGAAATGTCATTTTCGTAATCCTCCGTTGTCTGAATTGCTTTATTCGAATTAATTATAGTTGCTTTACTTGAATTGTTTGCCCTGGGTTTTCTATTTCCCAGTTCGTATATCATTACAGTGAATTCCGGTAACCGGAGCATATTTTACAATGATTGCTGTTTGTTCGCTAACGAAACGCTTCCCCACTTCACCTCAGCTGAGTCCGGCTGCAAATCCGGCGATTCTGTCAACTGCAATCTTCAGGTTCTCCAGGGAATTTGCAAAGGAAAGGCGGAAATGACCTTCACCGTAAGCGCCGAAGGATGTTCCCCAGGCAGCGGCAACGCCCGCCTCGCGCAGCAGCCTGGTACAGAATGTGTGGCTGTCGATTCCGAAGGACTCTATATTGGGGAAGGCATAAAAGGCACCGCCGGGTGTGCGGCAGGTAATACCCGGAATCTCATTAAGAGCCGGGACCACCCAGTCCCGTCTTTCCCGGAAAGCATCCCGCATCCTGCTCACGTCATCCTGAGGACCGGTTACAGCAGCAAGGGCTGCCCTCTGTGTAAACGAGGCTGTACAGGAATTGGAATTGACCATCAACAGTTCGATACCCTTTGCAAGCTCCGGGTGCATGATCCCGTATCCGATCCGCCAGCCGGTCATGGCATATGCCTTTGAAAAACCGTCCAGGATAATGGTGCGGTCCTGAAAACCCGGGACTGCAGCAATGGAATAAGGCTTTTCCCCGAATACCAGCCTGTCATAGATTTCGTCCGACAGGATCATGATATCGGGTCTGTCCCCCAGAACCGAGGCCAGATCCTCGATATCCTGGCGCGTCATCAGTCCTCCCGTGGGATTGCCGGGATTGTTGATGATGACAAGCTTCGTTTTGGGCGTAATACTTGCCCGGAAATGATCCAGGTCGATCCGGAAATCATTTTGGTCAAGAAGAGGGACCGGAACCGGCTTTCCGCCGGCAAAGCGGATGCAGGATTCATAAATCGGAAAGCCCGGGTTGGGATACAGAACTTCATCGCCCGGCGATACCAGCAGCAGCATTGTAAAAAACATGATCGGTTTGCCGCCCGGTACAATAATGATATTATCCGGTGACAGATCCAGTCCTTTCCGCTCTCCTGCTTCCCTGGCAATCGCAGCACGGACGTCCGGATAGCCCGGAGAAGGACTGTAGCCTGTATAACCGGCCTTCATGGCTTCATAAGCCGCCTCAATGATGTGGTCCGGTGTGGCAAAGTCAGGCTGGCCGATCTCACAGTGGATCACACTGCGCCCCTGCGCCTCCAGCGCGTTGGCCTCTGCCAGGATCTGAAAGGCAGATTCTGTATGAAGCCTGCCCATACGTTCTGCTAAAAAGTTTTCAAACATCATCCACCTCGATTGTTCCTGTCTATATCTGTTACTTCATGTTGAAAAATCTATTGCCTTATGTTGAAAAGCGGCCTGTAACCAAACCTCCGCCGCAGCCGGCAAGCCGGCAGGTTTTCTGATCCTGCTGCATCTTGCTGATTTTCCGATCACGCATTGATGAAACTTTAAACAATAAACACTGACATCAATAAATAATCCTTGACACAGCCGTGTACGCTAAACAGATACCGGAACTGTAACCTCGGAAAGATTTTTAAAAAATATGATGCTGCAGAGATCATGGAAAGATTCTTTCCATCGGAGAAAGCCCCGACATGAAAGGCAGGCCTTTCGTGCTGCGTATTTTCCGCTCGAATGCCGCTCCTGTGAGCGGCAGTGCCGGAAAGAGGGTCAGAAGTCAATCTCCAGCTGTCCCGAGTTGTTGATCACATCCAGCGCGGTCTGCGCCCTTGCCAGCTCATCGGATACTTTGGTCAGATCATCAGCTGCCTTTTCGAGGTCATAGTTGGTATAGGTATACTCGATGATCTTGGTCGACTGGTATCCGTTCGATACTCTTTCTTTGGGAAGGAAAGAGGCCATTTCCGTAAGCTTCCGCTTCCTCTCGCTCAACTGGGGTATATACACCAGAAGTTCATCCACAGTCATATTAAACTCCGGGATCACGGTCCCGATATTGAAACAGTTGATCGCGTGCTTGACCTTGCGGATCTTCGCCTCGATACGGCGCTGCTCCTCCTGTGTCTGCAGATAATTGTACACAGGTCTTGCAGACTCAAGGTCTTCATCCACTGCCGCAGTGAAACGGTATCCCTTCACTTCCTTGGCCCGCAGCACTTTCAGGTCCTCATTCAGCTTTCTTAAAATTTTTGAAGCTTCTGCACATGTATAATACATTGCCACCCTCCCGCTTTTTATGATCTATATCCTTACTAAATATCCTTACTATTTATCCTCAAAAGATTTAGAATAATCGGTTTTAGAGTGATTTTGTCCATACAGGAATAATTCTGCAATCACTCTTTTACCATTACACTCATCCCGGTTTCAGCCGTCTACAAATATTTTATCTTCCATCCTATCCGTGTTCAATAGCTTAATTGTTTACAAAGATCACACGTACAAAGTTCACATATAAAGTTCACGCCAAAACCCCCGGCTATGCTCAGATTCTGATCTCCATACCGTCTTCCGCCAGCGCGATATTGGTACCCTCTGTCATCTCCCTGATCTTTTGGAAATCCTCTTCACTCCAGTCGGGATTGTGGTGGATCAGATAGATTTTGCCAAAGCTGCTCAGCGCAAGCTCGTTTTTCAGCTGCTGAAGAGAGGTATGCCGGTCATGCCCTGACCTCTCATACTCCCAGCATTCATGAAAGAGCAGGTCTGCACTGATCCCGTCCCATGCCTCCGCCTGAAATACAGTATCTGTCGCATAAATGAACCTGTCGTCTATGGTGATCCGAAAGGACGGAGCCGAGTGCGTCTGCCCCGCAACCGTGATCTTTGTGTCTTCGATGAAAAAAGACTCCGACGGAAAATCCCGGATCTGCACATCCCTTGAAAACGTATCGATGCTCCTGGAGAAAAACTCCTTTCTCAAAAAAGCGTGCAGATACTCCTCTGTTGTCTCCGGGTATGCCATCCGTCCGGGGCCGTAGACCCGAAACTTCTTCTCTCGAATAAAAGGATCAATATAGATCAAACCGATCATATGATCCAGATGATAATGGGAAAGCAGCAGATATACCGTATCATATTTTTCCAGAACCGCCCTGTATTTGCGCAGATTGGACAGTCCTGTCCCCGCATCCAGGATAAACAGTGTCCCCTTGTTTTCCACCATTATGCAGCTTGTCTCGTTGACCCCGGGGATCCAGCCCGCAGCGCCCAGAATATGTATCGTCATTATCACACCTCATAAAAGGGAATCCTCAATACCATAATAACAGTACCATAAAAACACGCACAGAAACGACTCTTTTCATCATTCCTGTGCGTGATGTCTGAAAATATTACTTCTTATGGCTATATCTTTGTCTAATGCATTTCACGGATCAATATTCATTCCTCTACGGGCAGCCACTCAAACACCAGATCGTCCCCGGTTTCGGACTGATCCTCGTGCCATGTAAAGCTTCCGTCTTTGTTGAAGACAATTGTACCGGTACCATCTCCGTACTCCTGCTCCTGACTCACAATCTCGCCGTTTTCGTTATAGGTGAGATGGGACTTTGCGCAGCCGAAATAATTGATGGTCTGAGTTTCGGGATCAAGCCGTCCCGAAATGTCCCAGTGTGCATATTCTGCAGCACTGCCGGCCCAGTCAATCGTGATCGACGCGTCTTCATAGCCGGAGCATTGGACCACTGCGTGCGCCCTGTCACACTGATACTCACCGACGAAATTCATGACCGGGTTCTGCCAGTCAGGATCCTCTTCATACACAGCGACATAGTCTGCGCTCTCATCCAGAAGCACAGTAATCTGCGCGTCCGTCGAGTAATCTTCGCCGTTTTTTGTCCACTTCACAAAGACATTGCCTGCCTGGGGCCACGCGAAGAAGGTATAGGTGGCAGGCTCCGCAAGATTGATCTGGGCAGACTGGTAGGGATACTCTGTGTCGATCTCAGGTTTTTCTTCGCCCTCGCCGTAGCTGATATTGCCCATGCCTTCCGTGTTGATGGTCACGATAATACCGGCCTCCTGCATTTCGGTATCCACAGTAAAGTGATAAGTCTCGCCTCCGTCAACAGCAAGAGCGATCCCATCCGCGCCATCTTCCGAAACAGTGACGGTAAGGTCGTCCTGGATGCCGGATGCGGGCAGAGTACCCTGCAGGGTATTTCCCTTCTGCTCCAGTGTACCGCCCCAGGAGTTCTCAATCGGATCTCCGCCGATCATGCAGCCGACATACCAGCCGGGCTCATCGATGTCATCCATCCAGATGATTGAGAGCATATTGTCGTTTTCGTCTGTAAAATACCCCTGACGAGTCCACTCTCCGGCTTCGTCTTCCACAGCCTTTTGGGCTGTTGTTTCTGAAACGGTTGTCTCTGTATCCTTTTTTTCATCTGTTTTGGCATTGCTGCAGCCCGCCATGATAAAAACCAGCAGGACTGACAAGAACAGACAGAACATTTTTTTCATTTTCATATCGTTAACACCTCTCTTTTTGAGTGAAGATCAGCCGCGGCAGCCTGTTCTGTGTCACAGGGGACGGTTCTCTCTGACTCGTTTTCCCCGGGAAATGAGTCAGAGAGAACCGTCCCTTTTGACTCATCCGGCGGCTCATCATTGTGATGGCCTTATTTTACCGTCACATCTATCACAGAACTATCACAGAGCCTGTTTATCAAAACGGGACATTCAGACCGTCCCCTCTGTCTCACAGTGTCTCATTGAATCACAATGTCCGTTTGTCAATATAGGACAGGCGGAATTTGGAATATATGATCTTCTGGCTCGTATACAGGCCGTAATAGCCGGAGACAACATAGCTGATCACACAGGCAAGAAGGAAATAGGCAGATGCCTCAAACCCGAACATCTCACAGCAGATGATAAAGGATGAGATGGGACTGTTGGTAACTCCGCAGAAAACAGCACCCATACCGACTGCGGCGCTGAGCGAAGGGGAAAATCCGGACAGCGCGCCGAAGAGCCTTCCGAACGCTGCTCCGATAAAGAAGGACGGAACGATCTCACCGCCTTTGTACCCGGCACAAATGGACAGGATGGTAAAGACCATTTTAAATAAAAATGCCATCTTGGGGCCTTCACCGGCAATAAAGGTCAGAATAGAACCGCTGCCAGCGCCGTTGTAGATCTGTCCCCTGGAAAGCCAGGTGTACAGGAGCAGAACAGAACCCAGAATCAGGGCGCGCACATAGCCGTTTTTCAGATAATGCTCGGCGACATGTTCTCCTGCCTGCAGGGTGGCGCAGAAAATCCATGACAAAAAGCCTGAGAGCAGGGCAAGAATCAGCACGCTGACGCCGGTCTTGATGCCGAGAGCGGGTATGTTTCCCAGTTCATAAAAAGGAGAAGATCCGCCCATTTTCACGGCGACGCCATGTGCGACAAAAGAGGCGATCGTACAGGGAAGAAGTGAAGAATAATGCATGATTCCCACACTGACCACTTCCATGGGAAAAACCGCCGCCGCAAGGGGTGTCCCGAACATGGCGGAGAAGGCGGCAGACATGCCGGTCATGATCAGAGTCTTCCGGTCTCTCTCGGAAAATCGAAAAGCGGACGCAATGTAGTGTCCGATCGATCCGCCCAGCTGGAGGGCAGCACCTTCGCGTCCGACCGAGGCGCCTGCCAGATGAGAGATCGTCGTCGCGATGAAGATCAGCGGGGCCATCCTCAGCGGTACCGTCTCTCCGCTCTGAATCGACGAAATGATCAGATTGGTCCCGCCCTCAGCGCCGCGTCCTGTCCTGCGGTAAAGGAACAGGATCAGGACAGCCCCGAAAGGCAGCAGCAGCAAAATCTGCGGGTGGGTAAGCCTCAGTTCCGTCACATAGTCTATGCACTCATGAAAAAGTACGCCGATGACCCCGATCAGTAATCCGCATAAAATCGCGAAAATAATAAACTGGAAAGTATGGATTGTTCTCTCTGTATTGTGCTGTATTTTATGAACTGCTGTTTTTTTATCCATGATAATCCCCACCCCGGAGCGCCCTGTGAAAACGTTACCGGCCACACCCCAAAAGGTGTGACCATAAATCATAAAATATTATAGCACAAGAAAGAGTTTCAGGGGACGTTATAAACGAGTCGAGGGGCGGTTTCGATGAGTCTCCGGGGACGGTTCTCTCTGACTCATTTTCCGGGGAAAATGAGTCAAGGAAGAACCGTCCCCTGCGTCTCACCGGAGCCGTCTCTTCGCAGCAAAAAAGGGGAATCCCCCATGATCATTCACGGGCAATTCCCCTTTTGCTTTTCCTTCAGATTGTTTTGTTCCAAACGTTATTATCCAAACGTTATTAATAGTTCGAAACAGGTGCTCTCAAATACAATGCAAAACCATCTTTTCCGGCGATCCGCTTATCAGGCAGCGGCACAGCGCTTCAGTGCGCTCTCCTGTTTTTCATCTGCACCGTAGATCGTCTTCAGCAGGACAGGTGTCAGGATGGAGCTGACCACGATCAGAAGGATGACCGCTGTGAAATACTTGCTGTCCAGGATCCCGGCTTTGAGTCCTCTCTGGGCTACGATCAGAGCAACCTCTCCGCGGGTCATCATACCGATTCCGATCTTGAGGCTGTCAGAATTGTCAAAGCGGAGCATCTTTGACACCAGGCCGCAGCCGACCACTTTGCCCAGAAGTCCGACCACAACAAACGCGGCGGAGAAGGCCAGAATGGTCATATCAACGGTGCGCAGATTTGTCTGCAGGCCGACACTTGCAAAGAAGACAGGTCCGAAAATCATATAGGAACTGATATCCATCTTCCTGTCAATGTAGGAGGAATCCTCCAGTGAACTCAGGATGATACCCGCCACGTAGGCACCGGTAATGTCAGCAACGCCGAAATACCTGTCGGCAATATAAGCCAGAATAAAGGCAAGACTCATTCCGATAATAGGGATCCTTCTGGTATGCGGCCATCTGCGGTCCACAATTTTCATGATTTTGAAAATGATTACTCCGACAACGACTGACAGGGCAAAGAAGGCGATCGTCTTGATGCAGACAGCTCCGAGATCAGCGCTCGGATCCCTCAGTCCCAGGACCGCAGTGAGCACCACAATTCCGATCACATCATCAATGATCGCGGCACTCATGATCGTAGTACCGACTTCGGTGGAAACCTTTCCCAGCTCCTTGAGAACCTGAACAGTAATGCTGACTGATGTCGCTGTCAGTATGGTCCCGATGAAAACTGCCTGAATAAAGCTGCTTGTTCCCGGTGCCGAGAATCCATAAAATCCCATATACAGAAGGGTTCCGAGAACAAGGGGAACCGTTACACCGGCGATCGCGATGATCGCGGCCTTCAGTCCGGATTTTTTCAGCTTTTCAATATCTGTTTCCAGTCCAGCGCTGAACATGAGCAGGATCACACCGATCTCGGCCATACCCGCCAGAAAATCGTTTTGGGAAACCAGATTCAATAATGAAGGTCCGATCAAAAGACCCGCAATGATCTCACCGGCAACCTGCGGAGCCTTCAGATCACGCGCCAGCAGGCCGAATAATTTCGAACTGATAAGAATAATAGCCAGAGTTCTCAATATTTCCAAAGTGTCCATCTCTTTTCTTTCTCCATTTCCTATTTCATATTTCACTTTCATTTTTCAACGGTGCCATTATACTTCTTGCTTTTTAATAATTAAAATAATATATTTTAATTATATTAATAAGTAATTTCATATATAGAAAAGCAAAAAAACATGGGAGAAAAGACGAAACCGTAAAAAAACACAGAAAAAGATAAGGAAAAGAAGAAAATCAACCGGAAAACACCAGCAGATACCGTATAAGAAAATAAGAAAAGGGAGAAAAAAGAATGACACTTCGTCACATGATCATATTCCGCACCGTCTGCGAGTCGGATTACAATTCTACGAAAGCAGCCGAGCAGCTGCACATGACACAGCCGGCGATCAGCCTGGCCATCAAGGAACTGGAACAGTATTACGGTGTCCGCCTCTTTGACCGCATCGGCAGGCGGCTGAAGATCACAGACTCCGGAAAGCTCTTTCTGCAGTATGCCATCCATATCACGGATCTCTTTGATGATATGGAAACCGGCCTGCGCGACTGGGATTCAAAGGGCATTCTGCGCGTCGGCGCCAGTATCACCATCGGTTCGCAGTTCATGCCCGGGTATGTAAAGGCCTACTCGGAGATCTGCCCCGGAATAGACGTGCGGGTTGTTGTGGAACAATCTGATACCCTGGAGCATAAAATCCTGACAAACGCCCTGGACTTTGCTCTGATCGAAGGCATTCCGCGTGATCCCAGGATCATTGCGGAAGCATACATGCAGGATCAGCTTTCCGTTCTGTGCTCCGCAGACAAGGGCTGGAAACAGGGACAGACCATATCCCGTCAGGAATTCAAAAAGCAGCGCTTCCTGCTCCGTGAAAAAGGAAGCGGAACCAGAGATGTCTTTGACCGTGTCACTGCCCAGGCAGGAATTCATATCACCCCCGCCTGGGAAGCCATGAGTACCAGCACTCTGATCAATGCGGCGATCACCGGATTGGGGATCGCAGTACTGCCCCGCCGCATGATCCAGCCGGCCCTGGACAGCGGTCAGATCATAACCGTGAACGTCGAAGGTCTGGATTTCAAACGGAATTTTTATATCATACGGCACAAGGACAAATTCCTGATGCCGTCAGCCGAAAAATTCATAGCTTTGTGTAAATGAATGTAACAAATAAACGTCAAAACCGCCGGCAGACCAGGCCGGTAAGCGGAGGAAAAGCCAATGAAAAAGTCAAATAAGAAAATAATCTCGCTGCTTCTCGCAGTAATGATGGCATTCGCAATTACAGCATGCTCTTCCGGAGGGCAGGGCGCCTCACAGGGTGCGGATCAGGCAAAGCCCTCGAGTGAAGGACAGACGACGCAAGCTGTGCAGGAGGCGGCTCCCGCAGCAGACGAATCTGCAGAGCAGGCGGAAACAGCCGCTCCCGCAGCTGAAGAGGCTTCCTCGGAAGCGCAAACTGCCGTATCGCAGGCTGCTTCAACATCAACTGCAGAAAAAGCCGCTGAACAGGCAGAATCAATCAATTACCTCGCTCTGGTAAACAAACAGAATCCCCTTCCCGACGGATGGGAGGATGCTCTGGAGACCGTCCACATGACAAATTCCATCGGAGATGACGTGGAGGTCGAAAAGAAGGCATATGATGCCTACCTGAAGCTGAAAGAAGATCTGGAAAAAGAAGGCATTTTTGTGGATCTGGATTCCGCCCGCCGCAGTGTGGCCGAACAGCAGCGGATCATGGACGATTTCACTCAGAAATACGGCGCGGACTATGCCCTGAAAACCGTTGCGACCCCCGGTTATTCGGAGCACCACACCGGACTCGCCCTGGACCTCTACCTCATCATTGACGGCAAAGACGTTGTCGAAAATGAAGACATGATCCAGTATCCCGAAATCTGGGAAGTCATTCATTCCAAGCTCGCGGATTACGGCTTCATCCTGCGCTATCTGCAAGATAAAGAGCATATCACCGGCTACGGCTATGAGCCCTGGCACATCCGCTACGTCGATGATGTCAACACCGCAAAAGAGATCATGGAGTCCGGCGTCACTCTGGAAGGCTGGCTGGGAGCAGTCAACGAGACAGACCTTGACGTCGATTACGGCAGTTCGGAGGTCTATACACCTGAACAGCTCAAGGAAGCCGCCATCCAGATCAAATGCACCTTTGCAGGCTGGAAGGGCTGTGAACTGCACAGCCTCCGCTATGCCGGCGATGAAGCAGACAATGCGGAAAATCTCGAGTGGCTCAATTCCCACGAAGGGAACGCCAAATATACACACGCCGCAGAATTCCTGACAGACTTCCACTCTCCTGTAGAAGCATCGGGCGCCTGGGATCCCGATCAGGAATACAAAGACTACCAGTGGTGGCTCGGCCTCACAGAAGACGGCACCTGGGAGGTCGTCGACTGGGGTTATTAATGAATGATCAATCCCTCTGCCGCAAGGCAGTATAAACATCCCGATGATAAAGAGAACCCTGTCCGCAATGCGTGCACATACACGCAATGCGGGCAGGGTTTTTTTCAGTCAAAATGAGTCACGAGGGACGGTTCTGCCTGACTCATTTCAGTCTTCAGTCTATCGTGCAATCTTCAGTCTACCGTGCAATCGCGGCTGCGGGGCAGCCCCGACAAGACAGGCCGACAGGCTCTTTCTGAATGATTTAGTCAAGCTCAATCTCCTGTCCGTCCTCAATGATCAAAAGATCGGGCGCCTCAAACTGCTCTGCGCGGCTTCTGTCGAACAGAGCCCCGCTGTCAGCGCTGATCATATGATAGGGTATACTGTGTTTTGCCCCGACCTGCTCTGCACACTGAGCAGCTTCCTCCAGATCCATGTTGTAGATGCCGTCGCAGCAGAAAAAGGCATAGTCAATTTCCTTTTCCGCGAGCGAGGGCATCTGCTGCGTCGTCGAAGTATCTCCCGTGACATAGACGGATGTGCCGTCCGTTAGGGTCACAATAAATCCCACACATTCATCCAGGCTATGGTATTGATTATTTCCGGCCTCTACTGCCTCCACAGAGGCAAACCCAAGATCGAAGGTCTGATGAGTACCGTCTGCCAGGGCTTCCTGCCAGGTGATGATCCTGCAGTCAGGATTCCTGTTTGCAACCTTGTCCAGATCATAATGGTCATAGTGGCCATGGGTCACCAGGATAAGGTCTGCGGCAGGCTCGTATCCCTGCCCCGCATAAGGATCGATGTAGATGACCTTCCCCTCCGGAGTAGTGATCCGGATGCTGGCATGTCCCATGTACAGTAGTTTTCCCTTCTGTCCCTGCTCTGCAGGGGATTCCTCAGCTTCGGAAGCCGTATCTGCCAGGTCAGAGGACTCTTCCGCTTCAGAACCTGTATTATCTTCGGACTCTGTATTATCGGACTCATCAGAAATCCCGGTTTTCGGATTCCTTTCTGCGGATGCAGTTTGGGCACTTCCGCTTCCGTCTGTTTTCCCTCCGCAGGCCGTCAGCATCACTGTCAGGCAGAACACCGTAAAAAGGCATGCAATCTTCCTCATCTTCTGACCCCTTCCCTTTCTTTTTCCTGACAGCTTTCCTTACAGATTTGCCGCTCCGATCATACCGGCACTTCTGCCCAGTTCGGCCACCGCGATCTCGGGGATCATACCGTGCCGGCCGCCGAAGCAGTCTCTCTCCATCATTTCCCTGATGGGACCGGTCATCTCCTGCGCGTGCTCGGACAGGGCACCGCCCAGAAGGATCAGCTGCGGGCGGAACATGTTGACGATGTTGACGACGCCGGTTCCCAGCATGTCCTCATACTGTTCCACTGTCTCCTGCAGATCGATATTGCCCTTGGCCGCTCCGCGGAAAATCTCCGCCGGCGACATCTTTTTGCCTGTGGCTTCCTCAGCTGCCCGCACAAGGGCAGGCACGGACACATATGCCTCCAGGCAACCACGGCGCCCGCATGTACAGCGTCTGCCGTTGGCGCGGACAACCTGGTGGCCCACTTCGCTGCCGCCCAT
>CAMKEX010000062.1 GCA_946411695.1 uncultured Lachnospiraceae bacterium
GCCTTCTGGGATTCCATACTCTCTTTGCCGAGGTACTCTCTGATACGGCCCATCATGTAGCCGGTGATCGCCTTGCCCTGAACGTGGTTCTTCTCCACATCGTGCATAGCTTCGCCGACGGCCATACGGGTCTTGACGGGATCCAGCTCATATTCCTTGGGAACAGGGTTCACGACCAGAACGCCGCCGGGGATGCCCATCTTGGCCTTGATCTTCATGACTTCTGCCAACTCAGTGGGAGTGTCCATACGATAGGTGAGACGGAATCCACTGCCGCGGACCATGTACTCGGGCATGCGGTCTGTGCCGTAGCCGATGACCGGAACGCCCTTTGTCTCGAGGTATTCCATGGTCAGGTTCAGATCCAGGATCGGCTTTGTACCGGAACATACTACCATAACGGCATTGTTGGCGAGGGACTCAAGGTCGGTGGAGATATCCATGGACTTCTCTGCGCCGATCTGGGCACCGCCGATACCGGAACCGCAGGCGACAACACAGCCGACCATGGCTGCTGCCGAAACAGCTGCGGCGATGGTCATAACGCCGTCCGCTCTCTTGGCAAGAAGGATCGGGATATCTCTTGCGGAAGCCTTGAAGATGGAGCCGCGCTTGTTCTCCAGATAATAGATCTCATCATCGGTCAGACCGATGTGAATGACGCCGTTGATAATAGCGACAAAAGCGGGGCAGGCGCCGTTATCCCTGACGGTTTTCTGCATAGCCTTTGCAAAATCGTAGATTCCGGGATAGATCATGCCGCCGAAGGTTGCAGCACTTTCCATAATAACGAGGGGCTTGCCGGCATCGATGGCATGCTGTACCTCATCAGAGAAAACGATGTAATTCTTGGCCGCGTCGTCGATTTCGATATCCTGAAGCATGTCCTCATCAGCTGCGGAGGCTTCTTCGTGGACAGCGGAGAACATCTCGACAAAGAGCATCCACGCATTGATATTGTCATGGAAATCAGGTGTGGCGATCAGTTCACCGTCATCAGAGAAGAGATAGCTGGTGGAAGGCTCATAAAGATCTGCATCATCAGGAAGATCTTCTATCTCTTCACCTTCAACCTTATCCAGCCAGGACATATCCATCAGCTGTTCTGTCTCAACGCCGAACCATCCGTTAGCAAAAACATAAATCTTGCTGACACGGCCGCCGTTGCCGATCATAGAGCCGCGGATGGTCTGGGAGACATCATCCTCGTCTTCGAAGAAAGCGATGATATTCTCTGCAGCGTCTTCAGGGCTGATTCCTTCTACACCGACATGATTAGAGGTAATGGCAATGGAAACATTGCTCATAACGACCTGCTCGCCGGAATCGCGCATTGCTATAAGATTGGTAAAGAATGCGCGGTCACGCAGAAGACTTACCATGACATCAGCGGGAATATAGGGCTCCTCAGAGTCCATCAGGCCTGCATATTCCTCCTGGATATCATGTGATCCCATGCGAAGCAGTTCTTCCACGCTGAACGCATTTTCCATGTAATAGGCAGATCCGTATTTCTTAAAAAAATCAGATGCTATCTGTCCCATAATCGCCTCCCTCAAAAAAGCCGATGCTTACGGAAATGCCATTTTCCTATAGACGCGGCAAAACCACTCTGTGTTGAGAATTCCTGTTCCGCAGAGCATCATTGACAGTAGATTAACATTGCTTTTTTTATTATATAGTCAAGAGCGTTCTTTTTCAATGCATGATTTCTATGAATATATACTTTTATACTAAATCATTGTCCTGCAGCGTCCGTCCTTTGTGCGCTAGTCACAAAATTATTTATCCAGGTGTACAGAATCCCGCAAACTGAACATTCACCGGAAAAGGGAATGAGCCGGAAGGCAGGTCTACAGCCATCCCCTCCGGCTCATTGTGCAGTCTCCCGGTCATTCGACATCAATATAGTAATACTCACAGGCATTGATCAGGCGTGTCCCGCTCTCGTGGACAAGTTCACGCTGAAAATGTCCGTAGCTCTTGTGAACATGTCCGTGGAACATGAACCTGGGCCGGACTGTATTCAGAAATGTGTTAAAACATACGAATCCTCTGTGGGGCAGATCCTCCAGATCTCCCCATCCTCTTGCCGGCGCGTGAGTGACGAGGATGTCGACCCCGCCGCAGAGGACAGACTTCAGCCTTGCCTTGAAGGCGCGCTTGCGCATCTCTCCTTCCGTATACATGCAGGGGCCCTCCTTGTAGCGGAAAGATCCGCCCAGTCCCAGAATACGAAGCCCTTTATAGCGGACGATCCTGTCCTCGATGCATTCACATCCCTCGGGCGGATTCTTCAGGTAGGTCCCATCGTGATTGCCATGTACATACATAAGGGGGCAATGGGCAAAAGTTACCAGAAATTCCAGATAGCGGGGACTGAGGTCTCCGCAGGAAATGATCAGTTCGACGTCCTCGAGCCTTTCCGGCTCAAAATAATCCCAGAGCGCTTTCGATTCCGTATCCGCAATCACCAGTATTTTCACTGTAATCCCCCTGTTTTTCCATCTCACGCGATTCGGTCCCTGTCGAGTCAGTATACACATTCTGCAAAGGGTGCCTGTAACCTCTTCCACGCACTTTTGTCTGCCCGCTTGTCTTCTACTCGGCGTCGCAGACATTCTCCACGAACCAGTCCATAGACATGATCTCTGCAGGTGTCAGCGGAACTCCTTCTGCCCCGTGCGCACCGCCGTCACGGTCATAGATGACTCCTTCGAAGGGGTTCACCCTGCCTTCCATGACCCCTTTTTTCAGAAGCTCAAAAAGCCTGTAGGCAGGGCGCGGAAGTTCGTCCGACAAAATAATATCGATCAGGCCGGATTCAAGCCCCAGCCAGTAATTGAGCGAATAGTCTTTTCTGGACGCAGGCATGCTGTCATAAGACCCGTCCATGATTTTTCTGACAGCAAGTTCATAAAACATGCCCCAGTTCCAGATCGGGGCGGCTATTCTCTTCTGCTCTCCGTTTTCCGCCAGTTCAAACACACCGTACCGGCGGACGTGTTCTTCCGGCCGTATCATGTCCACATCGGAGAACATGCTGATCTGTTTTGCTTTTCCTGCAGGCGTTTCTGCAGACAAACTGTCATTTCTCGGCTCACTGCCGATCCATTGAAGAACAACTTTGCAGTAGGGATCTATGAGCTGAGCTCCCAGGGCAAAAGCATTGATATTGGGGATCGCAGCCATATCCTGTCTGCCCGCAACATATCCGATCCTGTGGTCATCTTCCATGCTCGCCGCCAGGGCGCCCAGAAGGAACTTGGCCTCATACATTTTCCCGTAGTAAAAACGCAGAGCATGGGTCGACTGATTAACACTGCAGTTGAGGATTTTGATCTCCGGATTCTCCACTGCAAATCGAAGCGCGTATGGCCTGAGTGTATCGGAGGTAGTAAAGACCAGTCTGCAATTCTCCGCCAGAATCGTGTCAAAAGCCTGTCCGATTTCTTCCTCATTATTGCAATCGTAAAAGCTCATGGTCTCTATGAGGCTTCCAAAGGACTCTTTAATGTGGTTCATACCCAGCATATGGCCATAGACCCAGCCTGAATCTTCCGGATTTTTTTCATGGATAAAGGCAACACGCAGGGGATGTGCGGGAGAAAAGGCCTGTCTGGGCAGAACAGGCACGGGGATTTTGGTGATTGCCAGATTTTTCGCCGGCGTCTCCGCGTCCTTTTTGCTCTCGATCAGGGCGATCCTGTCCGGTTGCGAGGCGGCGATATATTCCTGACGGAGTCTGGACAGGCGTTTTCCGATCACATCTCTGCCCTCGCGGATCAGACTGTCAAGGCTGTAGATGCTCAGATAGATCAGAAGGGCATCCGCGACCGTGAGATTGAGTTTCTGCCCTCCCCTTGCCAGATAGATTTCCTTGAAGGCAATAAAACCGGCATGCAGCTTTTCCAGCAGTTCCTCCGGCCACGGATCGTGAAGGTTCTGCTGAAGAATACGGGCAAGCTGGCTGTATCTGCCCGGGGCGGAAAAGACGATCTCAAAGCTCTTTGTCACGTTGTAAAAGTCGAGATACTCATAATAGGTAATGCTCTGTTCGGAATCCGTCCTGGGAGGCCTGATCCTGATAATATTGGCTAAAACAGAAACAGCACCGACGTAATTGAGAACAGATACCCGCTTGTTACCCTCCTGGACATAGAAGCGGTTCATAAATTCATAGACTTTGACGGGATCCCTGATCCCCTCTTCCACTTGAGAATCGTACAGACTGCTCCATTTGGCAGCAAATTCCGAATCCTCTCCCACCAGGGGCATGAAGTTGGCGGCAAAGGCGTTCTGGCGCCCTGTCGTCCGGGTTCCGACCACCATATCCAGCGGGATTTCCGCCAGTCCCAGGCTGATCTCAGGCATCCGGTCTACATCGTGAACCATTTCCTCCAGGGAAGGGAGATAGGGATACTGCCCTTTTACAAGCTTTCTTCTGTATTCACGCTCACCAAGTTTTTTTGCTCTGCTGTAATCTGTAATCATATCCGGAGCGATTACCTCCTATTCATTCAAAAACACCTGCACACAAGCAGCTTGGAAAATGGTGCACAATATCTCACGACCAGCCCATCTGATCCGAATCGAGAACGATGGTGAAGGGGCCGTCGTTGACGAGAGAAACTTTCATGAACGCTCCGAAGACACCGGTCTGCACAGACATTCCGGCTGCCCGGCACTTGTCGGCAATATAGTTGAACATAGGCTCCGCCATTTCAGGCAGTCCGGCGTGGACAAAGGAAGGGCGGTTTCCCTTTTTGCAGTCCGCGTAAAGAGTGAATTGGGAGACCAGGAGGACCTCTCCGCCAACCGCCGCCAGATCGAGATTGGTCTTGCCGTTCTCGTCTTCAAAAATGCGCAGCTTGCGCATCTTCTCAACCATCTTGTCCGCGATTGCCTCTGTATCCGATCCGCTGATGCCTACCAGTACCATAAAGCCGCGCCCGATGCTGCCGGAAATATATCCGCCTCCCTCCGGGATCGTGCCATCGGCTTCTTCCACAACACGAACAGACGCGTTTTCCACAACCTGAATTACAAATTTCATTGGACTGTCCTTTCTCATGATGTCGCTGCAAAGGAGTAACTACCCCCGCATTAACCATTTTACAATATATGAATTTTTCCTGTCTATGGAGGTTCGAATCCCTCTTCCCCTTATTTTATGTCATAAAGAAAACCGCTGCCATAATGACAACGGTTCACAAAGCAGGGGAAGAGGGATTCGAACCCCCTGACCGCATAACCGCGCGGGATTTTCCGACTTTCCCCCCATAAAATCCCCCATAAGCCCAAAAGAGGGGAAATAATCCCCCGCCAGGCAGCTTCTGCCCCATCTCCGAACCTTGTGCCGCATCCCATTGTACCACGGATCGGGGTATATTGTCAGGGCCTATATAAAAGGCCCGCCGAGCTTCCCAGGTGCCCGGCGGGTTTGTCTCTTCTCACATATTCACAGCTAAGATCTGTTTGCGGCGCTTCTCTTCCTCTCCGTGTCCATACAGCCCTAAAGTCATCTGTACATCCGTATGCCCCAGGATTTCCATAAGCAGTTTTACATCCATCCCGGCGGCTATGCAGCGGCTTGTGAACGTGGCCCGGAATGCGTGACAGGTAAAGTATTCAATCCCGGCGGCCTTGCAGATCCGTTTTATATCGCTGTTCACCCGGTCCGGCCGGATGATCCCGCCGCGCGGGAGAGTGAAAACAGGGCTCCCCGCTCTGATCACCTTCCCACTGTTGAAAAACTCTTTTATCTGTCGCTGGTCGTTCCAGGCCTTCCATGCTTCCGGCCGTATGTCTATCTTCCGGCGGCCTGCGTCCGTTTTGGTCTGCTCCGCGATGATATACCCGGCGTCTGTTCTTGTAACCGTCTTGTAAATGTTTATGATCCCGCCGGTCACATCCCCGATCGCAAGGGCCGAGGCTTCCCCGATCCTCATACCGGTATGTAACAGGAAGATATAAAGCGGATAGTACCAGGATCCCACAGCTGCCTGCAGAAACGCGTCCACCTCTTCCCTTGTCAGGGCCCGGTGGATCGTGTCGCGGGCGGGCTCTTCTGTCCGTTTCAGACGTTCAACGGCTTTTGCCGGGTTCCAGTCAATCACCCTTTCCGCACATGCCGCTTCCAGCGCATGATTCAAAAGTGATAACGTATCATTCGCGGTTCTGGTGGAAAGTCCATCATCCAAAAGCGACTGCTGCATCTGGTAGACGTTTTCTGTCTCCAGCTCCCGCAGCTTAATATCCCCGAAGGTGTGCCCGGCCTTGTCGATCGGCTGCCTGATCATCCGGTTATACAGCTTCCGGTATGTCCGGGCCGTTGCAGGCGTTATCTGCTGTCTGCGCTTTTCCAGCCACCGGTCCATATATTCAGCCGTTGACAGATCCCGGCCTCGTTTATACGTCCCTTCCTCGATCTCCTGCCTCTTTTTGATCTCCTTGTTTTTGCAGTCGCTGATTGTTTTTCCCGACACACTGTATCGTTTATCCCCGATATAGAACCGGTATTCGTAGGAATTGCCCTTTTTCCGCATCCCCGGCGGTAACTTCTTTGCCATGCTTCCACCCTCTCATTCTGTTATCAATAAAGCCGCGCCCGCACCTGGTACGTGCTGACGCGGCCGTGTTGCGGTCCTGTAGTTATTACAGCTCTATTTATTCTTCTTCCCAAGGCTTCGCTTCCCTGGCTCCCCACGGGCCGAAACGCTCTGCTTCCTGATTTCTCCTCAGTAAACGAGAATTATGTCTATCAGCCCACTTGTAAATCAGGTGCCACACATACCCGCTTCTATTCCCCGGGTCCTTTTCAAACTGCGAAAAAACGTCATCCAGATCTCCCCGGTTAAGCAGATAACCGATCTCTACAGTCTCTTTTCCAGTCTTCTCAATCTCGTTATAGATCCGCTTGACCGCTTCAATGGTTTCAGGCTGCAGAATATCTGTGTTTAGGCAGATACCATTGATCCGCTTCCCTTTGTGCTGGCCACGTACCTCTGCAGCCGGGATCGGATCCCCATACATCCCGCCGCGCTTCAATGTGTCCTGGAAAGCATCGAGAATACAGATCTGGAAGGTTCGCGGAAGATTTCCCACACCTCTGTAGATCTCGTCAGCCGTGGCTGTGAATAACCAATAATTATGTGTCCTTGCGATAGCTTTCAATCTTTCCTCTCTTTCCGGGATTGTGCTATAATCCCTTTGTATTGCGGGCAAAACTGATCGCTGGTACCGTCCAGTTTTGCCTTGCTTTACCACCTTCTCCCCGCCGAATGTTTGCAGACATCCGGCGGGGTTCTTCATGTTTCCCAGGGCTTCGAAGTTTGTGCCGCCTCTATCTCTCCCTGGCGTGTTGTGATTGGCACATGTAACACGTGCCATCCTCATTATAGCGTTACATGTAACACGTGTCAACCGTCCTTTTCCGTCTGGTGGTTGTCCGTTGTTATCCTGTGGTTTGTGTGGTAAAATCTGACCATGGGAAAATACAAAGGAAATACGCCAGCCAGGGCGAAAGCAAACGAAAAATATCTGTCTGAAAAAGTGGATTCTATCATGGTGCGCGTCCCGAAGGGGAAAAAGGAAGAGCTCCGGGAAGCTGCGGCTGCCGCCGGTGTGTCCCTGAACAAATACTGTGCGGATGCGGTCCTGCAGCGGTTAGAGAATGGGGATTGATACATGTACCACCTGCCTATCTGCCCCGCTTTCCTGCCTGCTGTCCTCTCTGTGGGCTTCCAGCGGCTTCTATTGGGAAAGTATCCACAAAGGGGTGAAAGCGGCTCTGCGGACCTTCTGCGCGGTCGGCCCTGCCCTCTGCTATGTTGCAATTTCGGAAAGATCGCAATATAATGGCCATGTTCGCACCCATACTATACAATCCATCAACTCAACCGGTCCCGGATCCACCTTCCCCGGGACCGGCTTTTTCATGCCTTCCGGCGGTTGCGCTGGTGCGTCCCTCTGGTGTATACTCATACATGAAATGGAACCCGTTTCAAAGTACGTTTCTTAACATGATTTCAAAAGTTGGAAAATCCGCTGCGGGGTGGTCGGTATCGCAGCGGATTTTCTGTGGTTGAAACCACTTTTTAATTCTGCTATACTCTTTATGTTCTGCAGAAACTGTATTTCCGTTGCGGATCGGAAATACAGAAGACCATTTTGTAACATTAACAAATCATCATCAAAATTGGGATGCGGTCTGCGCTGTCGCCGCAATTTAAAATTGAATATGGAACACTTGACCGCGGGGAGAAGTAGCTCCGCGGTCTTTTTATGCCCTCACAGATCTAACTTGTCCCAGCTTTGCAATTCTGCTATATTATCTCTGATGATTCAGTTGACACCCGCCGGTGATATGGTCCGCAACATATCGATGGCAGGTTTTTCTATGTCGTTTTTCCGTTCATTCCTGCTTTGCAGGTGATCGGATCGGGCTTGTCATAGTGCACAATCCGGGCCAAGGATGTCAAAAAACGGAAACTTCCCGCCCTCTCCCGGAGCTGCAGGGCGGCCGTGATCGGGACCGGCCCCGGCGGATCCGGCGCGTATTTGTGCAGATTTACCACTTAACTATTCGTGAAATAGTAATTTCGCGAACAATGTTTTTACACTTTTCTTCACGCTTCTGTGATCGGATCCGGCGATAGATTGACGGAATCCCGACATTCCTTTTCCCGCTGCTGCGCTTCTGCTCTCTGTTTCCAGTATTGCAAAAGGGCCTCTATCCTCTCTTCCTCGCGCTTCATGCGCTCTTCATGCTCCCGGCGGGCCCGCTTTAATTCCTCATCAATCTTTATTTCCTTTAGTGCCGCCCACTCTGTGGAGCTCATCCCTTCCCGCTGGAATTGGGCAACACTGACAATATGGACCCCGCGGCTGTATACATCGGACAGGTCAGCGAATTGTGACAGCTCCTGAAAGTGCTTTGTCCGGAGCTCATTCAACCCTCGCTTTATGCGTCCGAACACTGCATCTTTAGACAATCCGCCCGCGGCCGCGCCTGCCTCTTCTATGGTCAGCCCTTGCCCATACCGCAGCCGGATTATCTCAGCAGTGGAATCTTTAAGCTGATCCACCGCACCCCAGACAGCGCGGGCCCGCTCTTCTTCATAGACTCTTTCAAGCGTCTGCTCGTGCTGATTGGACGGATCCCGCACGAAATCGGATAAAGTGCTTCCCTCATCTTCCCCCGCCGGTGTGTCCAGGCTCCGCATGTTCTGGAATCTATACATGTCTCTTCTGATCACATCCAGCTTAAAGACAGTAACGCCCAGCGCCTTCATGATCTCATGATCGGACGGTTTGCGGCCGTGTGTCTTGACATACCCGGAAACATACCGCGAATATTTTTTGATTTCCGTTATCCTGTGTACCGGGATCCGGACAGGCCCGCCGAAGTTCTCCACATACCGGCCCAGGCATGAACGGACCCAGGACGCGAGATAGGAAGGGAAACCAGAGCCCGCGCCCTCTCTCCAACGAAATGCCGCCTTGTGGACAGCGAAGAAACTTTCCTGCATTAGATCTTCCATCTCTGCATATTCCGTGTATCCCTTGTTATTTATCACCTTTGCGATCAATCCGCGGTTCTGGTCATACAGTTCGTATAGCAGGCGGCCGTCCGGATCTTCCCCGGCCTGTATCTTTTTCACAAGTTCTTCATTGGTCAAGATTTCCTCTTTCCCCGCACCCTGAACCTTGTTTGTCTTGCGGGCGGAGCACTGCAGGCCCCGCCCGCTTTAAGCTGCTTTACATCCGGATTGCAGATGTCTGTCAGTTCACCGGCCGGAAACCGAAGTTAAATTCACCGGCTACAGAACCTGTGGCCTCGCCGCGCTGCTTCCGGATCTCTTCATCCCTTGCCTTCCGGATCTCCACATCATCCCGGGAAAAGTCCGGATCCTGCGCGCAGCAGTATTCACAGAAGGCATCAACGTACAATTTCACCTGCTCCCTGTGATAGTCGGTTGCGCTCTTTGTGGCGTCCTGTTTGCCCTGGGCTTTTTCCAGATCCCCGCGGGCGGAGCTGACCGCAGTCAAGCATCCGATGATCATATTCTCGAAAGATCTTTTCACGGTGTCCTGGATATGAGCCTGCAGCTCCCCGGTGTGGTCCGTAAGAAGTCCGACAAGGCCGAAATCTATGGACATGTTCCCGGCAGCACTGCCAATGTCCCCGGATTCTGTAACGGGCTTCACGGGCTTCACGGGCCTTTGCAGCGCACTCTTAATAGCTGAGATCGCGACCGGATCCCCGGCAAACTCTCCCACATAGTCCCGCAGAAAAACAGGATCTACGGCTTTTGTATCAATGCGGGCCAGTGTGTCCAGCTTCGCGGAAAGCCGCTGCTGATACTCTGTATCAAGCGCACGTGTCCGGCGGGCCTCTGCCTCGCGCTGGTCCAGTTCTGCGCACTTCTGGGTGATTGCTTCAAGGCCCTGGGCTCTGAGGGCTTCCAGCTCTTCCTTCGCGGTCCCTGCAGCCGCGTTAAGATCTTCCTGCTGCGCGTTATATGTCAGCCTGGTATTTGTTGCGGCCTTCTTCAGGGCATCAATAGCGGCTCCTGTCCTGAGCTCCGCGGACCGTGCATATTCGATCAGCACAAAATTAAAATCTTTTGACATGTTCGTTACTCCTTTCCTGATCCGGGCGGCGGACCGTTTCCGGCCGTGCCGCCCTATGCTTTAATCTACGCTTTAGCGCTGTTGCTATCACTTATGCTTTAAGCTGGTTCCACAGCTTCCCCGCCTCACATTCAGCCGCCAGCGCTGCCTTTACTGACGCCTCGTTGGACTCTGTGTATTCACCTGAGACGGTCACAGGATCCCCGGCCACATGGCAACGCAGGCACTCGATTGCAGCATCGTATGACGCGACCCCGGCCGTGATCCGGACCTGCAGCAGGTCAGAGTGCCCGCATTCAGGGCAGACTTTCAGCCAATTCATTTTGGGCGGGCTTAGAATAGTTTTCATTGTCCTTTACTCCTTATCTGTGCGGGGACCTTCTCCCAGGACATCCCGAAGGACGCCCCGGAAGAGCCCACGCTTTTTTCACGCCTGAAGCGTGATATATGTTAAAGCGGCCAACTACCCACAGCGCGTGAATAAGTTCCCGCATTTCTCCCTTCCGCTTTCATGGCCTCTTTCAGCTCATGCCTGCACTGATCGAGTTTCCAGTCAGACTCCGGCAGCATAGCCCGCGTAGCGTTAAGACTCCTGGCAATTTCAAGATTCCGCTGTTTTTGGATGTTCAACTGATCCGCGTACTCGTCAAACTCTTCTTCAGATCCGGCATTGATAGCCATATTCTTTAACCATTTAGCGCGAAGGTTTCCCGCATCGAGCTTGCGCTCTAATGCTTGAATTGCTTCCCGATCCCGGGCAGCTTCTTTCTCCAAACGATCTTTTTCCCTGTAAAGATCTTCAATCACACCCATATCAAAATATCCTTCCCGGGCAGCCCTTCCCGCCGGATCCCCTCGCGGGACCGACTTATATGCCGCCCTCTTTCTCTCCGGCTTCTTCCGGCGCGTCAGGCGCTCAAAGCCGGTATTGTCAAAAATGATCATCATTGCTGCTTTCCTCTCTCACACTTTGAATCTTTGTTTTCTCACTTCTGGGGACCGGCCGCCGGTCAGGGCGGGCGGATCTTCTCGCGCTGGTTCCAGATCCCCACAGCCGCGATCATGGCGGCGGATACATCCCCTGATTCTGTCCAGATCTCCGGAGTCGTGGCCCCGCAGGTAGCGCAGGCGATCCGGAGCATGTGATCTTTGTATATCTCTTCTATGCTGCGGCCGCCGCAGATCGGGCAGGCATACAGCACATGCTTGTCTATCTCCCTCTGATTTCTCATTGTTCGCGCTCCATTTCCGGCGGTTAGGGTTAGGTTATGGTTAGGTTTTTTGCTTACGTACTCTACCAATATTCCCTGCATACTCTTTTTCTCTCTAAAAATAATTTTGATAGCGTGCCATAGAAAAATACCTAACCTTAACCTAACCGCTAACCGGCTGATCCTCTTTTTTCGGCGGCGGGTTGGTGGCCGCAAAGCCTTTAAAATCCTGGGCCCCGCCCATCTTCGGCGGTGGTACGAGGTATGTGCTCTTGTTCTGCGGCCTGGTATGTTCTATCCGTGGATCTATCTGCATGGCCTGCGTCAGGATCCGGCCGATCTGGGAAGCCGTGGCCCACGTGATGAAATATTGCTGTTTGATCTCCTTTGTGGTCAGCCTTCGCCACCTGGCCAACGGTGCAGAAAAATCCATCGTTTCCAGAACATTATCAAAATCCCGGTTAATGACTGTAAACTGTGTCAGATTGTCATACTGCAGGATTGTTTGTTCTTCGCTGGTAAGCCGGAATCCCTGCCTGTCTGCTTTATACAGATCTTCATAGACCTGCACCCACAGCTTTTTAAACCAGTTCGGCCGAAGGGCCCGCAGCCGGTCCAGATCTATATCATCCACATGCACGACCCAAAACCGTCGGGATCCGGTGGTATCCCGCAGAAACGCTTCATCGTTGACGGTTGCACAGAAGGAAGTCCGGCGGGGCCGTTTGATCCACGCGCGGCCGTATGGCTTCCGGTGATTGTCTATCTGCTGCGTGAGGAATGCTTTTAGACTTGTCTGCTCCCGCTTTAACGTGCCGTCAAGTTCCCCGAGCTCACAGATCCATTTAGAAACGGCTGGTATCACAGTATCCTTGTTCCCCATGTCCAGCGAAACACCTTCATTGAACCATTCCGGACATATCGCAAGCGCCCGGAAGAAGGAAGTTTTCCCGCACCCCTGCGCGCCCTGGAGAGTAAGGCACCCGTCCGCTGCATACGGCCTGTTTTCATCATTCAGGGCCATAGCCACGCACTGATGCAGCCATTTTCTGACATATATCTGCGCAGTGGTGTTTTTAGTGATCCCGAGGATCTCATATAAAACCTGTATGCGGTCCGTCTTGTCTATCTTGGTTGTCTTTTCCAACATGTCCTTAACCGGGTTATACCGGTTAATGTCCGCGACCATCTCTATATATGCGCAGATTTCTGATACATTCGGTTTCTGATAGATGTTTGATAATATCTTTATGCGGTCCAGAATAAGCAGCGGGACCGTAGCAGGAAGGTTTTCACGGCTGTATTTTTTATCAAAGTCTATATACTCAATCTCGCCGCTGATAACATTCAGCCGTACTTCTACGCCCATGGCCCGCAGGATCCCTGCTATCACTTCAACAGTGATTGGAGACTTTGCGGGCCTTCCCACCTTGCCGGGCTTGTTTTCCGCTGCAGGCTTTTGTCTGCTGTCCTGTCCGGGGGGATCCTGGCCTTTTCTGCTCTTCATTCCTTGCCCCCTTCCTGCTCCGGTCACTGTGCCGCGGCTGCTGTCATGGCTTCCACTGTGCTATCCAGTCTGTCCAGTGCTTCATCTATCACCTTTTTGTCATACAGGGCCCGGGCTCCAAACTTGCGCTTGCTCCCGATCAGATCAGCCCATTTTATGAAAGAGTTCCGGCCCAGTCCGGTATATGCACAGGCCTCGTCTAAAGTCATCATCCGGACGCCTGTTGAGGCTATCATAATTCTTTTTCTCATCTCCTATTTCTCCTTGAGTTTATCTGCATGTTATCGTGCGTTGACGTGTTCCCCACGTGGTACTATAATAATAACCGAATATAATTCGGTTATATAGTCGATATTTATACATTTAATCTTCGTTCTATATGCACACCTGCATAGAAAACGTGCAAATCTGCTATAAGCTACGAACAATAAATGTTTTCAGTTCGGAGAGGGTGGAAATATGTCAAGAAAAAAGAGTGAATATTACATCGATCGTTCCAAATATGACGAACAGGCACGAAAATTAGAACGTACATCAAATAAAGACACGAGCCGAGAAGCAATAGCAAAATATTGTGACAGGACAAAAAGACAATTAGAAAAATATTTGTCCAGATCTAAGCAATCCGCAGTTCCGGAAGATGTCCTTCGAAAAATAGCAATTTATCTCGAGTGCACCCCCGGCTGGCTTTGTTCGGCCGATGGTATAGACACTGCTGATCCAGGAAAAGTTTTAGATGCTGCCGATGCTATCAAAGATTCAAGGATTCCCCCATTGATTGACTATCTTAATAAAGCAGGAATGTTTCAATCAAAACTTGCCGGGAGTCCTGAATATCTGTTAGCTGCCCTAAATAAAACAGACGCCGCTATGTTTGCCGCTACTTATGCACCAGATACCCCGGAATCAGATTTTTTTGAGGTATCTTTGGAATATATGCAGTATGGGGATCTAATTAAAGGCTCAGAATCGGTTTCAATGGATAAGGAAATGTTCAGCCGATATATCACTGAAATAGAGGTTGCTATTAGATTTGTTACTGACAGATTTATATACAATGCTAAGAAGAGGATAACAGATCGCGGATCGGATCCGGAGCAGGCCGGGCCCAGGAGCTGACCGGATTAGGAGCGCGGGCAAACAAAAAGAGACGCTTTCACGTCTCTAATCGCTCCCACCGGGATTTGGACCCGGACTTCACATTTCTGTGCGTGCTCCCAGGCTTCACACTATGGTCGTAAGGCTCCGTTTCCGCCGTCTGCCCTGCGTTTATTTTGATACAATTTCTGGAAACTGTCAACGGGGCCCTTATCGTCCGGAACCTTCCCCCGCGGAATCCCCCATAAAATCCCCCGGGAGCATGAAAACCGGTATGTACACCCACCAACACGGGACGGATACAGACGGAACCAAAAAGGGGACGAAACCCGCATAAAATAAGGCTCTCAGGACAAAAAGAAAGGCCGCTGTCAACGTCTGACAACGGCCTATAAAAAGTAGCAGGGGAAGAGGGATTCGAACCCCCATGAACGGTTTTGGAGACCGTGATACTGCCATTGTATGATTCCCCTAAATATCAGGTTTTCCGGCTTTCCTCAGCCGACTTTGCAATTTTAACACATGCGCAAAGTATATTCAACCATTATTTTTTATTTTTTTACCCCCCGATTTTTTACCGGTATCAGAATACCGGCCAAAGAAAAAAGCTCTTTGGCCGGTACAAGAGGTTTATGTCATCCGAATGATCGTTCAGGATATGGGGATTTGGGTGTATATACTCAGTGTGGTGAGCTGTTTTCCGATCTTCGGCGGACATACTGTGTGAAGGCATCAGCAGGCAGGATCAGAAATCCACCTCTGTGTCATAGTAGCAGCACTTGAGAAGTTTCTCCATCTCCTCCCGGCCGGGCTGGCGGGGGTTGGAAGCAGTACATGCGTCAAGGATCGCGTTCGCAGCAATGGAAGGCAGTCTCTCAAGGAAGACGTCCTCAGGTACAAAGCCCTGCTCGCAGGGGAAGCTGTCTTTGCCGTACCGGCCGATGCAGTGGGGAATGTTCATTGCGTCGTTCATGCCGCGAACGTAAGCGATCAGGTTCGCAACCTTCTCATCGTCATTGGCGCCGCCGAGGTTCATGTAGTCAGCGATGACGCCATAGCGTTTTTTCGCTGTATCGTCTTTCGCATTGAAGGCGATGACTTTGGGAAGATACATGGCGTTTGCCGCGCCGTGGATAATGTGGGCGCCGTAGTCCGCAAATGCAGCACCGGTCTTGTGGGCCATGGAGTGGACAATACCCAGCAGGCCGTTGGAGAAAGCCATTCCGGCCATGCACTGTGCGTCGTGCATCTTATCTCTGCAGTCCATATCTTCCCCATAGGACTTGACCAGGCTCTCCTGGATCATCTCGATGGCGTGGATGGCAAGACCGTCCGTATAAGGGCTTGCCGCAGTGGAGACATACGCCTCGATTGCGTGAGTCAGAGCATCCATGCCGGTATGGGCTACCAGCTTTTTGGGCATGGTGTGCGCGAGCTCAGGGTCGACGATCGCAACGTCCGGAGTGATCTCAAAGTCAGCGATCGGATATTTGATGCCCTTATCATAATCTGTAATGATCGAAAAAGCAGTGACCTCGGTCGCTGTGCCGGAGGTAGAGGAAATCGCACAGAAGTGTGCTTTCTTTCGCAGCTGCGGGATACCGAAGACCTTGCACATATCTTCGAAAGTGATTTCGGGATACTCATATTTGATCCACATAGCCTTGGCTGCATCGATCGGCGAACCGCCGCCGATGGCAACGATCCAGTCGGGGCCGAACTCTGTCATCACCTCTGCTCCGCGCATAACTGTCGTCACGGAAGGATCCGGCTCGATGCCTTCGAAAATACGGACTTCCATACCGGCCTCTTCCAGATAACCTTTGGCTCTGTCAAGGAATCCGAAGCGCTTCATGGAGCCTCCGCCGACACAGATGATGGCCTTTTTGCCCTGGAGATTTTTCAGTGCTTCCAGAGCACCTTTCCCATGATATAAATCCCTGGGCAGTGTAAATCTCTGCATAAATAACTCCTTTCATTTGCTAGATACTACCGGCTGCATTTGAGTGTTTTGTTAATTATATCACATAATATAACATTTACAAGCATATTTTCAAATATAATCACATTTTATATCATATAATAACATCCTTTTGCCATATTCAGGCATGTGTATACACATATATAAACATATATAGAGAGAAAAAATGTAAAAAATGTTCTGAAAAAACAAAATACTATCAAACAAAAAAGTCGCTTCAAAAGCGACTTTTCGGGTTCTCGCGCGGAGTATAATACAACCATAAGATCTATTCGGGAACAATCCTGAAGAAACAAAACAGGAAGGGAGACAGAACAATGACTGAGCATACATATACAATCCGGGATACAGCAAAAACGAATACCGGCAGACGCACAGACAGGGACGCCGCCCCTATGTGGACAGATGGGATCATGGGCGTCCTGGCAGGTGACATGCTGGGCAATCCGGTGCAGTTCATGAGCCGGCCCTCTGTACTGAAGAGGGGTCTCGTAAAGGGCATGGAGGCAGGCGGCGTCTTTCATATGCCTGCGGGCAGCTGGACAGACGACGGAAGCATGACTCTGTGCATCCTTGACAGCCTGATCGAGAAGAGATGTCTGGATTACGATGACATCATGGAGAAATTCATCCGCTGGGACCGGGACGGTGCCTATACACCTTTCGGTAAAGCCTACGACCAGGGGATCACCTGTCTGGATGCCATCGACAAATATGCGAGGACACACAAATGGACCGGCTGCGGCAGGACCGGGGAGCACGCCAATGGAAACGGCGGACTGATGAGGGTCATGCCTGTATGTCTCTACGCCGCAATCAAAGAGGCAGACGGTACCTTTACCGAAAAAGACGCGGTCCAGGCAGTGCATAACATCACTCTCCTGACCCACAACCATCTCCGCGCCTGTACTGCTTCAGGAATCTATTATTTTATGTGCAGAGAGATCCTGAAGCTCAGAGGGTTCCTGACTGATACAAATCCGGCAGACGGATCTGCCGCTGCAGAGTCTCAGACCCATACACTCCTCGGAGCCCTGCAGCGTGGAATGGATGCCGCCGTCGCTTTCTATACAAAAAATGACCTTGATGATGAGCTTTCCTGTTACAGAAGGCTGAAAGACCTCAGCGTTTTTGCACAAGTCCCCTCTGATAAGATCCGGAGCTCCGGCTATGTTGTCGATACGCTGGAGTCCGCTGTGTGGAACCTGATCACAACCGATTCCCTGGAGCAGGCTCTTCTGCAGGCCGTTAACCTGGGGGATGACGCGGACACCGTCGGTGCGGTCGCCGGCGGACTGGCGGGACTCTACTACGGGTATGACAGTGTCCCTGCCGCATGGAAAAGCGCCATGCAGAAGCGAAGCTGGCTGGAAGACATGTGCCGCAAGGCTTCCATGACCCGGTTCTGAACGGCATAAGAGACAACAGCTCTGCTCAGACAACAACTCTGCTCAGACAACAGCTTTGCTCAGACAACAGCTTTGCTCAGACAACAGCTCTGCTTCAGAATCAGGGCAAAATATCCATATGCGCTAAAAAACCCCTCCTGTGCCTTAAAACCACAGGAGGGGTTGATCGTTTAAAATATATACCGGTCAGATAAGAACCGGTCCGTCATAGAATGGGATCAGATTACTGAGCCTTCCTGACAGCAGCAGCCAGTCTGGAGACCTTGCGGGCAGCAGTGTTTTTGTGCAGAAC